>NZ_WTLD01000016.1:0-56722 GCF_011379025.1 Polaribacter sp. 11A2H
TTTAAAGGTTGGTCTCCAAATTCAATTTTAGAAATCATAACCAAATTTCCTTCTGTTCTAATTACTGGTTTAAAAATTACTTCATTTTCATCCTTATAAAAAGTAACATAACCATCTTTAACCTCTAGTTTCTTAACAATAATTTCGAAGTCTTTTTCTAGTTCGGTTGTGTATAAACCATCTTCTAAATTGGTTAAATCGAAAGTTTTAGTATCGTTTTCAGCGCTTTGTAATACTTGTTTATATATTGTTATTCCGTATTCATTTTTAATTGTTAAAGCATTTCCTTTTTTTACGTTTTTGTATTCAGCTTTAACTTTTTTTGCAGCTACTGTGTTAGTAGGTTCTGTGTTGTTGTTTGCGTAACTAATTAATGTTCCAAACATTAATGTTACTACTAAAATTGTTTTCATTATTGTTTTCATTTCTTTATTATTTAATGGTTAGTAACACTACAAAGGTACAATGGTAGTTAAGTTCTAAAAACATCATAATTGGTATAATTATGTGTTATTTTATCATTATTAATTAACTTTAATTAATTGTAATGTTAATATAGTATATATTTGTGGTAATTTTATTTTGATCTAAAAGTATATACAAATAAAAAGCGAGTCCTTTTGGACTCGCTTTTATCATTAAATTATAGCAGTAATTTAATGAAACAATTAACTAAATTTTTATATTGTAAAATCTTTTACGTAAGTTCTGTTATCGGTATTAATAACAACTTTGTATGCACCTTTTTCAGCTTCAGACAATTTATAAACTCTATTTAATATTTTTTCACCATTCAATTTATCAGAAACGATAATGTTGTTTTGGTAGTATAAAGTAACGTTTAAAGGTTGGTCTCCAAATTCAATTTTAGAAATCATAACCAAATTCCCTTCTGTTCTAATTACTGGTTTAAAAATTATTTCATTTTCGTTCTTATAAAAAGTAACAGAACCGTCTTTAACCTCTAGTTTCTCAACAATAATTTCGAAGTCTTTTTCTAATTCAGTAGTGTATAAACCATCTTCTAAATTCGTTAAATCGAAAGTTTTAGTATTGTTTTCAGTATTTTGTAATACTTGTTTATATATTGTTATTCCGTATTCATTTTTAATTGTTAAAGCATTTCCCTTTTTTACAGGTACTATGTTAGCAGGCTCTGTATTGTTGTTTGCATAACCAATTAATGTTCCAAACATTAATGTTACTACTAAAATTGTTTTTATTATTGTTTTCATCTTTTTATTATTTAATGGTTAGTAACACTACAAAGGTATGGTGGTAGTTAAGTTCTAAAAACATCATAATTGGTATAATTATATGTTATTTTATCATTGCTGGTAAATGTAAATCAACACAAGGTTAATATAGAGTATATTTGTGGTAATTTCATTTTACTCTAAAAGTAGTGCAAATAAAAAGCGAGTCCATTTGGACTCGCTTTTATCATTAAATTATAGCAGTAATTTAATGAAACAATTAACTAAATTTTTATATTGTAAAATCTTTTATGTAAGTTCTGTTATTAGAACTAATAATCACTTTATAAGAACCTACTTTTTGTTCAGATAATTTGTAAACTCTTTGTAAAAGTTTGTCTCCAGATATGGTTTCAGAAAGTACAGCTTCATCATTATAATAAAGAGTAACATTTAAAGGTTCGTTGTCAAAACTAATTTTTGATATCAATAATAATTTACCTTCAGTTCTAATGATCGGTTTAAATATTTTTTCATTATTGTTGTTTATAAATGAAACCAATCCGTTTTCAACATAAAATTGTTTAATAACAATTTCGAAGTCTTTATTTAACTCAACAGCGTAAACTCCGTTTTCTAAAGCAGAAAAATCAAATGTTCTAGAGTAGTTTCCAGAATTTTTAATTTCATTATTATATACAGTTAAACCGTTAGCATTTTTAATAGTTAAAGTATGACCTTTTTTTACATTATTAAATTCAACTTTAACAGTTCCCTTTGCTTCTTTATAATTTGTATTGTCTTTTTCGTTTGCGTTAGTTATTAATGTTCCTAACATTAAAGCAACTAATATAATTTTCTTTATTTTCATTTTATTTGTAATTTACCGTATTAATAACACTGCAAAGTTATGACAGCAATTCTGTTTCTAAAACATCTAAATTGGTGATTTTATATGCTATATTATCTACTATCTACGCGTTAAAAGAAAGTAAAGTTAATATACTATATTATTTTGTTAATTTTATACAGCTTTTTAGTATTAAGTGTCGTAAATTTGCAGTTAAATAGTACTATTTATGAAAGTTAAACCTACTTTAGAGAAAATTAGTCCAGATTTTGGAAGCTCAATACTGGTAAAAAAACATACAGAGTTTTTAAAGCAAATAAAAGCATTCTGGCATTTTCATCCAGAAATTGAATTAGTTTATGTAAATAAAGGAAAGGGAAAAAGACATATTGGTAATCATTTGTCTTACTTTAATAATAGTCAGTTATTATTAATAGGCTCTAACTTGCCACATAATGGGTTTACAGATAGATTAACCACCAATGGGTCTGAAACATTAGTACAGTTTAAACCAGATTTTTTAGGAGAAGACTTTTTTGAAGTCCCAGAGATGAAACCTATTAGTATTTTGTTTGAAAAAGCGAAGAAAGGAATTATTTTTGGTGTTAAAACAAAAGAAAAATTAGGTCCTAGAATAGAGAAAATTTCTGAAAAGAAGGGGTTTAAGCAAATTTTAATTTTGTTAGAAATACTACACACGCTTTCTAAATCTGAAGATTATACATTATTAAATGCAGATGGTTTTGCTTTTGAAACCCAACCACAAGACAGCAGTAAAATAGATATTATCTTTAAACATATAAACGAGAATTTTAATCAGCACATCAGTTTAGATGAAATTTCTGATTTGGTAAGTATGACCGTTCCTGCGTTTTGTAGGTTCTTTAAAAAAACAACGGGTAAAACGTTTACTAAATTAGTAAATGAATATAGAGTTGTACATGCAACTAAGTTATTGTCTGAAAGCCAAACGAGTATTACAGATATTTGTTTTGAATGTGGTTTTAATAACTTTTCTCACTTTAATAAATTGTTTAAAGAATTTACAGGTAAATCAGCATCTAAATATAGAAGTGAAATGATGAGTTTAATTCAGAATTAAGCATTTTATATTACTTAATGCCGTTCCATTCATCATCAAATTGCTTTAGAAATAATTCCATAAATAAATGTCTCTCTGCAGCAATTTGCTGTCCAGTAACAGTATTCATTTTATCTTTTAATAGCAATAATTTTTCGTAGAAATGATTGATTGTTGGAGCAGAAGAATTTTTATATTCTTCTTTAGTCATATTTAAATTTGGTAGAACTTCTGGGTCGTATAATGCTCTATTTTTAAAGCCACCATAATTAAAACAACGAGCAATACCAATGGCGCCAATAGCGTCTAATCTGTCTGCATCTTGCACAACTTCTAATTCTTTAGACGTAAATTTTTTACCATTAGTTTCTAAAGAGTTCTTAAAAGAAATATGTTTTATAATATTTATAACATGTGTTATTACATCTTTAGCTACGTTTTGTTCTACTAGAAATTTTGTAGCTATTTTAGGGCCAACAGTTTCGTCTCCATTAAAGAATTTAGGATCTGCAATATCATGCAATAAAGCACCTAAAGAAACTACAAAAGGATCTACAGATTCATCCTTAGAAATTAAAACAGCATTTTTATAGACACGTTCTATATGAAACCAATCATGTCCGCCTTCAGCATCTTTTAAGGTTTCTTTTACAAAATTAATCGTGTTTTCAATTATCGTATTCATATTAGTTCCTTAAAGCAAGTTCTTTTTTAATATTTTTGATATCTACATACATGTAAATAGACATTGGTATAAAAAATAAAGGTAAAAAAGTATGAAAAGAAATGCCGTTTTCCATGGTAGAAAAAGCAGCAAATACTACCATTAAAAGAATGACAACTATTTTAATATTAAAAAAGTTTTTTTGCTTTTTTAGTTTCGTTATAAGTTCTTCTTTGGTGTATGTAGAAAATTCTGAAGCCATAATAAGTAATGTTATTGAAAAAAAAATCCACCTATATTATTAAGTGGATTTTTTTTGTATAATATATTTTTAGAAGCCTAGCAAAACTCTTCGTAAGCCTGTGCTAAATTCTGTGCAATCATCTGTGCAGATCTTCCTTCAATATGGTGACGCTCTAACATGTGTACCAATTTACCATCTTTAAATAAAGCCATTGCTGGAGATGATGGAGGAAAAGGAATCATAAACTCACGTGCTTTCTGTGTAGATTCTTTTTCTACACCTGCAAAAACAGTTGTTAAATTTGTAGGTACTTTATCTGCACCTAAAGAAGCAATTGCTCCTGGTCTTGCAGTACCTGCAGCACAACCACAAACAGAGTTTACTACCACTAAAGTAGTTCCTTTTTTAGCTATTGCGTTTTCAACGTCTTCACTTGTATATAATGCTTCAAAACCTGCGTTAATTAACTCATCGCGCATTGGTTTTACTAATTCTTCTGGATACATATTTTCTAATTTTAAAATGCAAAGATAGGTATAAGTTAAAGAAAAGTCAACTTTATAAAAATAGTTGTCTCAATAGAAATATCAATAAAATTGATATCAAATAAATTATTAAAAAGCTATTCTTTATTCTTTGGGCATGCCCATTTTTAAAACAAAGTTCCGTTTACACTGCACTTTTTTTAAAAAATCGTCAGGCTTTCAAAGCTCGCTTCCCGCTAAAAAGCGGGAGAGCTCAAACAAACTTTTCAATCCTTCATGCATCTAAGTAACAAAGTTTATTAGTTACAGAGTTAGAAAGTAAAAAAAGTAATAAAGTTACAGTGTTAATATTTTTAAAATTTCAAACAACCCAATTTCAAAAACTATAAGTCTTTGTTTCTTTGAAACTTTGTAACTTTGCCGCTTCAAATAAAAAATAAAAAATGGGAAGTTTTACAAAATGGTTAGGAGCCGGATTAGGATTTACTTTTGGAGGTCCAATAGGTGCAGCCATTGGTTTTGCAGTAGGTAGTTTTGTAGATGGTTTTTCAGAAAAAGACTTAACACAAGAGCAAATAGATTACGAAAGAACCAGACAATCTGGTGGTAGAAGTAGTGCTGCAGACACACAATCTGGAGATTTTGAAATGAGTTTATTGGTGTTAGCCTCCATCGTTATAAAATCTGACGGAAAAGTAGATCAGCGCGAATTAGACTTTGTACGTTCTCAATTTGTTGGCATGTACGGTAAAGAAAGAGCCAACAACGCCTTTAAGCTTTTTAGCGGAATTATAAAAAAGGAAGTTTCTGCGCGTCAAGTTTGTATACAGATTAGACAAAATATGTCTCACGCATCTCGTTTGCAATTATTACATTTCTTATTCGGTATTGCAAAAGCAGATGGTTTTGTAGCAGAGTCTGAAATAGAAGAAATTAGAAAAATGGCTGGTTATTTGTACATCAACCAAAACGATTTTGAGTCTATAAAAGCAATGTTTCATGATGCGTCAGAAAACGCATACAAAATTTTAGATCTAGAAAAGACCGCTACAGATGCAGAAGTAAAAAGTGGTTATAGAAAAATGGTGAAAAAATACCATCCAGATAAGTTACAAGGTTTAGGAGAGGAGCATTTAAAAGGTGCAAATGAAAAATTCCAAAGCATACAAGCTGCGTATGAAAAGATAAAAAACGAGAGAGGTATGTAGATATCGTTTCAAGTTTTAAAGTAACAACGTTAAAGAGTTACAAAGTTGCAGAGTTTACGAAGTTAGCATTTCGTTTCCTCTCAATTTTGTAACTTTTTTTATGCTTTGTAACTTCTTTAGAAACAAACTTAAAAATTAGAAGAATTTCAGTAAATTCGCAATCTTATTAGAAAAGACAGAAAATGAAAGCGAAATTTCCTGAGTATAAAGGACTTGACTTACCAAAAGTAGCAGAAGAAATCTTAAGCTATTGGCAAGAAAATAACATCTTCGAAAAGAGTGTATCTTCTAGAGAAAATGCAAAACCTTTTGTGTTTTTTGAAGGACCTCCTTCTGCAAACGGACTTCCAGGAGTTCACCATGTTTTAGCAAGAGCTATTAAAGATATTTTTCCACGTTATAAAACCATGAAAGGTTTCCAGGTAAAGCGTAAAGCTGGTTGGGATACGCATGGTTTACCAATAGAATTGGGTGTAGAAAAAGAATTAGGAATTACCAAAGAAGATATTGGAAAAACCATTTCTGTAGAAGATTATAATGCAGCTTGTAGAAAAGCGGTGATGCGTTACACAGATATTTGGAATGATTTAACCAATAAAATGGGATACTGGGTAGATATGGAAGATCCATACATTACTTACGAACCTAAATATATGGAATCTGTTTGGTGGTTGCTAAAAGAGATTTACAATAAAAAATTAATTTATAAAGGGTATACAATTCAGCCATATTCGCCAAAAGCGGGTACGGGTTTAAGTTCTCATGAGCTGAATCAACCTGGTACGTACCAAGATGTAACTGATACTACTATTGTTGCACAATTTAAAGCTGTAGAAAATACATTACCAGACTTTTTACAAAACGAAGGAACGGTTTATTTTATAGCTTGGACAACTACTCCTTGGACATTGCCATCTAATACCGCATTAACAGTTGGGCCTAAAATTGAATATGTTTTAGTAGAAACTTTTAATCAGTATACATTTGAACCTATAAAAGTAATTTTAGCTAAGAAATTAGTTGGAAAGCAATTTGCAGGTAAAAATAATGTAGAAGTTGAAACTTCGGAAGAATTAAGTTCTTATAATTCTGGTGATAAAAAAATACCTTATCACGTTATCAAAGAATTTATTGGTAAGGATTTAGTTGATATTAAATACGAACCAGTTTTAGATTACTGTAGACCAAATGACAATCCGCAAGATGCTTTTAGAGTAATTTTAGGAGATTTTGTTACTACAGAAGACGGAACAGGAATTGTACATACAGCACCAACTTTTGGACAGGATGATGCTTTGGTTGCAAAACAAGCGGTACCACCAATTCCGCCAATGTTGGTAAAAGATGAAAATGATAATTTAGTTCCTCTAGTAAATTTACAAGGGAAATTTAGACCAGAAATGGGTGAGTTTGCAGGTAAATACGTAAAGAACGAATATTATCCTGATGGTGAAGCGCCAGAAAGATCTATTGATGTTGAGTTAGCGATTAAGTTAAAGACAGAAAATAAAGCCTTTAAAGTTGAGAAATACAAACACAGTTATCCAAATTGTTGGAGAACCGATAAACCAATTTTATACTATCCATTAGATTCTTGGTTTATTAAAGTGACTGATGTTAAAGATAGAATGCACGGTTTAAACAAAACCATTAACTGGAAACCTGAATCTACAGGAACTGGACGTTTTGGAAACTGGTTGGCAAATGCAAACGATTGGAATTTATCTCGTTCTCGTTATTGGGGAATTCCATTACCAATCTGGAGAACAGAAGATGGTAAAGAAGAAATTTGTGTGGGTTCTGTTAAAGAATTAAAAGAAGAAATGGCTAAGGCTGTTGAAGCTGGCGTTTTAGCAAAAGATATTTTTGAAGATTTTGAGGTTGATAACAATTCCGAAGAAAACTATGCAAAAATAGATTTACATAAAAACATTGTGGATGAAATAGTATTAGTTTCTGCATCTGGACAACCAATGAAACGTGAAAGCGATTTAATTGATGTTTGGTTCGATTCTGGTTCTATGCCGTATGCACAATGGCATTATCCGTTTGAAAACAAACAAAAAATTGATGGAAACGAATCTTTCCCTGCAGATTTTATTGCAGAAGGAGTAGATCAAACCAGAGGTTGGTTTTATACATTGCACGCAATTGCAACAATGGTTTTCGATTCTGTAGCGTATAAAAACGTAGTTTCTAACGGTTTAGTTTTAGATAAAAACGGACATAAAATGTCTAAGCGTTTAGGGAATGCAACAGATCCTTTTACAACATTATCAACTTATGGGGCAGATGCAACACGTTGGTACATGATTGCAAATGCAAATCCTTGGGACAATTTAAAATTCGATTTAGACGGAATAGAAGAGGTAAAACGTAAATTCTTCGGAACTTTATATAATACCTATTCGTTCTTTACTTTATATACAAATATTGATGGATTTTCTTATGAAGAAGCAGATGTTGCTTTAGAAGATAGACCAGAAATAGACCGTTGGATTTTATCAGAATTACATACTTTAATTGCTAAGGTTGATAAATTCTACGAAGAATATGAACCTACAAGAGCTGCAAGAGCAATATCAGACTTTACACAAGATTACTTGAGTAACTGGTACGTTCGTTTAAGTAGAAGACGTTTTTGGAAAGGAACTTACGAAACAGATAAAATTTCTGCATATCAAACTTTGTACACTTGTATGAATACGATTGCAAAATTAGCATCGCCAATTGCGCCATTTTTTATGGACAGATTGTATCAAGATTTAAACTCTGTAACTGGTAAAGAGACATCAGAAAGTATTCACTTATCAGATTTTCCTGTTTTTGATGCAAGTTTTGTAGATAAGAGCCTAGAGCGTAAAATGGAAAATGCACAAGTAATATCTTCTTTAGTTTTATCACTTAGAGCAAAAGAAAAGATAAAAGTGCGTCAACCATTGCAAAAAATAATGATTCCTGTTGATAATGAACAACAGAAAGAAGAAATTTTAGCGGTTGCAGATCTTATCAAAAATGAAGTAAACATTAAAGAAATTCAGATTTTAGATGATGCTTCAGATATCTTAATCAAACAAATAAAGCCTAATTTTAAAACCTTAGGACCAAAGTTTGGAAAAGACATGCGTTTTATTGCTGCTGAGGTGCAGAAGTTTACCCAAGAAGATATTAACAAAATAGAAAAAGATAAAAACATTTCTCTTGCAGTTAATGGAAAAAATATTAATTTAGAACTCTCAGATGTAGAGATATCATCTAAAGATATAGAAGGGTGGTTAGTTGCAAATGAAGGGGCGTTAACAGTTGCTTTAGATGTTACCATAACAGAAGATTTGCGTAAAGAAGGAGTTGCCAGAGAATTGGTAAATAGAATCCAAAATGCACGTAAAGACACAGGTTTAGAAGTAACAGATAGAATAAAATTAACGGTTTTAAATTTCGAGAACTTACAAAAATCTATCACGGATAATAAAGACTACATAATGAGTGAAACATTAACCAAAGAATTGGTTTTTGTAGATGAATTAAAGGATGGTACAGAAATTGAGTTTGATACCATAAAAAGTAGAATATTAATCGAAAAAATGTAAGATTTATGTCAGACGTAAAACAAAAATATTCAGCGGAAGACTTACAAGAGTTTAAAGCAATTATAGACAAGAAGATAGCAAGAGCAAATGAAGATTTGATATTGTTAAAAGCTGCCTATAAAAATGATTCAGATAACGGTACAAATGATACTTCACATTCATTTAAATCTTTTGATGAAGGTTCTGAAGTGATGAACAAAGAAGCAAATGTTCAGTTAGCTATAAGACAAGAAAAGTTTATTAGAGACCTAAAAAATGCATTGTTACGTATAGAGAATAAGACGTATGGTGTTTGTAGAGTAACAGGTAAACTAATACAGAAAGAACGTTTAAGAATAGTACCTCATGCTACTTTAAGTATTGAAGCTAAACGTAAACAATAATAATTTTCTGATCATAATTAAAAAGCTTCTTTAGGGAAGCTTTTTTTATTTTTATAATTTTAAGATTATGTCTTTTAAAACTCAACTGAAAATAGTATTTTTCTTTTTATTAATTTCTGCTCCTATTTTGTCGCAAAAGAAAGTGGTAAAAAAGTTTGAAACTCAATTAAAAGCAATAGAAATTTCTACACATGGGTTAGATAGTTTTGTTATAGAAAATTCTGAGTCTAACTTTGTAGAAGTTTATTTAATTGCAGAAAATATAGCAGAACAACATATTATTTACAAAGAAGAATTTAACACTTTAAAGATTCAATTTGAAATACCAGAAAGTTTGCCAGCAGATAAGGTGTTTAGAAAATTTATAACAGAAAGGTTGCAAAGAGCAAGTGTAGTTCTTAAAATTCCAAGTAATAAAGCGGTTACTTTTTTTGGTGACGAAATAAATATTGAAGCTAAAAGTTACAAAGGAGATTTAAATATTTTTATTGAAAAAGGAATTTTAAAATTACATACTATTTTTGCTAATTTAGAAGTAAGAATGTATGCTGGTAGCTTGTATGCTGTATTAAATAATACAAATATTAATGTTGTTTCTAAAGCAGGTAAACTAAATATTAACGATGTTTTAGTTGATAAAACATATCAGAAAAGAGTAGAAAAATCAGATAAAAAAGTGCTTGTAAATTCTATAAAAGCTAATATTTTCTTAACAACGAAATAAACACAATAATATTGTTATTTTTGTTACCACAAATTCAATACAAATGTCAAAAAAGAGTCTTGCTATTCTAATTATTTTTATCGCAATTATTTTAGATCAAGTAATTAAAATTTATGTAAAAACACACTTTATTTTAGGTGAAGAGGTAGTTGTTTTCGATTGGTTTAGAATTCATTTTACAGAAAATAATGGTATGGCAATGGGTTTTGAGTTTGGAGGAAAAGGAGGGAAACTCTTTTTAACCTTATTTAGATTGATTGCAGTATCCGGAATTATCTATTGGTTAATACAAAACATTAAAAAGAAGGTACACAATGCCGTAATTATAGCGATTGCTTTAATTTTTTCTGGAGCAGTTGGTAATATCATAGATTCTGTTTTTTACGGAGCTATTTTTGATGGTTCTAACCATAAAGTAGCAACACTATTTGCAGACAAACCTTATGGAGAGTTGTTTCATGGTAGAGTAGTAGATATGTTTTATTTTCCTTTATGGGAAGGCGTTCTGCCAGATTGGATACCTGTTATAGGAGGAGAAATGTTTACTTTTTTTCAATATATATTTAACCCTGCAGATGCTTTTATAAGTATTGGTGTAGCTTTATTATTTATTTTTAGTAAACAAGCTTTTCCTAAAGATGAGCCGGTTGTTTTAAAAGAATAATCTTTTACCTTTAAAGAAAGTTTAAGCCTATGAAACGCTTTCTAAAATACCTTATTATTTTTTTTCTGGGATTTTTTATCGCCAAATATTGGTGTGATAAAAGCGAGAGAAATCATAAACAAGAAGAAATACAAGTCGTAGTAGCTTCAATTAAAAATTTGAGTAAACTAGTGGTTTCTAAAGGAACTTTTTCTGAAGTTTATAATTATTCAGATTCTAAAAAATACTTTTACGATTATCTTTCTTTTGATAAAAAAGCCATTGTAACTGTAAACGCTACGGTAGAGGTTGGTTATGATTTATCTAAATTAGAAATTCAAATAGATTCTTTGGGTAAGAAAATTTATATTAATAAAATTCCAAAAGAAGAGGTTGTAATTTCACCAGATGTAAAATATTTCGACTTACAACAAAGTCAGTTTAATACTTTTACCAAGAGCGAGTTGAATAAAATCAACCAAAAAAGTATCGAAAAAATTAAAGAAACTATAGCGGTTACAGACTTAAAAGAGAAAGCAAAAATAAGATTGATAGAGGAGTTGTCTAAAATATATCAACTTTCTGCAGTTTATAATTGGCAAGTGATAGACAATACAAATTCGGGAATTTTTAGTAATTTTAAAGATTAAGTTTAAAAAAAGCCCTCAAAAATAAAGTTGAGAGCTTTTGTAATCCTTTTTTTATTACAATACATCCGTAGCTATTTCTAGACTTAAAGCTTAAACCGTTAAATCGGTATATTTACCATAGTTTATTATAAAATTAGCTGTCTTTTAGATATTAAAATCTGGAGTAATTTCTATTAATTTCTTTTGAATACCATAAATAACCAAACCCGCTACATTTTTAGAATGTGTTTTAAGTAATAAGTTATTTCTATGACCTTCTACGGTTCTTGGGCTAATAAATAGTTTGTCTGCAATTTCTGCAGTAGTGCATTGATCGCAAATTAATTCTAAAACATCAATTTCTCTTTTAGAAAGTAGCTTTTTATCTAAATCTATTTTTATGCGTTTTCCACTAGAAGAATTAATGTTTTCATGTATAATTTTTAAAACCTTTTCATCATAATAAAAACCTTTATTATATACTTCATTTATGGTATGAATTACCATTTTAGGGCTTGTGTTTTTAAGAAGGTAAGAAGAGGCTCCAACATCAATCATATTGGTTATAAAAGATTTTCCGTCAAAACTAGTTAAAGCAATTATCTTAATGTTTGGGTGTGTCTTATGAATTATTTTTGTAGCTTCTACACCATTTATTTCTGGCATTTTTAGATCCATTAAAATAATATCAGGAGTGCCTTCTGAATAGGATAAAAAATCAATTAAATCTTTACCGTTTTTTGCTTCATAAGTAATGTTAAAGTTACTTTCTCTTTCTAGTAAAAATCGGATACCTTTTCTAAAAAGTTCTTCATCATCGGCAATTATGATATTAATTTTCATCATTATTTGAGGGTTATATTACAATTAAAATATTAAATCCTTTTCCTACTTCACTACCAATACTATATTTTCCATTTAACAGAGAAACTCTACTTTCAATATTTTTCATACCAAGGCCTTTTTTATTTTCTTTTTTATCAGAATTAAAACCAACGCCGTTATCTGTATAGCTAAAAATAAGATTGTTGTCTTTATGAGAAATATTTATAGTACTATTTTTTGCTTTACCGTGCCTTACAGAGTTATTAATTAATTCTTGAGTAATTCTAAAAAGGTGTAATTCGTTTTGTGGATTTAAATGTTTCTTGAGGTAATTAATATTGTATGTTATATTAATTTTTCTACTATTATTAAAAGAGTCTGCAAGTTCTTCTACGGCATCTTTAAAACCAAATTCTTCTAGAATTGGAGGTAGTAAATTATGTGCAATTTTACGAGCACTTTCTAAGGTTTTGTCTGTAGCTTCTAAAATACCATTGTTAACAATTAAATATTCTTCTGGAGATAAACCTCCATCTTTTAAGAGGTTTGCATTTAGGTTAATTACATTTAGTTTAGAGCTAATATCATCATGTAAATCTTGTGCAATACGTTTGCGTTCTTCTTCTTGAGTTATAATGATAGACTGTATAATTTCTTTTTGATGGGTTACTTCTAATTTCTTTTTTTCTAGCTCTTTGTCTACAATTTTTTTTCTTGAAGAGAAGAAAAATAGTAAGAGCGCAAGGCCCATAAATAGAAGTAATAAAACCCCTATTAAAGCGATAAGGATCACTTGGTTTTCTTGAATAAGTGCTTCTGTCATTGGGGGTTTTTGAAGAATCTTAACGAAGTTACAACATTTTTTTTTATTTCTATAATTGTCGTTTTTATTACTTTAAATAGTATTATCTATAGATCTATACTTAACACCTGCTTTGTTTAAAAAAAATAAGTCTTATAAATTTAATCTGTGTTTTTGGATGTAAATATTTGATAGATTTTCTTAGTAATTGGTTTTCTAAAGTTTTTATACCATTCTACAAAAATCATCAGCTGAAAAACAAGATACAAGATGGTATTAAACTGCCAAACATAAAATTTTAATTCTCTAGAACCGATGTTTCCTAATGTAAAAATTAACGTACTGCACAATGTATATACAAAGAAACCAGAGTTAAAATAAATGTATCTTTTATCTTTAGCATCTTCTATTTTTTTTAGAAAAAAGAAAAAACTATATAATAACAATGCTATAGATGTAATTGCAATTTCTAAAACACTCCACCTATTTAAATTATTAGGAAAATTATAGAGGTATATAATAAAAGAAGTGGCTATTATAAATGTTAGAAAAATATGTAAGCGCTTGTACTTTTTAAAATCAGTAAGAGAGGAGAAGAATAGGCTTAAAAAAATAAACTGACCAATAAAAAAATAATGACTTAAAAAAAGGTTGTAATTGTTTAACGAATTTAAAATGTTAGATAAAAACTGAATAAAAAGACAAAGCAATAAATACATAATAAAGTATTTTAGTGCTTTGTGTTTTTTATTATAGCTTATAATAAAAACGAGTGTATTTAAAACTAATACAGCATAGCCAGTATTTATTACAAAATCATCAAAAGTCATATTAGGCAGCTTAATTTAAAGGACTTTCAGAGTCGCATTTATCCGGACAAGGAGTCGTCAAATCATAAATAAAATCACTTTCTGAATCTAGATTTTCGCCATCTTTAGAAGAAATCATGTCTTTACCATTGGCATCTACACCCACAATAATTAATTTTTCTTCAAAAACAGTTTCTCCTTCAATTTTATGTTTATGTACACCTAAATAGGCTCTTACTGTTGTGGCTCCTTCTGCAATAACATCTTTTAAATCTTCTAAAGGAATGTTAAAAGCCCTGCAATCTCGGTGTGCATTATAGGTGCCTTCCATTTTTCGCCATCTTTTGGTCCATTTTTTAGCTGTTTTTAATGAAATGGTATTTTTTTTTGCCATGTTTAGTTTGTATTGGTAGTTAATAAATAATTTTGGTTAGGTTTTAAAAGTATAGAAAATAACTAAGATGCCCTATTAATACGTAATTTTAAATATTAAAAATAGTTTTCCTCTTTTTTTTAAACTTCTTTTTTCACTTGTTTTTATATTCCGGATGTTTAAAAATGTGTAATTTCGTTCTATGCCTACACCTTTAGAACTACAAATTAAAACTTTACCAAATGAACCCGGAGTTTATCAGTATTTTGATAAAGAAGATGTTATTATTTATGTTGGTAAAGCTAAAAATTTAAAGAAAAGAGTGGCTTCTTATTTTAATAAGAATCATGAGAACGGTAAGACAAGAGTCTTAGTAAAAAAGATTGTTCGTATAAAGCATATTGTTGTTAATACAGAAACAGATGCTCTATTATTAGAGAATAATTTAATAAAAAAATACAAACCGCGTTACAATGTTTTACTAAAGGATGATAAATCGTATCCTTGGCTTTGTATTAAAAAAGAACGTTTCCCTAGAGTTTTTATGACCCGTAGAGTTATAAAAGATGGTTCGGAATATTTTGGGCCTTATACCTCTATAAAAACAGTTCGGGTTTTGTTAGATCTAATAAAAGAATTGTATCCACTAAGAACTTGTAACTACGATTTAAGTCATCAGAATGTAAATGAAGGAAAGTATAAAGTTTGTTTAGAATATCATTTAAAAAATTGTAAAGGTGCTTGCGAAGGCTTAGAAACCGAGAGTCATTACAATAATTCTATTGTAGAAATTAGAAACATTATTAAAGGTAACTTTAAAGAAAGTTTAGAGAAATTTAACGAAATGATGTTGGGTTTTGCTCAAAGAATGGAATTTGAAGAGGCACAGAAAATTAAGGAGAAATTGTATCTATTAGGCAATTATCAATCTAAAAGTACTATTATAAATCCTTCTATAAATAATGTAGATGTTTTTTCTATTATTTCTGATGAAACACATGGATATGCCAATTTCTTAAAAATTTCTAATGGGTCTATTATTCAATCTCATACTACAGAAATTAAGAAAAAGTTAGATGAAACAGACAAAGAATTATTAGAATTGTTTATTGTTGAAATTAGACAACGTTTCGATTCTCAATCACCAGAAATCTATGTTCCTTTTAAAGTAGATTTAGGAGAGATTGTAAAAGTTACGGTTCCTAAATTAGGTGATAAAAAGCGTATTGTAGAATTATCTGAAAGAAATGCAAAATACTACAGACAAGAGCAATTTAAGCAAGTACAAATTGTAGATCCAGATAGGCATGTAAAAAGAATTATGGCGCAAATGAAAAAGGATTTACGTTTGCATGTGGAGCCACGTCATATAGAATGTTTTGATAACTCAAATATTCAAGGAACAAACCCAGTAGCTGCCTGTGTAGTTTTTAAAGACGGAAAACCGAGTAAAAAAGATTACAGACATTATAATATTAAAACAGTTGATGGGCCAGACGATTTTGCATCTATGGAAGAGGTTGTTTATAGAAGGTATAAGCGTTTACTAGAAGAAGAAGAGCCGTTGCCGCAACTAATTATTGTAGATGGTGGAAAAGGACAATTATCATCTGCCTTAAAAAGTTTAGATATTTTAGGGTTACGAGGTAAAATTGCCATTATAGGAATTGCTAAAAGATTAGAAGAAATATATTATCCAGGAGATCCAATTCCCTTATATTTAGATAAAAAGTCTGAAACGTTAAAAATTACCCAGTACCTAAGAAATGAGGCACACAGATTCGGAATTACGTTTCACAGAAATAAACGAAGTAAAAGTGCTATAAAATCTGAGTTAGAGCAAATACCAGATGTTGGTACGCAAACTATTACTACCTTGTTACGTAAATTTAAGTCGGCAAAACGTGTTAAAGAAGCTTCTTTAGAAGAATTAAAAGAGGTTATTGGAAATGCAAGAGCTGTAAAAGTATATCAATATTTTCAACCGAATAAAAAATGAAAAACATTTTATTAGCATTTCTATTGTTGCTTTCTATAACTATAAATAGTCAAGAAAAGCAGCCAAAAGTAGGTTTGGTTTTAAGTGGAGGTGGTGCAAAAGGCTTTGCTCATATTGGGGTTTTAAAAGAAATTGACAAAGCAGGTTTACAAATAGATTATGTAGGTGGTACCAGCATGGGCGCAATTATTGGAGGTTTATATTCAATAGGATATTCTGGTGATCAGATAGAGCAAATCATTTTAGAAACCGATTTTGTTTCACTTTTACAAGATAAGTTGCCTAGAAATTCTGCACCATTTTTCGAAAAAGAATTTGGAGAAAAAACTGTGATTACTTTGCCTGTAAACAAAGGAGCAATAGGCTTTCCGGTAGCTGTTTCTAAAGGACAGAATGTATTAAATTTTTTAACAGAATTATTGTCATCAGTAGAGGGTATTAGTGATTTTAAAAAATTTCCGATCCCTTTTTTCTGTATTGCTACAGATGTAGAAAATGGAAGTCCTGTTTTATTAGAAAAAGGTTCTTTGCCTTTGGCTTTAAGAGCTAGTGGTTCTTTTCCCACGTTGTTAAATCCGGTTTTTATAAATGATAAATTGTTAGTAGATGGTGGTATAGCAAATAATTTTCCTATTAGTGTAATGAAATCTAAGGGAGTAGATGTTATAATAGGAGTAGATGTTGAAGGGAATTTATATGAAAAAGAAAATCTAAATTCTGTTGTTGCTATAATGAACCAGATTGTTAGTTATCAGATGTATCGTACAACAGACAAAGAAAAAGAGATGCTTGATGTTTATATTCATCCATCTGTTACTGATTACAATGTGGTTAGTTTTGATGATAAAGAAAGTATTTTAGAAAAAGGAATTGAAGAAGGAAAAAAATTTAGCAGTGTTTTTATAGAATTAGCAAATAAGCAAGTACATAAAAAAGAACGTAAGAAGGTAGATTTTGATCATGATAAATTTTCTATTACAGAGATTAATCTGTTAGGATCTAATATATATACAAGAGCTTTTGTTTTAGGTAAAATAAAGATAAAAAGAGGAGATAGTCTAACAAGAAAAGAAATTACCAAAAGGATACACCTCTTATCTTCTACAAAAAATTACGAACGAATAACGTATAACTTAATTAAAAAAGAAGATAATACTTATAATCTAAAACTGAATTTAAACGAAACAAGTGGGAGTGCTAATTTAAAATTGGGAGTCCATTATGATTATTTATATAAGTCTGGTTTTTTAGCAAACTATAATAAAAAACATTTATTATTAAATAATGATATGTTTTCTTTTGACATGATTTTAGGAGATAATTTAAGGTATAACTTAGATTATTTTGTAGATAATGGTTTTTATATTAGCTATGGGTTTAGGTCTAGATACAATCATTTTAGAACAAATTCTAAATTTAGTTCCATTGTATCTCAGTATCCTACAATTAGTACTATTAATTTAAAATATACAGATATTACCAACCAATTTTTTCTTCAAACTACCTTTAATAGAAGGTTTGCTTTAGGTTTGGGTGTAGAGTATAAATATGTAAAGGCAACCAGTGAAACAATTGCATCTGTAAATAGTGGAGCTACAGTTTTTGATAATAGCAACTATTTTAATTCTTTTGGTTATTTAAAATTAGACTCTTATGATAAAAAATATTTTCCTACCAAAGGATATTTTGCAGATTTAAACTTTAAATGGTACATGGTTTCATCAGATCGAAATAATGATTTTTCGCAATTTGCCCAATCTAAAGGAACTTTAGGTTTTGCTACTACTTTTTTAGATAAACTTACTCTTCAAGTAACAAGTGAAGCTGGTTTTACACTAAACGATGTAGATTCTGAGGTTTTTGACTTTTATTTAGGAGGTTACAACCAAAACTATATCAATACTTTTGTGCCTTTTTATGGCTATGATTTTGGAGAGCTTTCTAACAATAGCTTTGTAAAGACAGAGTTTAATTTAAGATATGCTTTTGCAAGTAAACATTACGCAATTTTTATAGCTAATTATGGGCGTTTAGACGAAAATGTTTTCAAAAATATAGATCTTTTTAAAGACATAAAATCAGGTTATGCTATTGGTTATAGTTATAATTCTTTTATTGGTCCTTTAGAAATAAAATATAGTTGGTCTCCAGAAAATACTGAAAAATATTGGTTGTTTAATTTAGGGTTTTGGTTTTAGAAAGGAGTCTATAGGTATTAGTAGAATATCTCTTAAAATTCGCTTTTATCTAATGTTAATTTTAAAAGAAAACCAATACTAGATTTCTATTTTGTTACTCTACAGAGTAAGTAGAAAATACATTAGAATAGGAGGCAAAACTCCTTTGAGCTAAAACTTAAAGGGAAGTAAATTTAGTATAGTAAACAGCTTAAGGGTTGCTGTTTTTAGTGCATGGTACCAGTAATTAAAAGGATAGCCTTTACAGATTTTCTATCTGCTTTCTTTTTTACAGAACTTTTAAAGGATTACATTTAAAAATAAACAAAATATATAACAAAAAAAAACCATGAAGAGCGCTTCATGGTTTTTTTGTTGTTTATAATAATATTATAATTTTACTTGTTTTGTGCTTAAGTGAAACTCTTCATAAGTTTCTAGTAAACTCATTAAAGCCTTAATTAAATCTTTTGTTTCTAATAATACACTAAAGTATAAAGTTGTGTTTTTAGGACTCGTTTCATCTGTTCTAATTCTAGCAACTTGCTTTTCAATAGAAGATCTTACGCTTTGTAACAACTCATTCTTTTCTATTAATAGACTATTTAAATTGTCTAATTCTCTGTTTTCAAAAATATTAGCTTCTTTAGTTAATAGAGCAGATAAAGCAACGTCAATAGTTTTTAAATCTTTTATTTGACCTTTCTTTAAGTTTTTATGATTGTTATTTACATGCTTGTAGCTTGCTCTAGAAATATAACTAATAGATTGTGCTATGTCTTGTAAATATCCTAGAACCATAATATAAAATCTACTTGCTTCTACAGAAGTTTCGTCTAAAGATTTAATAAAGTAGAAAACACCGTCTTTTAAACCATCTATTTCGTCATTAAGTTTAGCAACGTGTTTGTCTGTTTTACGTAATTTATTTAAATCGTGGTTTGCCAAATCATTTACAACATTGGTATATAATTTATTTACACGATTTATTACTTCAGAAATATGATCTGCGCTTTCTTCAATTACACCATTAATAGTAATTAATTCTGCTCTTTCTATGTATACTTGTTTTTTTATTTCTTTAGATCTTCTTCTATGAATTAAGCTATTTCTTCCAATTAAGAAAGCAACAAGTGCTAATAGAATAGGAATCATAATCATATCCCAACTAATTAAGTATGCTACTAAAGCAGCTGCTAAAAAGGCTGTAATAGCCGTTAAAAACCACCCAGCAACAACATTTATTACTCCGGCAACTCTATAAACTGCGCTTTCACGTCCCCAAGCTCTATCTGCTAAAGAAGTACCCATAGCAACCATAAATGTTACATAAGTAGTAGACAAAGGTAATTTCATAGAAGTTGCAACAGATATTAAGATACCAGCAACAATTAAGTTAACAGACGCTCTTACTAAATCGAAAGCAGGTAACTCGTATGTTTTGTCTTTCGGTAATTCTATTACGGGTTTTTGAAACTTAGAATCTACATAAGTCAATATTTTTTTAGGAAAAATTTTACTAATTCCAAAATTAAGACCCATTGCAAACCTTACCACAACTCTAGATAAATTATTTGGCTGAAATTTTTCATGCCCTTCTCCTTGTCGAGATAAATCGATACCTGTTTTTATTACATTTTGTGCTTTACTAGAAGTCCATAAAGTAACCACCATAATAGCACCAGCAGCTAATAATAACCAGATGTTAGAAGGTACTTTTTTGGCTAAAATACCCATAGAGAAAGCATCTGGAGCAATACCGGAAACGTTCCAAGATTGGTAAGAGTTCCATGCAGCAATTGGTACACCTACAAAGTTTACCAAATCATTTCCAGAAAAAGCCATGGCTAAAGAAAACGTACCAACTCCAATAATCAATTTTAAAATATTTACTTTAAAAAATTGTATTAAAAGTTGAGAAATAATAGCCCAAATAACAAAACTTCCTAAAATAATACCCAAAGTATTTCCTTCAATTAAATGTGCTACATCGTCATACCAAGGTGTACCTTTCATTCCTTTAATAATGATAAAGTAGGTGATTGCAGTAATTGCAAATCCACCAAATAATGCACTAATATATGTAGCTCTTTTGTTAAAGTTGAATGTATAAATTAATCTAGATGCAAACTGTACAACAGCACCTACAGAGAATGCGACGACAACGGATAATAATATTCCGTTAATAATTTCAAAAGCTTTTTCATGGTTAATGTAGTTCCAAATATCAGAAATAGATTGAGAATCATTTGCAGATATTTTTATTAAAGAAATACAAACGGCAGCTCCTAAAAGTTCAAATACAATAGAAACTGTAGTAGAAGTAGGCATTCCGAGCGTGTTAAAGATATCTAGCAATAAAATATCTGTAATCATTACAGCCATAAAAATGAACATAATATCTTGGAACATAAACATGTTAGGGTTAAAAATACCTTTACGTGCAACTTCCATCATTCCACTAGAGGTAACGGCTCCAAAAAACACACCTAAACTTGCAATTATCATAATATTTCTTACTGATATTGCTTTTGAGCCTATGGCTGAATTTAAAAAGTTAACTGCGTCATTACTAACACCTATAACTAAATCTACTATAGCTAAAACAGCTAAAGCGACTAACATTAAAATATATGGATCTCCCATTTTGTTTATTTAATTTTTGTTGTGCAAATTTATAGACATAAAAGAACGCCTATGTTAGGTTTATGTTATCATTTTAACTAAAAATGAATATCTACTTGTAGTCTAAATTGCAATTGATTTGTACTAAAACCAATGTCTGTATAGCTAACGTCTGTTTGTACTTTTAATTTATGTTCTGATATATATTTAGAAACACCTAAAGTGTATTGATTTTTAGCTCCTTTTCCTGTAATATTTTTGCTTAAAGTAATATTTGTGTAACGCCCAGAAACTTCTACAGTTTTAGATAGCATATAACCAGTTTGTAAATTTAAACCATTACCTATTTGTACTTCATCTCCGGTTAAAGTTCCATCAGAGTTTTTTGCTAAAGGGTCTTTTGCGTCTCTGTTAGCATATTCTGCCATAAAAGAGAATCCCTTGTGTTTATACATAGCATCTAAATAAAGTGTAGAAATATTTGTATTATAAAACCCTATATCATTTAACATATAAGAACCTTGATTACTTTTTGTTTTAGAGGCGTTATTGTTAAAGTCGTAAACAAAACCTAAAGACAGTTTTGGTTTTTTCTCAAATTTTAAATCACTTCCAGTATAATCTCCTTTACTCGTAAAATTTCCAAAAGGAAGTAATTCTACTCTTGTAGTATATTGATGTCCACCAATATTACCTGTAGTAATATTTCTTCCTTCACCTTGGGCAATAGAAAAAGTTTCTTTAATTATAAAGGTATCTGAAAGGTTAAAATGGTGTTTTAATTGAATTCCGATATCTCTATCTATATTAAAATTACTATTTAATAAAGAACGATCTACCATTTGCAAGTTTGCAGAAGAAATAATTCTTTCTCTATTACCTGGTAATTTTGTTTGCCCAAACCATAATACAAAGTTTCCAGAGAAATTCCATTTCAAAACTGCATCCATTATATATCTAGGAGCATTGCTGGTGTATTCTGAGCCTCCAGACTGATCTCTATTAGACAACCCTAATTCTACTTTATATTTTAATTTAGTAGAAAAAGCAAAACCATCAAACTTTAAACGAGACCTTCTAATTAACATAGAAGATTCTGGGTTAGAAAGACCATTACGAACATCCCATTGAGAAGTGGCAAGTGTTTGAACTCTTAAACCAACCTTCATTGTATATGTACTGTCTTTACCAACAAGGTTAAAGAGGCCGTTTCCAAATTTTGGGGCATTTGTTTCTTGTGCCTGTATGCTTAAAAAAGCACACATGATAATGGAAACTACTACTTTACGTAGTGTTGAGAATTGCATGTTATTAGTTTTTGTCAATGCAAAGAACAGTTAACTATGTTAAATTAATGTTAATTCAGTATTAAGTAAACAAAAAAACTGCCTTGGTGAGAGGCAGTAGATCATAAATTGTAGTCGACAAAAACTAATTTAATTTATGGTAATCTTTATTTCTAAAGAATAGTTCAAATATCTCACCAAAAATTAAAATGAATGTTTTTTCAAAATTAAAAAAATGTTAACGATTTATACCCACTTAACATTTAGTTAATGTTTTTGTGATACAAGCATAATTTAAAGCTAACATAGAATTTACAAAAGCGGTGGACTTTTGCGGCAGTAAATTATACGAAAAAAATGAAAAAATTTTTATTTATTACTTTTTTAGCTTTTAGTCAATTATTAGTAGCCCAAAGTCAAGGTACATTAAAGGGTATATTATCTGACAAAGAAACAAATAATGAACCGTTGCCTTTTGCAAACGTTCTTATTAAAGGAACCGCAATGGGTACAACTACCGATTTTGATGGAAATTATGTATTAAACGTACCAGCAGGAACTCATATTGTTGTTTTTAGTTTTTTGGGATACAAAACAATTGAAAAATCAATTACAATTGCTGTAGGAGAAACTTTAACGATAAATCAAATACTATCTGCAGAAGAAGGAGTTTCTTTAGAAGAGGTAGTTATTATGTCTGCTGCGTCTAGAGAATCTGTTTCGGCACTTTTATTAGAACAGAAAAAAGCGACAGTAATTAAAGAAAGTATTGGAGCACAAACTTTATCTAAAATTGGAGTTTCGGATGCGGCAACAGCAACAACTAAAATTTCTGGAGTTACAAAAAGTCAAGGAACGGGAGATATTTTTATTAGAGGATTAGGAGATCGATATTTATCGACTACTATGAATGGTTTACCTGTACCTTCGGATGATGTTGAAAAGAAAAATATTAACTTAAATCTTTTTTCTACAGATGTTATTCAAAACGTAGGGATTAGTAAAACATATACAACTTCTGGTTATGCAGATCAAGCTTCTGGTAATGTAGATGTGGTAACTAAAGATTATTCTAAAAAGGGATATTCTATAGGTGTAAACGGAGGAACAAATACAAATGTATTAGAGTACGATGGGGATTTTAGAACTACAATAACAAATAATGATGTTAGCTTAGGCTTTCATAAAAAACAATATGCTTTGCAAGATTTAATATCTAGACAAGGTTGGGATACAGAAACTATATCTGCACAACCCATAAATTATAGTGGTTCTTTATCTGCAGCTCAAAAATTTGAAATTTTTGGTAAAGATTTGTCTTTTTATGTAAGTGCTACACATTCTAAGTCTTATGATTATTATTCAGGAGAGTTTCAAAGTTTTAGACAGAATCGTGAGGACAACGTGTTTTCTGATGTAGAAAGTTTTACAACAAAAACAAATACTTCTGGTTATGTTAATCTTAAATTGAAATTGAATGATGCTAACAGTTTAAAGTTTAATACTTTATTTGTAAACAAGAGTTCTAATAATTTATATGAACAAGGAAGAAATGGTTTAGGTTTTGTATATGATCAAGATCCGCAAGAAGATGGAGCTTTTGTTAGAGATCAAAACTTTAAACAAACCACAATGGTTATTAATCAGTTAATAGGAAAGCATGATTTAAACGAGAATAATACTTTAACTTGGGCTGGTGGTTATAATTTTGTTTTAGCAGAAGAGCCAAATAGAATTAGAAACGAAGTTAATATTTTAGATGTAGCAAGTTCATCAGAAATTCAATTTGCACACGTAGGAGATTATCAGCAAAGAAAATCTACTCAAAAAATTGAAGATGTAGAGTACAATGCTTATGTTAAAAATAATTGGAAATTTGGTAACCTTAATGAAGAAGGAGATAAGCCTTTTGCGCTTAATTATGGTGTAAATTATAGAAGGAAAGAAAGAGATTTTAAATCACAAGCAATTGGAGTTTTAGCAAGAAATTATAAAGCACCTTCTGTAGATGAATTATCTTCAACTTTTGTGCAATCTAATTTTGATAATGGTTTAAACCTTAGAATAGGAGAAGTAGATCTTTTCTCTGGAGAATTGAATGTTTTAGCTGCTTTTGCAGATTTTAACTTTACTTTAAATGAAAAGTTTTCGGGGAACTTAGGTTTGCGTTTCGAGAGAGACGAAATTAATGTTTCTTGGGATGTAGCAAACTACGTAGGTAGAATAGGTAATACTAGTAAAACTTACGAAAACTTGTTTCCAAGTGTTAACTTAAAATATGAAGTTGCAGAAAACCAATATATACGTTTTGCAACAAGCCTTACACAAACTTTACCAGAATTTAAAGAATTATCTCCTTTTGAGTATGTTTCACCAACTGGTCGTGTTTCTAAAGGTAATCCAGATTTAGAAAAATCGGATGTTGTAAATGTTGATTTAAAATGGGAGTTTTTTCCAAGTAGGGGAGAAGTTTTCTCTGTAACAGGATTTTATAAAAATATAAAAAACCCAATTAACTTGGCACAGTCAAGAGGTTCTTCTGGTAACTTTATTTTCTATAATACAGGAGAGAAAGCAACAGTAAAAGGATTAGAGTTAGAAGCTAGAACAAGCTTTATTAAAAATGAAGATGATGATACTGTTTTAGGTTTTAATGCAAACTTAACTAAAATGTGGTTTAGCCAAGATTTAGATGATGTTTTTCAATATAAAGGAAAAACAGAATCAAACTTACAAGGAGCTTCAGACCTTATTGCAAATGGTAGTTTAAGTTATAGTAGTAATAAAGAAAAAGAATTTGTTGCAACTTTAACAGGTAATTATTCATCAGATAAAGTTTTTGCTTTAGGTTCTCCAGAAGATTTTGTAAATAGTGCTACACTTTATAATGACGAAATTATAGAAAAAGGTTTTGTTTCTCTTGATTTAGTTTTAAGTAAAGAATTAACGGATAGATTAAGTGTTAAATTGGTTGGTAGAAACTTATTAAACCCAGAAATCAAACAAACGCAGTTCGTAAGAAATGTAAATACAGAAATAGAAACAAATGAAACAGTTTCTAATTATAAACAAGGGGTTCAATTAACTTTAGGAGTTAAATATGCTTTCTAATTAAAGAATTTTTTTAAATAATTTAAAAAGTCTAGAAGTTTACTTCTAGGCTTTTTCTTTTTTTAATACTATTTGTTATTAGCTGTTAAAACGAGGTAACAATTAGTTAACAAAGCCGTATTTATCTAACATATTATTAATATTTAGTTAAGGTTATTTAAATGGTTCGGTAGTTTCTTTGCATGAAAATAAACAATAAACAATACAAACAAAAATGAAAAGATCAATTTTTAATAACTTAAGTGTTGTAGCATTAGCATTTGCTATGACTTTTGCAAGTTGTACTAGTGACGAACCAGCATTACTTAATTCTGATGTTCAAGAAAATTTAGAAGTAGGAATTTTAAAAGGAAGATTAGATTCTGATGTTACTTTAGATGCTAGTATTACTTATAAATTAACTTCTTCTTTTATTGTTCCTGAAGGATATACTTTTACAATACCAGCTGGTACTAAAATTGAAGCGTTAGAAGGTGGTACAGATGTTTATATTGCAGTTTTACAAGGTGGAGCAATTAATATTAACGGTACACAATCTAGCCCAGTTGTAATTTCTACAGCTTCAGGAGAAGCTAACGGATGGGGTGGTTTAACTATTTGTGGTTACGCTACTACTAGTGCAGGTGTAAATGCAGAAGCTGAAGTAGGTGGTTTTATCTATGGAGGATCTAATGATGCAGATAGTTCTGGAGCTATTTCTTATTTACAAATAGCAGGTACAGGTGCTCAAATTAACTCTGAGTCTCAATATAACGGAATTTCTTTTTACTCTGTAGGTTCTGGTACTTCTGTTAGCAATATTGCTGTACTTAATGGTGCAGATGATGGTGTTGAGTTTTTTGGTGGTGCTGTTTCAGTGACTAACTTATATGTAGAAAACGTACAAGATGATGCTATCGATTGGACAGAAGAATGGTCTGGTAACATTTCAAATGCTTATATTTCTAATACAGAAGATGGTTTTTCTACTGTTTTTGAAGGAGATAAAGCAAACGGAAACCCTACTTTTGATAATATTACTGCAGTTTCTACTGTTGGTGGTACTGCTTTACAATTCAAAGCTACTTCTGGAGGTACAATTACAGGTCTTTCTTTAGTTGGTTATGATGTAGATTTAGACATGAAAGATGGTGGTGATGTTTCTAGCGTTACTTTTTCACAAGGTTATACTCCAGTTGCATTAACAGAAGATCAAGCAACAGACGGATATTTCTATGCTTTAAATACTTCTGCAATTTCAACAGTTACTGCAGCAGATTTCCCTTGGGTAGATACTGATGTTTCTTTTGAATCTAACTTATTACAAGGAGCTGTTACTGGTGATGTAACATTAGATGCTTCTATCGCTTATACATTAAGCTCTTCTTATATTGTACAAGATGGTGGTAAATTAACAATACCAGCAGGAACTAAAATTACTGCTAGAGAAGGTGGTACAGGAGTTTATATCGCAGTTTTACAAGGTGGTGAAATAGACATACAAGGTACTGCAGCAAATCCAGTAGTTATGTCTTCTGCTTCAGGTGAACCTGGAGATTGGGGAGGTCTTACTTTATGTGGTAATGCTACAACTAGTGCAGGTGCAGGTGCAGAAGCAGAAATAGGTGGTTTCATTTATGGTGGAACTGATGATGCAGATAGCTCTGGTTCTATTAAATATTTAGTAATTAAAGGTACTGGTGCTCAAATTAATTCAGAATCTCAATACAATGGAGTTTCTTTCTATGCTGTAGGATCTGGAACTACTGTAGAAAACGTTTCTGTAATCAACGGAGATGATGATGGTGTTGAGTTCTTTGGTGGTACTGTTTCTGTATCTAACTTATACTTAGAAAACAATAGTGATGATTCAATAGATTGGACAGAGTCTTGGTCTGGTTCTGTAACAAACGCTTATATTTCTCATTCTGTTGCTGGTTTTTCTACTGTTTTTGAAGGAGATAAAGCTAACGCAAACCCTACATTTACTAATATTACTGCTATCTCTACTGTTGGTGGAACAGCTTTACAGTTTAAACTTAATTCTGGTGGTACTATTAATAACTTATATTTAGAAGGTTATGATACTAACATAGATATGAAAGATAATGGTTCTTTAGCGAACGTTATAATTGAAGGTGCTGCTGCAACTACTACAAATGTTTATAATACAGGTACACAAGTAGATGTTACTTCTTGGACTTGGGTTAATGCAGGTTTATAATAAACTTTGGTAATTGTAAAATTACTTAATTATATATTTCTTAAAATCTCTTGAAGCAATGCTTCAAGAGATTTTTTTATTTCATATTGTAAGGTGTAAATAAAAGCTATTCTCTAACCATTTATAAATAGTACTTGTAAGTATATTCAAATTGATGTATACACAAGTTTAAAAGGATCTTATTCGGGAAAGTATAGTGGTGTTAAGGAACAAAAAAAAACGCACCTTAGAGTGCGTTTTTTGTTTTATAAAGTAAGAAATGTATTAGAATCTCCAACCAATATTAACACCTAATCTAGGTACTAGGGTAGGTGAGTCAGAACCAAATAAGTTTCTACCAATACCAGCGTGTATATCAATAGTTAAACCACTTTCTGTAATATATTTTGTACCAACAGCAATACCTAATGCAGCATCTGTGTATTTATCATAACCTGTTATAGTATCTGCTGAGTCAGTAATTTCATTTTTACCAGAATTAATACCTAAAAAAGCTTCACCAAAAAAATTCCATGCTTCGTTTGTAGAAAAATAATTACGATAATAAGGTGTAATCATGGTGTTCTCATGGTATCTAAAATCTGCATCTTGATCTTTTAAGTTAAATGAAGCAGAAATACCAAAAGAAGAACTTTCTGTAATGTAGTTTTCATAAGAAAATTCTAAATTTTTTACAATCAATACATCTCCAATGTCTAATTTAATTTCTTGTTGTGCGTAGCTTAAAGTGCTTACTAGGAGTCCGAAAGCTAAAAGTATTTTTTTCATGTTTTTTTATTTTTTGTATCTAATGATTTTAGAAGCAGCAAATTTAGTAAATAAGATTGGTTTTAGAATCTATAACCTAAAGAGATTCCTCCTCTACCTACTACTTCTACAGAGCTGCTATCTCCGCCTAAATTACGTCCTAGCCCAAGGTAAATTTCTGTAGTAAACCCTTTTTTAGAAATAAATTTCCCTCCAACAGAGATACCAATAGCAAATTCTGTTTTAGTATCATCGTTCCCATAACTAATGTAATTGTTAGAATAATCATCGTAATAATTAGAGTTATTGTTTTCATAAGAGTGTAACATTCCAAAACCTTCAATAAAAAAACCTCTAGCAAATTTATTAGAGAAGTATCTTCTGTAAAAAGGCGTTAAAGAAAATTTTCTGTATTTATCTATATTCTTATTATTATCAAGACCAACTAAAGCCCCTACACCAAAAGAAGATTCGTCATTAATTAAATACTCATAAGAAACATCTATCCATTCAAAAGCTAAAGCTCCCAAAATATTTAATTTTACTTCGTGTTTTTTATTGATGTCTTGTGGGTATTGTTCTTCTTTTTCTTGAGCAATAGAAATTGTTGTAATAAATAATAAAAGCAATAGTGTAATTTTTTTCATAATTGATTTTTTTTGTTGATGTTACAAACGTATTAAAAAAGTACCCAAGTTTCTAAAAAATGGCTCTCAATTGCACACTTCCAGTATGAATGGTTTTTGTGTTTTCGCTCTTTCTACCTAAATAAGATAAATTCAAATTTAAAAAAGCATTCAATTTTTGGTTGAATAAAAGATTCCAAGTGTAATTTTTTCCATCTTGTAAACCTTCTAACATTTGGTAGGCAACGGGTGAGTTGGTGTCTCCTGTAAAATCATTTAAAAACATATTTATATTGGCCGAAATTTGATTCTTTTTACTGTTGATATAGAAGTATTCAATTCCGAATTTCTGTTGCTTCAAATGTTCAAAATCTGCGAGTTGGTTTTCTTTATTTTTAAAGTGATAAAAAGCCGTTAGACGATTGCTGTCATTGTATAAAAAACTAATTTTTGGCTGAAACTCATTGGCTTTAATGGTATAGTTTCTATTGTTGAAATTGGCTGTTTTTAAATCATTTTCAGTAGTTTTACCCATTAAATCAAGTAACCAAAAAGTTGCAAATTTATGTGCAAAATCTAGCTGATGTAACTCAATGTTATTTTCTTGATTTCCTATAAAATATTGTTGCTTATTTCTGTTCTTTCCGTAGGTATACGTTGTGCTATATTTTTGAAGATTTCTGTTGAAATATAGACTATTTCTAAGACTGAAATTTAAACCAATCAGTTTACTTTCATCAAAATCAAAAGGATTAAAATTAAACGAATTTCCTATTCTTTGTTGTTCATTTTCTACACTTAAAAAACTCTGATTGTAAAAATTAGAAAGCAATTTTTTAACCCCATTTTTAGCAGTCCAAATTCTTGGGTTTAATGTTATAGACTGCGTAAATTTTGCGCGTTGAGTGGCAATAAACTGTAAATTAGGTTTTGGTAAACGTAAATATTCCGCTTGATCTTGAAATTCTGCAACTTCAAATTCATCAAAATCCTTAACGCCGTTACTGTTATAATCTATCCAAGTATAATACCCCAAACCTGGTTCTGTTTTCACATAAATATATTCTTGTCTTGCAACGTTACCCGATGAAGTTTCATAAACGGTTCCTAAATTGATGAAACTATTAAATAATTCCTGATTAAAAACAACTTTAGAATTTAACGATTTTTCATTTTCGGTAAACTTGTTTTCTGTAAGTCTGTAATTGGCAAAAACACTTAAATTGGTTTGTTTGTTCTGAATGATTTTACTGTTGATATAAAACGTTTTTCTATTATTGATTTCTGTAAAACGATTCGATTTTATACTGTCGTTATTTCTGTAGTTAAATCCGAATTTTGTAAACACATTAGTAGAGTCTCCAATTCCAAAATAGGTTTCATATTCTTTAAATTTATGACTGGTATTTATAAATTCTTGTGTAGTAAGATCTTTTCTGCTATTGGTTTCAAAGTTGATAAACGCACCCAACCATTTTTTATTAAAATCGTGTTCTGCTTTTGCTTTTGCTGTAAAAAATGAATTATCTTCTAAGGTTGAGGTGTTTTTTAAAAAACTACCATTTACATAAAAAGAAGTGTTTTTTAACTTCATTTTAGATTGCAGTTCATGTTTGTTACCAGAAAAAATGTCTTTATATGCAAGGTTGTTAAAACGGTATAGGATAAAGTCTTCTTTTTTATTCTGTAAAGTGAACTCCGATTGAAAATAACTTTTAGTAGCATTATTTGTTAGAATATTCCAATCTCTATTAAACTCTACAGACTCCCAACGTTGTGCTGTTTTAAAATTATTCTGCACAAATTCATGACTCATATTACTCTTTAACTGCCATTTTTTATCAATTAAAGTTTGCTGCCAATTAACCTTTGTTGCAATTGCTTTATTTTGGGCATCATCTACCGTAGAAAATAAATTGGCATCATTATTACTCAGTGCTACTTCTGTATTAATAATTGTTTTTTCTGAAGGATTGTATGCAGATTGTACAATAAATAATTGCGATTTCGTAGGTGGAGTTAAACGAATAATAGGATTGTAATTCCCTTGGTTTGTGCCTACAAACAAAAAGATATTACCAATTGCTGTGGTTTCATCTAAAACATAATCTCCTAAATTGCTACCAACATTAGAAAAAGTTACCGTGTATAATTCATCTGTTGCGTTGTTGGAATATTCAAAAATTTCTTCACTTCCATTAAGTACTTTTTTATACAAGATTTTATTTTCATTAAAAGCATCTTCGTAGGCACTTTCTGCAATCATTAAATCGGTATTGTTACCAGCACTTTCTAAGATTCGTTTTTGTTCGTCTGTTAAATTTTGTTGTATTGGTTGGTTTTTGGCATCATTTTCAGAATAAAAATAACCAGCGATACTAAATTTATCGCCTTCGTAAGAAGCTTCATCATAGGTTATAAAACGAGTATAGTTTCTTTCTGAATATTGAAAATCAATTTTAATTCTCATATCATTAGTAATTGGGTATGTGGTATTGAATTCTATTTCCCCAAGATTATAATCTATAGTATATTCATTTTCATCTCCGCGTTTAATTTGAATTCCATTGATAAACACCTTCTCGCTACCTTCAATAATTAAAATGGCACTTTCATTATTAGTACCTAAAATTTTATAGGGACCTTGATTTCCTTCTACACTCGTAATATTATAAGAACTAAATTGTCCTCTTACCACAGCTCCAGAAGCAGCAACTTTAAAGTTGTCGTTTAGTTGCGCTTCTATCAATAAGCCAGAAACTTGTTTGGTAAATGGCAAGAAATAACTTTTGGTGTTTTGTAGTGAAATATCACCAGCTTTTACACGCCAATTATCCGTAAACATTTCAATAAAAATACGATCGAAATCGGTGATATTTTGTGAATATCCGTTTTCTTGAATCGGAATATTGGTGTCAAAAATATTGGCTCTTAACGTAACGTCTTTAGAGAGTTTACCCGATATTTCTAAATCTAAAGCTGAGTTTGTAACTGCATTTTGATTGTTACCCGATGTAATTCCTCTCGTTATAAATCCTTTAGTTTGTAAACCATCAAATAATTTGATGTCCGATGCTTTTTTGTTGGTAGTTAAACTGTATAATTTACCGGTATTTGTACCATTTGGAAGTATAAACTTTTCATCAAAAGGAGTATAAATTTTAGTAATAAAATCGGGAAGTCTAAAATATTCAACTGTAATTTCTGTGTGTTTTGCTGAATTGATAATTAAAACGGCATTGCTAAAATCGATGGTATATTCAGAAAAAGGAATTTCTTTTGAAAAAGCATTTAAAACTTTAAAGTTCTGCGGATTTAAAGCCACAGAATCTAATTGAATGGTGTCTTTTTCAATCAAATATTTTTGCACTCTAAAATCTTTAGATACAGTTTGAGATTGGATTGTAAACCCAATAAAAAGTAAAAAGAAAAAGAGAACTCTTTGAATCATAAAAAACTATATGTTCTAAACGTAAAAATATGTTTTTTAATGTTTGAAAATAAAAATTAAAATAATGATTGTTGCTTTACAGGATTTTCGTGTGCTAATAACCATTTTTTACGCCAAATTCCGCCAGCATAACCTGTTAAGGAACCATCAGATCCTATAACTCTATGACAGGGAATGATAATCCAAATTGGATTTTTACCATTTGCAGAAGCCACTGCTCTTATGGCTTTTACATCTCCTAAAGCTTTGCTTTGTTCTAAATAGGTTCTGGTTTTATTATAAGGAATATTTAATAATTCGTCCCACACTTTTTTTTGGAAATCGGTTCCTTGAGGATTCAATTTTAAATTGAAATCAATTCTTTCACCAGAAAAGTATTGATCTAATTGCGTAACACATTCTTGTAAACATTCAGGGATTTCTTTTGATGTTGATAAGTCTTCATCTACAACAGAAACAGATTGAATTCCGTTTTCATCACCGACAATTTTTGCGGTTCCTAAAGGTGTTTTGTAGTATGTGGTTTTTATTGTCAATTAGATTGTGTATGCTTGTTATATTTGAAGACGCAGGTTTAATTTTGCTCCTAACGCATTAAAAATTTTCATAACTGTTTCAAAAGTTACATTTCCAGTACTGTTTTCTAATCTAGATATTTGTGCTTTTTTTACACCAACGAGGTCACCTAGTTGTTCTTGAGTTAATTTTCTTTTTTTTCTGGCAGTTTTAATCATATCACCAATTAACTCAAGTTTTAATTCAAATTCATATTCTTCTCTTTCTTTAGTTCCTTTTTTTCCAATTAAAAGGTCTTCTGCTTCATCTAAAGTATAGCTTTTCATTTCTTTTTATTTTTTAGATAATTTAATCTTATTTTATCAGCTTTTTCGAGCTCTTTTTTATCTACTTTACTAGTTTTCTTTACAATACCATGAGTCGCAAAGACCAAGGTTTCGTTTTTGTTTTCTTTGTCCCAAAAAGCTAAAAGTCTAATTTGTTTTCCAGAGTATAAAGTTCTAAACTCCCAAATTTCACTATTTAATTTCTTGAAAAATTTTGGATCTGAATGTTGTTCAGCTCTCCTTATATTTTGAAAAATTTTATTTCTAGTTTTAAGATCTTGTTTTTGAATAAATTCAAACGCTTCTTCCAATAATCTAGTCTCAAAGCGTTTTATCATTTTCTATAAACTTTATTCAAAGATAATAAAAAGTTTCGTTAAATGTAAACTTTTTGTTTTTTCTCTGCTTAAATACCAAAAACATCTTTAGAATTCTGAGTAGTAATTGCTGCAATTTCATCAAAAGAAAGTCCATAAATATCTACCAATTTATCAACAATGTTGGTTAAATAAGCGCTTTCATTTCTTTTTCCTCTGTATGGAGTTGGTGCTAAATAAGGCGCATCGGTTTCTAAAACAATGTGTTTTATGTCAATTTCATTCAGAAATTTATCAATTTTACCATTTTTAAACGTAGCAACACCACCAATTCCTAATTTCATATTGTAAGAAATAGCCTGTTTTGCTTGTTCTAAAGTTCCTGTAAAACAGTGAAAAATCCCTCTTAAATCATCTCCTTTTTCAGATTCTAAGACTTCAAAAACTTCATCAAAAGCATTTCTACAGTGAATATTAATTGGCATCTTTTTTTCTTTTGCCCATTGAATTTGTGTTCTAAAAGCATCTTGCTGTTGTGTTAAAAAAGTTGTATCCCAATACAAATCCATTCCGATTTCGCCAATAGCATAAAATTTCTTTTCATCAATCCATTTTTTAACATGCGCCAGTTCTTCTAAATAGTTTTCTTTAACAGAAGTAGGATGCAAACCCATCATTAAAAAAACATCATCTGGATAGTCTTTTTCTAATTGAAACATTTTATCTGTATACGTAGAATCTATCGCAGGGATGAAAAAACGAGTAACACCAGCCTCTTTAGCGCGTTGCATCATTTCTGATTGGTCTTCTTTAAACTGACTAGAATATAAATGGGTGTGTGTATCTGTAATCATGTTGTGTGAAATTTCAGCTGCAAAACTACAAATTATTCTTAGTGAAAAGGGCTATTGTTTAGCGTTTTATAAAACGTACCTTTGCAGAAAAATATTAAGAATGACTTTTCAAGATTTAGGAATCTCTAATCAATTACAATATGCTATTGATGACTTGGGGTATGTGAACCCAACGCCAATACAAGAACAAGCATTTTCTGTTGTAAGATCGGGGAAAGATGTAGTAGGAATTGCGCAAACAGGTACCGGTAAAACTTTTGCCTACATGATGCCTATTTTGCAAGATTTACCATATTCTACACAAAAACATCCAAGAGTATTGATTCTAGTGCCAACTCGTGAGTTGGTTTTACAGGTGGTTGAACAGATAGCGCAATTATCTAAATATATTAATACACGTGTTTTAGGTGTATATGGTGGAGCAAACATCAATACCCAAAAACAGTCAATTTTACAAGGGCAAGATATTATTGTGGCAACTCCTGGTCGTTTATACGATTTGGCGTTAAGCAATGCTTTAAAATTAAAATCTATTCAGAAATTGGTAATTGATGAAGTAGATGTAATGTTAGATTTAGGGTTTCGTTTTCAGTTGATGAATATTTTTGATGTGATTCCTGCAAGAAGACAAAACGTATTATTTTCTGCGACTATGACGGAAGATGTAGATGCATTAATTTACGATTTCTTTAAAAATCCAGAAAAAATATCTGTTGCAGTAAGTGGAACGCCACTAGATAATATTGAGCAAGTTTCTTATAATATACCTAACTTTTTTACCAAAGTTAATTTGTTACATGAGCTTTTATCAGATAAAGAAACCTACAATAAAGTATTAATTTTTGTTGGTTTTAAGAGAACCGCAGATTTATTATTTAAACATTTACAAGAAGTGTTTAATGATGAAATGTGTGTGATTCACTCTAATAAAACTCAGAATTACAGAATACGTTCTATTAGACAATTTGATGAAGGCAAGAATAGAATCTTATTAGCGACCGATGTAATGGCACGTGGTTTAGATTTTGATAATGTTTCTCATGTTATCAATTTTGATACACCAGAGTTTCCAGAAAACTATATGCATAGAATTGGTAGAACTGGTCGTGCTGAAAGAGCAGGGAAAACGATTCTTTTTTCTACTCCAAAAGAGCAAGAAACAAAAGAAAGTATTGAGAAGTTAATGGATTATGAGATTCCGGTTTTAGAAATCCCAGAAGACGTTAAGATTTCTGATTTATTAACGGAAGATGAGCGTCCAAGAGAAGATCAAGGTATTTCTAAAAATAGAACTTCTTTAGAATATGTACCTGGAGCTGCATTTCATGAAAAGAGTGAAAAAAATAGCCAAGTAAATTTAGGAGGTTCTTACAGACGAGAAATTGCTGCAAAATATAAGAAACCAAAAACAAGAGGAGATAAAAACTACAACAAACATAACAAGAAAAAGAAAAAATAATGCAAATTTTAACAGCACAAGAATTGCATAATTTGGCAATGAACATTGTTGGTAAGAAGCTTACAAAAATGGGGTATGAATTTCAGGCTATAAACAGTCAGTTAAAAAGACATCCCCAATTTGTGTTATTTAAAAAAGGAGAACCTACTATTTTTGTCTTGGTAAAGGCGAGTAATAATATTCAAAACCCGAATGAATACGATACCATTTGGATGGAGACTTTTAAAAATCACGCCAAAAAACAGAATGCCAAAGTTTGGTTTGCTGGCGTAGGAATTGCCAACGCAGAAAGTGTTGAAAGTCCTGTTTTTAAAGATCAGCCTTACTACGAGGCTTTTGATGATTTTATTAAGATTTTGGAGTAGGTTTGTTTGACGGTTGTAAGCTGCATTTTTTTCTGTTATTAGAAAAATTAATCGTAATTAGTAAATTGGCGAAATATAACGATTACGCTAGATACGTTAAATTAACTTTTGGATCTTAATTTTTAGTATCTTTGTGTATCAAAAACATCATATTATTATGAATTTAACCGTACAAGAATGTGTTGATAATGTAGTTCGTGCTAACGAGAACATTAAGATACCTACTAGTTCAGAAGAGATTAACACTTTCTTAGACAAGGTTAGTTTCTTGAGTGATTCTGTTGTGGAAATAAATAAGAGTATCCAAAATCTTACGGAATCATTAGAAAAGTTAACTTGGGTAGGTGAAATAAATGAAAACGATCTTTTGTTTATTAATATCGTTATTAAACTTAGTAGTGGTAGTTTAAAAACTCTAAAAATGAACTACTATATGTTGAAAGAAACTTTTGGAGATAAGATTCCAAATGTAATTCAAGAAAACTTAGGTGTTGTCGAAGATTTAGAAGAAACTATAAATGATGTTTCATATTCATTTTTTAAGCATAAAGATACTGATGAAATGAAAAATCTTTACAAGGAACTTAATGACTTGGTTTAATGGATGTTTTTTGTACTCAAGATTTTAAAGTAGAATTACAATCTTTATTAAAAGATAAAAAATATAAAAGTTACGAAAAACTTATAATTAAATTTTTTCTTGGGAATAACCCGTTGTCTGCAACAATAATTAATGGTGTTAATCCTCCAATTCCATTATTGAAAAAAAGGATAGGTGGTAAAAAAGCTCTTAGAGTTTATTATTATTTATTCGAAATAAAAGGTAAAATATATTTAAGCCACGTTCACCCAAAAATAGGAGCGCAGGGTAAGTCTAATATCTCTAATACTCATCAACAAGAACTTATGGCTACACTTGTAAGGTCGATAAAATCTAAAGATGTTTTTAAGATTGAATGCGTTAATGATAAGATAGTTTTTACGTAAACAATCTATATTTAGTATTATAGATCCAAAATTAGATTTGTTGCATTAAATTATTGAGTTAATGGATAACTTTTTAAATCAGAACTAATTTATTCATATCTAGTTGTTTTTAAATCCAGCTAAATATACTTATCAAAATCTTCGGTATTTATTTTTTTGGATTTGTACAACAGTTAAATTGTATAATTCTACTCTAATATTATCGTTTTATTTTTTGGGTATTTAACCAGGTATCTTAAAATAAAATTTTTACTTTCGTTTGGTGCAATTGTAAATTCCCATTTTATTTCACCAGATTCAGGAGTTTTTTTCGCCCCTGAGATTTCTGAAACTTCAATTTTTATTTCGTCGTTTGTCGAAACCGGAACTTGGTCATATATCACCATATTGATTTGTTGTGATTTATTGTTTTTTACATCAATATTCCATCCTCTAGATTCTTCTTTTTTACTACCCATAAAATTCTTCGAGATAAACTCTTTAACTTTCTCTCTTTTTACACTTACATTTTTATCCCTACCAAGAGATATTTGCAAAGTATCGGTAGCATATCTAACATCTAACAATGTTTTACCAATATAAGTACCTTCAAAAAAGATGTTTGCTTCACCCTCTAATAAATTATATTGCTCCCAATTAGATATGTTCGCTATTAAGAAAGCATCCTTGTCAATTTTAGGCACAGCGTAATATTGATAGAATGCAGATAAATTATACGTATCAATATCAACCGAATAACTTTTATTATCAGATTTTATGGTGTAAGGAGTTTTTATTTCAAAGTTTACGGTGGTCTGGTTTTCTGTTTGAACAGTTGGTACAGGCAAACTACTTGCTCCTCGAATATTAAGCCCAGAAACTGTGCCTTGAAGAGCTTTCGTTATAGATTTACTTTTACGAGCAGTTCCGTATCCTATTACAACGACTTCATCTAATGTTGCTGAATCTTCTTCTAACATTATATTTAATACTTCACTTTGAATAGGTTTGGTCTGACTGATAAATCCTAAATAAGAAAACACCAAAGAACTCTCATTATTAGGAATTGTTATTGAGTATTTACCATCAAAATCTGTTGATGTTCCTATTGTGGTTCCTTTTATTAACACCGTAGCACCTGGTAACGGATCGTTATTTTGATCTAATACAACTCCTGATACTTCATTAGTAGCTCTATTGTAAACAGGAGGGCGTGTGTTGTAATTTAGAAAGTAGGTTTTAAGTTCTGGCGCAACTCCAGATACATTAGGATTTGCAGACGATAGGTTTAATTTTACATTATCCCAACTGACCTTTGTATCTTGTTTAATATTTGCCTTGTAAATAAGCTGAACAGGCTCGTTTACGTTCTTTGCTCTTATGTCATAAGTTGGAAACCAACCCGCATTTTCTACAACATACGATAATTCAAAATTTACAGTAGCATTATTTTTAGCCTCTACTTTTACCAAAATCTCACCGTTAGGAAATTCCTTTTTTCCTGATATTGTATTTATTTGATTTGATAAATCTCTACTTTCTATAGTTAGATTTTTTAATGTATTGTTTCTTTCAATCTCTTTAATTTTAAGTTCCTTTAGTTTAGCGCCAAAAAATATGGATGCGTTTTTTAGATTAGTAACACTTACCTCTTGATTTTTACCTCCAATATTTCTGTTTTCTTTAAGAAAAGCTAATTCTTCTGTCAAGATTTGCAAATAGGTACGTTCTAATACTATTTTATCATCAACTTCTTTAAGTTTTTTTTCTAAGTCAATTAGCTCTTGTTGTTTGTCTAATTTTTCTATAAAGTTTTGTTGATGATTTACAGCAAAAACAGTAATATTCCCTTCCGCTTTTACTTGAATACTTTTGGCATCTATAAAAGGAGATAAATTAGAGAATTTTAATATTGTTTTACCTTGTTTTACTTCAATCGTCTTTTTTCTTGTTATTTGAGCTCCTTCTAGAAATACAGTGACCTGATTAACATTGGTAGATACTTTTTTTTCAACTATTTCTTGAGAATGCGTATTGCTAAAAAATAAGCAAAGAGCAATTAGTAAGGGAAATTTTATTATAGTCATTTTATTGTTTGGTTCAGTAGTTATGTACAATTCAGTTGATATCGAACGTTTTAATATTTTATCTCAGAAGTGAAACGAAGTTACCGTATTTTTTTAACAAATTAAAATTTGCTTTTACATAAAAAACCACCTCATTAGAGATGGTTTTTATGCTATTTAAATATGTTTTGTTCTAGAATGTTTACCTATGGATTTGTAGACCATAAAGAAGCACCTTTAAGCATGGCTCTTCTTGGTAATTTTAATCCCGAAACAATTAACTCTGCAAAATCTTCTGGTTGTAACACAGAGTCTTCAGAATCTTTACTAGCAATACCTAAACCAATTGTCATATCAGACACAATAGTACTAGGTGTTAAAGTACAAACTCTAATGTTGTTTTTACGTACTTCTTTCATTAATGATTCCGACATACCAATAACGGCAAATTTAGAAGCAGAGTATGCAGATGTTGTTGCGTTTCCGCTTAAACCTGCAGTAGAAGATACATTAAAAACATCACCTTTATTTTGTTCTATTAAATAAGGTAATACTTCTTTTGTAACATGATACATACCCATAACATTGGTTTGTATAATTTGTGTCCATTTGCTAACTTCCATATCGTTAAAAGATCCAAAAGCGGCAATTCCTGCATTGTTTACTAAGATGTCTACACCACCTAAAGAGTTTACAATGTTTTTAATTCCGGTTTTTACTTCTTCGTAAACACCAACATCAAATACTTCATACATTGCTTTAATGCCAAATGCTTTTAGTTCAGAAACAGTTTCTTTTAAAACAGCTTCATTTCTACCTGTTATGGCTACATCTATTCCTTCTTTAGCAAAGGCTATAGCGGTTGCTTTTCCTAAACCTCTTCCTCCACCTGTAATAATTGCTTTTTTGTTTTTTAAATTTTCCATTTTTAAACGTTTATAGTATGACTATTTTTTTAACCAAAAAACCACCTGAATTTCAGATGGTTTTTAACTTTTTTTCAATAAAGATTATTTATTTGCATCTTGCTCTAATAAATCAAAGAATTGATTTAATTTAGGCATAATGATAATTTTTGTTCTTCTGTTTATAGCTTTATTCTCGGCAGTATTATTATCTACTAAAGGAACATATTGGCTTCTACCAGCTGCAATTAATCTTCCTGGTTTTACTCCAAATTTATATTGTAAAATTCTTGTTATAGAGGTTGCTCTTAAAGCAGATAAATCCCAGTTGTCTTGAATAACAGCTCTTTTTATTGGTGTAGAATCTGTATGACCTTCAATCATAACTTCCATTTCTGGTTGGTCTTTAATTACTTTAGATATTTTTTCTAAAACAGAGTATGCTTTGTCTGTTACATTATAACTACCGCTTTTAAATAATAACTTGTCTGAAATAGAGATAAATACTACTGTTTTTTCTACATTAACCTGTATGTCTTCATCTTGTATACCATCAGATAAGTTTTTAGTTAAATGATATTTAATAGCAAGGTTTAATGAATCTTTTTGAGTCATTGCTGCTCTAATACCATTTATAAACTTGTCTTTTTCACTTAATTGAGTAATAACATTTTTAATATTGTCTGAAGAAGATTGTGTTAAAACAGTTAAATTTTCAACTTGTTTTAAAGCACCTTTTTTGTCTTCTTTTAGAGAGTTAATTTGTTCTGTAAGTGTAGCAGCATCTTTTTCACTTTCAATTAAACATTTTTGTAAAGTTGCTTTTACATTTACTAATTCTGTTGTAGTTTGATCATATTCATCTTGTAAAGTAACAAACTTTTTTTTAGAAACACAAGAACTAACTATAACTGCAGTCAATAATAAGATTGATATTTTTTTCATTGGAAACGATATTTAATTAAGTTAACAAATTTAGCAAATAGTTAGTACAAAAAGTACTATAAATGATATTTTATGAAAACTTTATGTTCTATTTTTGTAAAAGATTTTACAATTTATGATTCTTAAAAATAAACTGATACTCATTACAGTTTTACTAGCTTTTTTTTCTTGTTCTAACGCAGAAATAATAAAAGACTTTACCTTAAAAGGACGCGTTTTTGGCACTACTTATAAGATTGTTTATTTAGATGCTTCTAAAAACTACCAAACATCTTTAGATAGTCTGTTTTTTTTAATGAACAAATCGTTATCAACTTATATACCTAGTTCAGATATTTCTAGAATTAACAAAGGAGATTCTACGGTTATTGTTGATGATTTATTTTTAGAGGTTTTTACAAAATCGAAAAGAATTTATACAGAAACCAATGGTTTTTTTGATCCAACTGTAGGAAACCTGGTAAATGCTTGGGGTTTTGGGCCTAAGAAGGAGAGGTTAAATTTAAGTGAAGATCAAGTAGCACAGCAAATGCAGTATGTTGGTTTAGGTAAAGTAACTATTGTTAATGGTAAAATTAAAAAGCAAGATGCTCAAATTTATTTAGATTTTAACTCTATTGCCAAAGGGTTTGGAATTGATGTGGTAGCTCGTTTTTTAGATAGTAAAAACATATCGAATTATTTAGTTGAAATTGGCGGAGAAATTCGTGCAAAAGGTGTAAAAAAAGAAAATCATCCTTGGGTTATTAAGCTCGTAAATCCTATAAAAAAGGATAGCATAAAAGGATATCGAAAAATAAATTTATCTAATAAATCGATGGCTACTTCTGGTAACTATAGAAAATTTAGAGTTACAAAAGATGGGCAGAAATATGTACATACAGTAAATCCTAAAACAGGGTATGCTATAGAGAGTAATTTGTTAAGTGCTTCTGTAATTGCCGATTTAGATTGTGCAGATACCGATGCATATGCAACCGCTTTTATGGCTATGGGCCTAGAAAATGCTAAAGAATTTTTAGAAATTCATAAAAATATTGGTGCTATTTTATTATTCATTAATAAAAATGGAGATTTAGAAGAATATAGAACAAGTGGCTATAACTAGTTTTTATATTTGTTATAGTGTGTTTTATAAAAGAACTAACCTTTATAACATACAGGAAGAATTTCATGCTGCATTAAACAAAATCGTTCTAGTTTTTCTGGAGCGATTTTTTTAGTATAATCTATTTCATCAACCTTAAAACCTATAGAACGTAGTTTGTTAAAATAATCTCTACCATAGACTCTTACATGATCATATTGCCCAAATATCTTAGCGCGTTCTTTTTGATCTGTGATAGAATCGTCTTCAAAAGTATGTTCTCTAGACAATTCTTGCGGAATCTGAAAAATACCAAACCCTCCTTTTTTCATCACTCTAAACAATTCTTGCATTGCCTTTGTATCGTCTGTAATATGTTCTAAAACATGGTTACAGAAAACAACATCAAAAGAGTTATCATCAAAAGGTAAATCGCAAATATCTGCTTTTACATCTGCTATTGGAGATTCTAAATCTGACGTGGTATATTCTAAGTTTTTTTGTTTTCTGAAAATATCTAAAAAACATTGTTCTGGAGCAATATGTAAAGTCTTTAGTTTTTCTTTTGATGTAAAAAAGTCCGTTTCATCTCTTAAAAACAACCACATTAAGCGATGTCTTTCTAAAGATAGGGTAGAAGGTGAAAGTGCATTTTCTCTTTGTTTACCATATCCGTAAGGTAAAAACTTACGAAAACTCTTGCCATCTATTGGGTCTGTATATGTATCGCCTTTTAAAGAAAAAGCAATAATTGGTCGTACTAGATAACTAGCTTTTATTAACCAAGGTCTTGGGATGGTGTTTAGAATGGATTTAAAAATAGACACGAATTACACGGATTACACAAAATGAGAGTTACAAAATTACTCTTTTGTAGGTTAAACTATCTTCACCAAAATTAACTAATAAGCCTAGTTTTATCTTTGATGCAGCTAAATAATTTAGAGTTTGTTTTATATGGCTATTTGTTAAAGATTCAATAGCTTTAATTTCGAGTATTATTTTATTATCGATGACAAAATCAGCAAAATAATAATGAGACAATTTTTCTCCTTTATATAATATTTGAAATTTTACTTCTCTTTGATATAAAATTCCTCGTCTTTTAAATTCTATTTCTAAAGCATCACCATAAATAATTTCACTAAAACCTTTTCCTAACTCTTTATGAACTTCCATGCAGGAACCAATAATGTTATATGATTCCTGTTTATGTATAAGTTCTGATTTCAATTGTTTTTGGTGAAATTAAAGTTTATTTTTTAGTGACAATTAGTGAAATTAGTGTCTTTTTTATTGTCTAAATTCGTCTTCCTCATCGGTAACAATACCTAATGCATCATGTACATATTTAAACGTAGAAAGTAATTCTGGTTTACCGTTAACAATAGCAATATCATGTTCAAAATGAGCAGAAGGCTTGTTGTCTAAAGTGGTAATTGTCCAACCATCAGAATGTTGTTTAATTTTATGAGTCCCTAAGTTTGTCATTGGTTCTATGGCAACAACCATACCTTCTACAAACTTTTTACCACGTCCTCTTTTTCCGTAGTTAGGCATTTCTGGATCTTCGTGCATTTCCCTACCTAAACCATGACCAACCAATTCTCTTACAACACCATAGCCATGGTCTTCAGAAAATTTTTGAATAGCATAACCAACATCACCAACTCTATTACCAGCTTTAAATTCTCGAATACCAACATATAAACTAGCTCTAGTTACATCTAGTAATTTTCTAGTTGCTGGTTCAATCTCTCCAACGGCAAAAGTATAAGCATGATCTCCGTGAAAACCATTTTTATATGCACCACAATCTATAGAAATAATATCACCCTCTACTAATGGGTTTTTATTAGGAATACCGTGTACTACCTGAGAATTAGGACTCATACAAAGTGAGTTTGGAAAATCATATAACCCTAAGAAACCAGGTACAGCACCTTCCGACCTAATAAAATCTTCGGCAAGTTTGTCTAAATACAAAGTAGAAACTCCTGGTTTTACTTCTTTAGCAAGCATACCTAACGTTTTAGAAACGATTAGTGCGCTTTCTCTCATCAATTCTATCTCTTCTCTTGTTTTTATCTTAATCATGTTAAAAAAATTGAATGGCAAAGTTACTATAATTTGGGTAGAATAAAGAAGGGTTTGTCTATTTGAAAAATGAGAAAAAACCTTTTTTCTTTTTTTGAGGTGGCTCGTAATTAAAAATAGCTTTGTGTATTTCTGTCCACCCCAAAAATCCACCAATATTTCTGTCGTCTATAAATAAATCAGCATGTATTTTACGACTGTGTTTTTCATCATATTCCTCTTCAGGAAAACTTTTATTAACAGTATAAAATTCAATATCATTTTCTTTGCAGAAAGCAACAGCTTCATCTAATCTTTTTCCGTGCCTGTAGGTCCAAAGAATTAATCGATGCCCTTGAGATTGTAATCTTTTTAAGGTATCGAAAGCAAAGATCATTTCTTCGCCAATTTTAGGATACGCATCTTCTACAATGGTACCATCAAAGTCTACAGCAATTATAAGTGGGTTTGTTGATAGCATTTATTATTTTTCGTATGAATGTTTATACGCTTCTCCAGAAACAATTTTTAACATGTCTTTTTCTAAAGATTCTCGTGCATATTCTACGTATCGTCCAATTTCTTTTCCGTCTCTATAAAATATAAACGTAGGCACTCTTTCTATTTGTAAACCTTCTTGTAAGTTATCAGGAGTTTTTTTACTTCTGTCAACAGTAATTAGTTCTAAGTTATTTAAATTGAAACCAGATTGTTCTAAAATTTTATAAAAATGAGGTGTTTCTCTTTTGCTATCTCCGCACCAAGTACCCATAAAACCTTTAATTTTAACACCTTCTAATTCTTTTTTTAGCATTGTAATTGTTGCAGAATCTGGTGTATAACTTTCTAATCTTTCATTAAACCAAGTACTATAAGGGGTTTGTTGAAAAGAGGCTTTGTTAGCCAATCCTATTAAATCTCCACTTTGATTTTTCTTTGCAGTTACTTTTTTTTGGCCGTTGCAAGATGTAAAAACCATAATACAAGCCAATAAAAAGACTTTTTTCATATTTAGAATTTTTTAATTATAATAAAGAATGTTGTGTCATTTCTTTAGGTTGTTCTAAGCCCATTAAATCTAAAATTGTAGGAGCAATATCACCTAAAACACCACTGTTTATTGATTTTATTTCTTTATCAATTAAAATAAAAGGAACAGGGTTTGTTGTATGTGCTGTATGAGGAGATCCATCAGGGTTCATCATTGTTTCACAGTTACCATGATCTGCAATTAATAAAATAGAATAGCCGTTATCTAAACCTGTTTCTATAACTTCTTTGGCACAAATATCTACAGCTTCACATGCTTTAATAGCAGCGTCCATCATTCCGGTATGTCCTACCATATCTCCATTAGCAAAGTTTAAGCAAACAAAATCTGCTTCACCTTTCTTTAAATCTTCACACAAGGCATCTTTTAATTCGTATGCAGACATTTCTGGCTGTAAATCATAGGTTGCTACTTTTGGTGAGTTTCTTAAAATTCTAGATTCTCCTTCAAACGGAGCTTCTTGTCCTCCAGAAAAGAAAAATGTAACGTGCGGATATTTCTCTGTCTCTGCAATTCGAATCTGTTTTTTACCTGCTTTAGATAAAACTTCTCCTAAAGTATTTTTAATATTATCTGTATTATAGATAACGTTAATTCCTTTAAAACTTGCATCATATAAAGTGATGGTTGTAAAATAAAGGTCTAATTTTTTCATTCCAAATTCTGGAAAATCATTTTGAGATAACGCGTTTGTTAATTCTCTACCTCTATCTGTTCTATAGTTAAAGAAAAGTACAACATCACCTTCTTTAATTTGTGCTTTTGGCGACCCATCTTCATTGGTTACAATGATTGGTGTATGAAATTCATCAGTAATACCTGCTTCGTAATTTGTTTTTATAGTATTAATAATATCAGTTGTTTTTGTTCCAACTCCATTAACAACACCATCATACGCTTTTTTTACACGTTCCCAACGGTTATCTCTATCCATAGCATAATAACGACCTGTTACGGTTGCTATTTCACCTGTACTTTTGTCCATGTGCTCTTGCACTTCGTTTAAGAAAAAAGGTGCAGATTTAGGATCACAATCTCTACCATCTGTAAATGCGTGTAAGTACACATTATCAACTTCATTTTCTTTAGCAACATCTAATAATCCTTTTAAGTGATTAATGTGTGCGTGAATTCCTCCATTAGAAACTAAACCTAATAAATGAACATCTTTGTTATTTTCTTTTGCGTATTTAAAAGTATCTAATAATACTTTTTCTTTGCCTAAAGTGTTTTCTTTAACAGCTTTATTAATACGAGCTAAATTCTGATATACAATTCTACCAGCACCTAAATTCATGTGTCCAACTTCAGAATTTCCCATTTGTCCTTCTGGCAAACCAACATGTTCTCCGTCTGTCCTTAACTGAGCATTTGGATATATGTCATATAAACTATTAATAAAAGGTGTTTTTGCGTTGTAAATAGCAGATACTTTAGGGTCTTGTGTAATTCCCCAACCATCCAAAATCATTAGTATAACTTTCTTGTCCATTGTCTTAAAATTGAACAGTAAAATTAAGGAATATTTTATCGTTTTTATAGATTTTATAGAATTTTTACGAAACCGATAACGTAAAGAACCTTTCTGTAATAAAGGTGTATTTTATAAGCAGTTGCTGTTAATTTTAGTAACTTTTTCTAAATAAAAACTTTTTTTTGTTTGTTAAATACTTGTTAATAGATCGTTTGTATTGAAACATATTAAGTTGTTAATAGTCTTTTAAATATAACCGTTAAAATAATTAAAAAACCAAAAACTACTTTATTATGAAAAAAATCATCCTGTCTATGTTTGTATGTCTTTTTGCTTTTAGTTCTATAAATGCAAGTACACCAAAAGTTTTAAAATCGAATAAAATAATTTCTGCAAAAACGTATTCTAACGTGAATGCTTTTTGTAGGTTGATTCAGATGGGGAATTATGAAGCTGTAAAAGCTTTAATTGAAACTGGCCAAAATGTAAACACAAAATCTACAGGGTTAACGCCTTTAATGTTTGCCGCAAGACACAATAAAGCAAAAATTGCACAACTTTTAATTGATAATGGGGCAAAGTTAGATATAAAATCATCTATTGGAAATATGACTGCTTTGTTAATAGGAAAAAGATCTAAGGCGGTAGATGCCATAAAAGTGATTAGAGAAGCACTTTAGTATTATTATTTGAATTAATTAATCTAAAGTTAAACAGACTCCCTTTTAAGGGTGTCTGTTTTTTTGTTTGGTGTTATTTAACATAATTTAAACCTATTAAAATAGCTGTAATTAAAAGTATAAATATTAATATATTTCTTTTAAATAGGGTGTTGTTTTCTGCAATTATTCTTTTTCTAATTTTTTCTAACTCATCTGGAGTTGCTTTTTTATCAAAATAAAGTTCTCTTTTTTTTATTTTTTTATAGCCTTTAATTTTATCAAAAGTAGAAAGACGATTTCTTTTGTTAGCCTTTAAACTAGCAATCATATGTGCAATAAAACCTTCTCCAGCCATAATTAATGATGTTTTCTTTAACTATAAGTAGCTAAAAAGGATAAAATGTTACGTTTAAAAGGGTTTTTACTTTACGATAAGTATAATAAAAAGTTTTTTTTGAGTCTTAAAATAAATAATCATTATTTTAAAACGTATTATTGTAAGAATAATTCAATACTTTTTTAATGAGCCTACATTTCGAATTAAACGAAGTCACTAAAAAATTACCCAAACATTTACACAAGTTTGTGGTACAACAGCCGTATGAAGAATATACTGCGCAAAACCAAGCTGTTTGGCGCTATGTAATGAGAATGAATATAGACTACTTAAGTAAAGTAGCACATAAATCTTATATAACCGGCTTAGAAAAAACGGGAATTTCTGTAGAAAACATTCCTTATATGGAAGGTATGAACAGAATTTTAAAAGAAATAGGTTGGGCTGCTGTTTCTGTTGATGGTTTTATTCCACCAAATGCTTTTATGGAATTTCAGGCTTATAATGTATTGGTTATTGCGTCTGATATGAGAACCATTAATCATATAGAATATACGCCAGCGCCAGATATTATTCATGAAGCAGCAGGGCATGCACCAATTATTTCGAATCCAGAATATGCAGAATACTTAAGAAGATTTGGAGAAATAGGTAGCAAAGCAATTTCTTCTGCTAAAGATTATGAAATGTATGAGGCAATTAGGCTTTTATCAATCTTAAAAGAAAATCCAAACTCAACAGAAAGTGAAATAGATAATGCGGAGCAAAAAGTAACTTATCTGCAGAATAATATGGGAGATTTGTCTGAAATGGCACAAATTAGAAACTTACATTGGTGGACGGTAGAATATGGGTTGATTGGTACTTTAGATAATCCTAAAATATACGGAGCAGGTTTGCTTTCCTCTATAGGAGAAAGTGCTTGGTGTATGCAAGATGAAGTAAAAAAAGTTTCTTATTCTATTGATGTTGCAACCATAAATTTTGATATTACAAAACCGCAACCTCAATTATTTGTAACGCCAGATTTTGCTTATTTAAGTTTGGTTTTAGATGAGTTTGCCAATACAATGGCAATACGAACTGGCGGATTAAAAAGTATTCAAAAATTAATAAATTCTGATAACTTAGGGACTATAGAATTAACAACGGGAATTCAAATTTCTGGCGTTTTCACCAAAGTTATTCAGTATAAAAATAATAAAGTTGCTTATTTTCAAACAACTGGTCCAACCGCTTTAGCTAATAGAGATAAAGAGTTAATTGGACACGGAATTACAAGTCATGCTAGTGGTTTTGGAAGTCCGGTTGGTAAATTAAAAGGAATTAATTTACCGATAGAAGACATGAGTCCGAGAGATCTAAGGGCTTACGGAATTTACGAAGGTGAATTTATGACATTAGAATTTGAGAGCGGTGTAATTGTAAAAGGAAAAGCAATAACCGGAACTAGAGATTTAAGAGGTAAAATTTTAATTATTTCTTTTGATGATTGCACGGTTACTTACAAAGATGAGATTTTGTTTCAACCAGAATGGGGAATTTATGATATGGCGGTTGGTAAAGAAGTGGTTTCTGCCTATGCGGGGCCTGCAGATGTAGACTCTTTTTTAGGTTTAGGTAAAGTTTCTGAAACTAAAACACATAAGATTTCTTATACAGTAAAAGAGTTAGAATTGTATAATTTGTATGCTGAAGTTAAGACTCTTAGAGAAGAGAAATCTTCAACAAATAAAAAAATAACAGAAATATTTAATCAGTTAAATAGCAAATTTCAAGGAGATTGGTTGTTGACTTTAGAGTTATATGAATTAGCTTTGCAGAATAACTTTTCCATTAGTGAGACCATTTTAGAAAGGTTGGAAGAATTGAAATGTAACAAAAGCTACACAAAGCTAATTGAAAATGGACTAATTTTGTGTCAGGTTTAATATTAAAAATAAAATAACATGGGTCTATTTGACATGTTTAAAAGAAAAGATATGAGTACAGAAATTAAAGAATATTTAGAAAAAGGAGCAGTTGTTTTAGATGTTAGAACACAAGAAGAGTGGGATGAAGGGCATACAGAAGGAGCAGAACATATAGTTTTAACGGTTATTCCTTTAGAGGTAGAAAAAATTAAAGCGTGGAATAAACCAGTAATTGCTGTTTGTAGAAGTGGAGCAAGAAGCGGACAAGCAACTCAGTTTTTAACAAACCATGGAATAGATGTTATAAATGGAGGTCCTTGGCAAAACGTAGATCAGCACGTTTCTTAAAAATAAACATTTGTAAAACCTGTTTTTAAAGAAGGGTTTTATTGATAAAATAAAAAAAATAGAATTTTAACTTCGTGTTAGAATTCTATTTTTTTGTTTAAAATTAAAAGTTTATTTCTTGAAACCCTTTTTTTTGTGTCTTTGTAATCTGTTATATTTTTTTATAGAATGTGTCGCTTTTCTAAAAAAGGCAAAGATTCCACCTAGCATTGCTCCCATAAAAGCTCCCATAGTTAGTGGGTCAAAATTATGCCCAGTAATAAGGTATTTTGTATAGAAAATAAAGATTCCTATAAAAATAGAAACAATAAATACTTTTAGTTTAGATTTTGAAATATGGGCATAAATACCACAAAAGAATCCTGTTATTATAGAGGTTGCAGTAATTTTTGTTAGAATGAGTTCAATTAAATTAATTTCATCGATAACGAAAATAGAGGTAACGAACATGCCTAGTAATAGACCTGAAATTATACCAATTAATATTTTTTGACTCATTTTTGGAGGTTAATGTTATGAGATGGGAATTTACATAAAATTTTTAAGTAAATTAATTTTATTTTTTTGTGCTTTAAAAATTGATAAAAGTAAACTGAACTTTTAATGTCTCTTTTTTAACTTCTAAATTTTTTAAAAATTGCTGATGTTGTACTGAGTTTTCATTAAAGGGTCTGTGAGAAAGTCCCTTTTGAATTACATCTACGTCTTTCATTGTTAATAGAGTATCTTCAGAAAACCAACTGGCAACAAATTTTTCCCAGATATAGTTAATGGCAGTTTTATTTGGGTGAATCATGTCTTCTGCATAAAATCGATAATCTCTTAATTCATCCATCATAATTTCATAACTCGGAAAATAGAAGGCGCAGCCTCCATTAAGTATATTGTGAATAGCCGAAATTAAATGAGCTTTACTTTGGGTGTTTTCTATAAAGCCATCTTTTAAATGACGTACAGGAGAAACCGTAAAAAGTATTTGGATATCTTTATTTATAGATTTTAAAAGTACAAGTATAGCTTCTAAACTCTCAGAAATTTCATCAACAGAAAGTAATTCTTTTAAAAATTTTTTCTGCGGAATTTTATGGCAATTGGCAACAATTTTATCAGTTTCTATAAATCGATACACCCAAGAAGTGCCTAGTGTAATAACAATGTGTGTGGCTTCTTCTAATTGTTTTTTTGTTGATGAAATTGTTGAATTTAGATTGTTTAATAATTCGTTTTTACCAGCAGCACTTAAACTAGAATGTGCATCAAAACAATGCCAACGTTCATTTTGGAACGTTAAATCTTTTTCTGAATATTCTTTTTCATTAATAGCGTTTGTAATTAAATTTTCAATTGCTTTTGGATGAAATAAAATTCCGAATGGATTTTGATGTGATTGAAACTTATAATAAGATAATTTATCTCCTATGTTTTCTGAAAAACAAGAGCCTAATAATAGTACCTTAGAATTGTAATCTATGGTGTTTCTTGTTTCTTTTTTTAAGGAAATTTGAGTTTGGAGTTTCATCTTGCAAAGGTGTGGTTTTATTTGTTTCTCGGAAAAAAGTAGAGGTTTTTAAGTTGTGTGGTGTTTCTCTCGCAAAGACGCTAAGGCGCAAAGTTTTTTTTTCAAGTTGTATCTTCTTAGTTGTATGCTTCTTATATTGTTCTAATAAAACTACTAGTAGTAACAATCTCTTTGCGTCTCTGCGCCTTTGCGAGAAACTAGAAACTATTTACAATTCTTGTGATTCCGTTTTTAATAAGAACTTCATTAAAATTAATTAGTAACCCTAGCTTTAAGTTGGTGATTTTTAAATAGGTTAATAACTGCTTTGGGTGAACGGGCGCAATTTTAGCGACAGACTTTAGTTCTAAGATTACTTTGTTTTCAATGATTAAATCTGCTCTAAAACCTAATTCTAATTTTATTTGATCCCAAAATACAGGAAGTACTTTTTGACGTTCTACTTTTAGTTTTTCCTTTTTTAGTTCGTGATACAAAATTTCTTCATAGACACTTTCTAATAAACCTGGTCCTAATGCAACGTGAATTTGATAACATTTATCTACAACTATTTTAGAAATTTCATTTTCCGTCATAATTTTTTATCAAAAGGTACAACGTTTTTTTTGTTTTTCTAGAAGGCGCAAAGTTTTTTTATGTTGTGTGTGTTTCTCTCGCAAAGCCGCTAAGGCGCAAAGTTTTTTATAAGTTGTGTGTTCTTGGTTGTATGTTTAATTTATATGTTAAACATAACAATACACCACCTTTGCGTCTCTGCGTCTTTGCGAGAAACTTTTTAGACCAAATAATCTACTGCTTTCTCTAAAGCTTTCGGAATGCCACCTGGGTTTTTACCACCTGCAGTTGCAAAGAAATTTTGTCCACCACCACCACCGTGTATTAGTTTTCCTAATTCTCTAACTACTTTACCTGCGTCATAACCACGTTCATTTGCCAATTCTTTAGAGATATAACAAGTTAACATCGCTTTATCTTTTGCAGCAGAAGAAGCAAATAATAAGAATAAATTTTGATGTTCTTTTCCTAGAGAAAAAGCTAAGTTTTTAATTCCGTTTTGGTCTAAATCTACTTTAGTAGCTAAAAACTGAACGCCATTAATTTCTTGTAATTGGCTTTTTAACTCACCAGATAAATTCTGAGCTTTATCCTTTAATAATTGCTCTATCTGTTTCTGTAAAGAAGCATTTTCATCTTGTAACTTCTGTACTGCTTTTACAGGTTCTTTTGTATTGTTTAAAAGGTCTTTAATTTCGAATAAAGCCTTATTGTTTTCAGAATAAAAATCTTTTACAGCGTCGTTTGTAATCGCTTCTATTCTTCTGATACCAGAAGCAACAGCACCTTCAGATTTAATTTTAAAATGCCAAATATCACTGGTATTTTTTACGTGTGTTCCGCCACAAAGTTCAATAGACTTACCAAACTTAATAGCTCTTACAGTATCACCGTATTTTTCACCAAATAAAGCCATTGCTCCATCTGCAATTGCTTTTTCCATGGTAATATTTCTACTTTCTTCTAGAGGAAGTTGAGCGTCAATTCTTCTGTTTACAAAATTTTCTACCTCACGTAATTCTTCTACTGTTAATTTAGAAAAATGAGAAAAATCGAAACGTAAATATTTAGAATGTACTGCAGAACCCTTTTGCTCTACATGAACCCCTAAAACCTCTCTTAAAGCTTGGTGCAATAAATGAGTAGCTGTGTGGTTACATTCTGTTCTAGAACGTTGTTTTTTGTCTACAACCGCTTTAAAAGTTTCGTTAATATGTTTTGGAAGGTTTTTTGTAAAGTGAATAATAACGTTATTCTCTTTCTTAGTATCTAAAATATACAGCACATCTCCTTGTGTAGTTTCTAAATACCCTTTATCCCCAACTTGTCCTCCACCTTCTGGATAAAAAGGAGTTAGGTTAAAAACTAATTGATACATTTCACCATCTTTCTTAGAAGTTACTTTTCTGTATCGTGTAACTTTTACGTTTGCTTCTAAAGCATCATAACCAATAAATTCTTCTATCGGATCATCAACTAAAATAGTCCAATCTTCTGTAGACATTTCACTAGCAGCTCTAGATCTGTTTTTTTGTTTTTGTAGTTCTTCTTCAAATCCTTTTTCATCTAAAGTCAATCCTTTTTCAGAAAGAATTAAAGACGTTAAATCTATAGGGAAACCATAAGTGTCGTATAATTCAAAAGCTTTATCACCAGAAACTTCTTTACCAGAAGTGCTTTCTATAATTCTATCTAGTAATAATAAACCTTGGTCTAAAGTTCTTAAGAAAGACGTTTCTTCTTCCTTAATCACATTTTCTATTAATTGTTTTTGTGCTTTTAATTCTGGGAAAGCGTCTCCCATTTTATTGCTTAAAACATCTACTAATTTATAAATAAATGGCTCTTTTTTGTTTAAGAATGTAAAACCGTAACGTACTGCACGTCTTAAAATTCTTCTAATAACATAACCAGCACCAGTATTACTTGGTAATTGCCCATCTGCAATAGAAAATGCAACCGCTCTAACGTGGTCTGAAATTACACGAATAGCAATATCTTGTTCTAAATTTTCACCATATTTTACATCGGCAATTGTTTCGATTTCTCTAATAATTGGTGTAAAAATATCTGTGTCGTAATTAGATTGTACATTTTGTAAAACCATACACAAACGTTCAAATCCCATTCCAGTATCTATATGTTTATTAGGTAAATCTACTAAAGTTCCGTTTGCTTTTCTATTGTATTGCATAAAAACTAAGTTCCATATTTCTACAACATGTGGATGATCTTCATTAATTAAAGTTCGTCCGTCTACTTTCGCTTTTTCTTCCGCAGAGCGGATATCAATATGAATTTCAGAACACGGTCCGCAAGGTCCTTGTTCACCCATTTCCCAGAAATTATCGCTTTTGTTTCCTTTTAAGATTCTATCTTCAGCAATAAATTGTTTCCAGATATCAAAGGCTTCGGTATCCATTTTTAAGTTATCGTCATCATCAGAACCTTCAAAAACGGTTACATATAAAATATCTTTATCTATTTTATAAACTTCGGTTAATAACTCCCAAGCCCAAGCAATTGCTTCTTTCTTAAAATAATCGCCAAAAGACCAGTTTCCTAACATTTCAAATAAAGTATGATGATAGGTGTCATAACCTACTTCTTCCAAATCGTTATGTTTACCAGAAACACGTAAACATTTTTGAGAATCAGATATCCTGTTATTTTTTGGAACTCCGTTACCTAAGAAATATTCTTTAAAAGGCGCCATTCCAGAATTTACAAACATTAAAGTTGGGTCGTCCTTAGTAACCATTGGTGCAGAAGGAACAATTAAATGTGCTTTTTCTTGAAAAAAGTTTAAAAAAGTAGCGCGAATATCTTGAGATTTCATAAAAAAAGAAGTTTCCAACAAGTTGGATTATGTTAAATTATTTTTAAAAAAAACTGCAAATAAAAAGCAGTTGTAAAACATTTTGTAAATTCGTAACTTAATAAAATGAGTTTCAAATATAAAACTCTCGTAATACAACAAAAATAGTATATTTATCCATATGGCAAAAGTAAAATATTATTACGATGCAGACACGCTTTCTTACCGGAAAATTGCAGTAAAAAAAGGTGAATACTATAAGAAAACTATTTTTGGAGTTTTAGCTTTAGTATTAGCTTCTTTTATTGGTTTTATTGTGTTTAGCCAGTTTATTATGTCTCCAAGAGAGAGAGCTCAAAAAAGAGAGTTAGAAAATTTAAAGTTACATTACGAGTTGCTTTCTAAAAAAATGCAAGAAAGTTCGTCTATTTTGGCACAATTACAAGAAAGAGATAATAATATTTATAGAACGTATTTTGAAGCAAACCCTATTTCAGACGAGCAAAGAAAAGCGGGTTTTGGTGGTGTAAATAGATACAAATATTTAGATGGTTTTGATAATTCTACGATGATTACAAAAGTAACTAAAGACATAGATATACTTTCTAAACAACTGGTTGTACAGTCTAAATCTTTAGATGAAATTGTAAATTTAGCAAAAGAAAAGGAGAGTATGTTGGCTTCTATACCAGCAATACAACCTGTTAAAAAAGAAGATTTAACAAGAATGGCTTCTGGTTATGGTCTAAGAATGCATCCCATATTAAAGTATAGAAAGATGCACAAGGGTATGGATTTTACAGCGCGTGTTGGTACGCCAGTTTACGCCACTGCAAATGGTAAAGTAATTAGAGCGCAAAGAAGTAGTTCTTACGGTAATGTTGTTTACATAGAGCATGGTTATGGGTATGAAACTATTTATGCACACATGAAAAAAATTGTAATTGAAAAAGGTAAAAACGTAAAAAGAGGAGATTTAATAGGTTATGTTGGTAATACTGGCTTATCTGCTGGTCCACATTTACATTATGAAGTTCATAAAAATGGTAGAGCAGTAAACCCTATTAGTTTTTATTATGGAGATTTATCTCCAGAAGAGTTTCTTACCATGCAAAAAGCTGCGGAAGAAGAAGGACAGTCTTATGATTAAGTTTTTGTTTCAATTTAGAGACAAGAGATAAGACTGAATACTAAAAAAGACATAAGAATAGCACTAAATCTATGTTACTCTGTGTTAATTTTTTCAAAGTTTTAGAATCAAGAATCAAGAATCAAGAATCAAGAATCAAGAATTTAGAGGTAAAACAAAAAAAAGAAGATTAAATTAGGTTATTCTAAGAGCATTTTTTAATTTTTGATTACTGATTACTGATTACTGATTACTGATTACTGATTACTGATTACTGATTACTGATTACTGATTACTGATTAC
>NZ_WTLD01000017.1:0-50388 GCF_011379025.1 Polaribacter sp. 11A2H
TTATATATAGGTGCATATTTATAAAATGGTATGAATTTGACCAATTGGGTACTTTACAAATGGTAAAAAAAGGATTAAGCAAGTTTTTTTAACGCATAGAAACATAGGTTGGGATGTATTATATGAAGCAAGGTGTATTAGTTTGGAGGGGAATAGTATAATAGGTTCTAAAAATAAATAGCTTATTTTTTAATCATTAGAACTCTAAGCCCTCACAGGTTTTAAAAACCTGTGAGGGCTGAACAATAATGTTGTCTTAAATATTAAGGAAAGAAGGTATATTTTTTCTTAAGTATTAAGCTAGTGTTTATATAGGAAAGAAATCTGAAAAGAGAACTTCATTTGGCAAGTTAGCAGTGTTAGGGACTGAAACGGCATCCTTTTTATATGATTATTGATGCGATAGCTGAAATAAGCATACAAAAAGATATAGTGGAAAGCCCGACCTTTTTTATCTAAGACGTTCTTTAAATTGATGTTGGTCATTAAATAAAAACGATACATATGGTATAGACGAAAAAAAAGGAAACACCCAAAAGAAAAAAATATTTTGAATTATTCTCTATTGGGTATTACTTGGTGAATCTATTAAAAAATAGACATATAGCCCCTACTTATTTAGTCTATAAAATTGAGTACTAATTTTTAAGTAGGCATTTCAAACATATTTAAATGCTTTTTTAAAATTCCGGAAGGTGTGTTTTTGGTTTCATCAAAAATTCTAGTGTCTCCAAATAGAATAAAGCTATCTCTTGCTCTTGAAACTGCCACATTTAACATGTTTGGTTTGTTATCTCTATCGAAAAACAGTACACCTTCATCTTGATTACTATATACAGAACTAAATAATACAATATTTCGCTCTGCACCCTGAAGTGCATGCACGGTACCTAATTTTATATCATTTACTTTAAACCCAGATTGAACTAAAGCTTTGGACAGTTCTGTTTTCTGACTTGCAAATGGTGTAATAATACCTAAAACACTTTCTATATTAACTACATTATAAGCCTTTTGAATGTCTTCTTTATGTCTATTTATCCATAAAATGATGGCTTTTACCTCATTCATATTATGACGGCTGTTAAATTTACGTTCACTAACTCCTTCTACATGATATGCCATCATAGACGCAAATATTTGATCTTTATGCGCTTTACCTTTCATCGGTTTTAAGATACCATCATAAGCTAGTTCATTACAAAAACCAATAATTTCATCATTACATCTTCTATGCTCTAATAGCAACAATCCGTTTTCTTTTTTACTCACTAAAGGGGTTTCGTATTCGCAGGCATTTTGAGCCATTTTCATGATACTTCCACTAGATGCTAAAAACCCTATATTATTTAAATACTCTTTCTGAGAATGGTCTGTTACAATATTTTGGTTGGTTAAATTACCATAATCTATTTTTGGTGGAATAGACCAAATTGGTTCTATCTGTTTTAAATCTCCCACCACTATAGCTTTTTGTGCTAATGAAAAAATAGGAATACTAACCTCTGGTGTTACTTGACCTGCTTCATCTATAATTAATAAATCTAGAAAGTTAAATAAAGGAAGGTACTCGAAAATTGGTTTCCCGTTTTCATTCTCTCCTTGAAACTGGCTGAATAAAAAATGTGTTGGTGCTGTATATAAGGTTGCCACAAAACATGGTGTAAGCATTGCTCTTCGTTTCCATTTTGCAATGACGGTTTTTTCTCCGGTTCCTTTTTCGGTTTCATTTTCTAAAACATCTTCTGTTTCTAAAATCCACCTTGCCTCCCAATAATGGGTTGCTAATAAAAAGGCTTTGTGACGCAGGCTTAAATCTATTTCATCATAAAAAAAACGATGTGTTTTATCTTTAGATTCCATTTTTTCATATTCGAACTCCCACATTTGTTCTTCTGAAATAAAAGGATAGCCTGTAATTTCATTTAAGTGTTTCCAGTTTTTTAACTTTAAGTTTGATGACAAAGCTAAATTAAGATCTGCAATACATTTTTTTATAAAGGTTAGTGCTGTTTTATCATCTGCAAGCGTTTCTTTATTTACAATAAAAAGATGTTCTGGGTTGTTCGTTTTTTCTTCTGAATCTGCTTTAAAATAGCGTTTTATTTCGTTAATGAAATTACCCTCTTTAGCGAGTGCTTTTATCTTGACGATGATATCTCGCCACTCTTGTAATTTTGATATTTTAATTACATTTTTTTTAATGTGGTTTTCCTTATCGAGCAATAAGTTATTTACCTTTTCTATGGAGGATAAATAATTTTGAGAAATTTGTACGCCCTCCATTAAATTATCTTCTATCACAGAAATTTCTTCTTGTAGATGATTACAGATATCTTCTAATGAGTTTGCGCCGAAACCAAAATAATCTAGATATCTACTATAAAAGAAATTCTTGGCATCATGCAGGTAATTTTCGTTTTCTAAATCGCACAAAGTACCTTCATTACCAAACATATTCCCTTTTAAGTAATTGATATCTTTTAAAGATTTTTCACTTTTAGAGCTCGATGGTAAATACGTGGCATAGCCATTAAAACCAGGAACCCAGCGTTCTGCTAAATTACCCATGGTACTTTTAGAGTTTATAAAACTATCTATAATGTTGGTTACCGCCTGGTTATTTGTGGAACATGCCAAAATTACCGGAGCTTCTTCTCCATTAATTGCAGCCCGCACCACTTCTGTAGCCACCAAACTTTGCAATAAAGTGGTTTTTCCGGTTCCTGGAGGTCCGTTTACAGCAGTAATTCCATTTTCTTCTGCGGTTAAATAAGATAACAAGGTTTTACGCTGACTTATAGAAAGCGGAAATTCGTTAGACATTTGCCCTAAATGTAAATGGTTGTAATCTAAAAAGCCTTTATCGGTAATAGGATCTCTTCGCTCTCTATTTCTTGGGTTTATTATTTTTGAAATTAAGGGAAGTTCTTCTGTTTCATTTATTAAATTCTCATACAGAAACAGAATACTTTTTGCTGCTGATATTTTAGAACTTCGTGCAAAATAAGTGACTTTGTTATTGGTTTTATATCCTTCTGCCCTATAATCTTCTATACCAATACCCGTAATTTCTGAAAAAACTAAACTAATATATTCCCAATAAGAAGCCCAATCTAATTCTTCCTCCTCCTCTACTTCTGGTTCTTCTAAATCTCTAGTTTCTGCTATTGTTTCTATGGATGAAAAAATAAAATCGTTACCAACCTCTGCTATTGGATCTAAATAATTACGAACTATTAATGGAAATATTTCCCTTGGGGCAGATAATTGACCTAAGCGATTTACTCTGGCCGTAATCCAAAAGGGGTGAATTGTTTTTTGTTTGAAATTAGGATCGTCTGTTTGAAAATCTAACTGAAAAGGTGCTATAATAATTTCGGCATCAAATACTTGATGCCAATTATCGCTATCTTTTTTAGCAACTCCTTTTAACCTATTAATTCTTTTTTCCTCTACATCAAGCATTTCAGTAGCATTTTTAGCACTAATAGTTGCTTTGCTTAAATCGCAATAATTTTGATGAAATAAGTTTTTAATTCTAGAAATATCTACTGCTAAGTTTTCACTGTCTGTTAAACTGTTTTTATAATAATTTAACCAGTTTTTTACGTTGCTCATGTATGTTATTAGAATTCTTAGGTTAGTAAATTAAAAAAATGGAGTGCGAATATATACTTTTCGTTGTTTATTCTTGATGAAAAAAGGGCCTTAATTTATTAACAAAATAGTTATATTATTTAACACTTGAACAACAAATTATTAACTATAAATAAAACCTATATAAAACAAAAAACCTTACTATTTCTAGTAAGGTTTAAGTGAGCCCTGCAGGATTCGAACCTGCGACCGCCTCCTTAGAAGGGAGGTGCTCTATCCAGCTGAGCTAAGAGCCCGTAATTTTTAAGTTGTTACGACCAACTGTGTCGGGGTGGCAGGATTCGAACCTGCGACCTCCTCGTCCCAAACGAGGCGCGATGACCGGGCTACGCTACACCCCGAGGCAATTATTTGCGGAGAGACAGGGACTCGAACCCTGGCGACCCTAAGGTCGACAGATTAGCAATCTGCTGCATTACCACTCTGCCATCTCTCCTTTCGGACGTCATACAAAAAGCATGACCTAGAATTGCGAGTGCAAATTTACAACTAGAAAAAGGATCTCACAAGACTTTTTTACATTTTTTTAAATTATTTTTTTTTACTCAGGATATTCTACTCTTAAATGATAGATATTCATCAACTTTTTCTTGATTACTTTCTTAATAATCTCTATTTCTCTAAAGGTAATATTCGAATTTAAAAACTGATTATCAGCCATTTGTTTGCTAATAATTTTATCTATCAAATTGCTAATAGATAAAGCCGTTGGTTTTGTTAAACTTTTAGATGCAGCTTCCGATGCATCACACATCATTAAAATTGCTGTTTCTTTAGAAAAAGGAATAGGTCCTTGGTACTGAAACTTCTTTATATCTACTTTTGTGTCAGGATTAAGCTCTTGTTCCTTTTTATAAAAATAATAAGTAGAACTTGTTCCGTGATGTGTTCTTATAAAATCTATAATTCTATCTGGTAACTTATATTTTTTAGCAAGCTCCACCCCTTTAATAACATGATCTGTAATTATTTTAGAACTATCTCTTGCAGACAAGTCATTGTGAGGATTAACCCCTGTAGATTGATTTTCTGTAAAATACATTGGATTTAATATTTTACCAATATCATGATACAAAGCACCAGTTCTAACCAACATAGAATTCGCTCCTATTTCATTTGCTGCCGCTTCTGCCAAATTAGCCACTTGCATGGAATGCTGAAACGTACCAGGCGCTTTTTCATTTAACTCTCTTAAAAGCTTCGCATTTGTATTAGAAAGCTCCAATAAAGTAATATCAGACACCAGACCAAAAACCTTTTCATACATATATATGATAATTATAGATAAAAAGGATAACAAACCATTGGCTGCAAAAAGCATAAAGTAATTCCAGTTTATTTGAGAAGCATTACCTTCTTTAATAATTGAAAAAGCAAAATAAGTTAACATATAAATAAGTGTAATTTGCGCTACAGATATAAACAAATTACCTCTTTTATAGAGCTCAGAAACGGTAAGTATTGTAACCATACCGGCAATAATATGTAAGTATATAAACTCAAAACTATTAGGCACAATATACCCTAAAAGCAGCACTGTTAAAACATGTGTAAACAAACCTAAACGGGCATCAAAAAAAGCTTTTAAAACTATAGGTAGTACACTTAAAGGAACAATATATAAATAATCTGCATTGTATTTTATAACCAATGTTTGTATAAATATCATTAAAAAAACATTGAAAAAAATAAAGGTAACCTGGTTATTATTGTCGAATATTTCTACTCTATATTTTTTTAAGAATAATAAAAGCATCAATAAAGCTAGAGAAACTAAAATTGTATATCCTAAAATAATCCAATTATAATTTGAGTCGGTCCAAACTTGAGACTCAGATTCACTTTTTAAAGAATTTAAGACGGCTAGTTTTTTTCCCTCTACAATATCTCCTTTTAAAATAATTAATTTACCTGCCTCTACTATTCCTTTCGTATAAGAAATACTTTTTATAGCATTTTCAATTACTTTATCTGTATAAATAGTATCAAAATAGATGTTGGGTTTTATAATTTCAGATAATAAATCTAATAATATTTTTTTACCATAAAAAGACCTTTCCTCTTCTAAATTACTTCTAATTATTTCTAAAACTTCTTTAGATGTTAAAAGGTTTTTAAACAAGATATCCTCTACTTCATTGCCTTTTCTAAGCGCAACTATTTCATTTTTATTTGAAACCCTTTCTTGACTTACTACTTCTAAAAAACCTCGCTTATAAATATTATCTATAACTTTTTGACCAATTTTAGAGATGTTTAATAATTGATCTGAATTTAAAGAATCTGATTTTTTTAATAACGAAATTCTTCTTTTATAATTAGATTTCACATTATTTTCTACATCAAAATCATGTAAAAAATAGACTTTAGAGTTCTCTGCAATTTCTTTTTTTTCTACAGCTATTTCATCTGCCGTTTTTTGAATAGAAAAATCAAAAGGTGCATATAAATTATCATATTTCCAAAGTTGCCCATTATTAAAATCGTATTTAAATTGCCCACCTTTTGGAAACAAATAAACAATTGCAACAGTGGCTACTAAAAACAAAATTACCTTATAAATAATGGCATTGTTTTGGTACAGTTTATTAACTATATTACTCATAGAATTTATCTTCTTACTACAAACTTACCATAAAAATGTCACGCTCAAAAATTCAAGTTGAATAATAAAACTTAAATTGATTAAAAATAGTTAATTTAGCACAACAAATCTTATTCAAAGTAAACACTATTATTTATGAAAGAAGTCGTAATTGTATCTGTAGCTAGAACACCAATAGGGAGTTTTATGGGAAGTTTATCTACCATTCCTGCTCCTAAATTAGGCGCAATCGCTATAAAAGGAGCCTTAGAAAAAATAAATTTAGACCCAAATTTAGTTGAAGAAGTTTTTATGGGAAATGTTGTTTCCGCAGGTCTTGGTCAAGCACCGGCAAGACAAGCAGCTATATTTGCAGGAATACCTAATACTGTACCATGTACTACCGTAAATAAAGTATGTGCTTCTGGAATGAAAGCTATAATGCTAGCAGCTCAAACTATTGCTTTAGGTGATGCAGATATTATTGTTGCAGGTGGTATGGAAAACATGAGTGCTATTCCGCACTATCAACATGCAAGAAAAGGATCTAAATTTGGAGCTATAACCATGGAAGATGGACTTCAAAAAGATGGTTTAGTAGATGCTTATAACAATGTTGCAATGGGTGTTTGTGCAGATACTTGTGCTACTGAATATAATTTCTCTAGAGAAGATCAAGATGCATTTGCTATACAATCATATAACCGTTCTGCAAAAGCTTGGAGTGATGGAAAATATGATGATGAAATTGTACCTGTAGAAATCCCTCAAAGACGAGGAGAACCAATTATTTTTTCTGAAGATGAAGAATACAGCAACGTAAGGATGGATAAAATTCCAACCTTAAGAGCTGCGTTTACAAAAGACGGAACTGTTACTGCTGCAAATGCCTCTACAATTAATGATGGTGGTGCAGCGTTGGTTTTAATGTCTGCAGATAAAGCAAAAGAATTAAATATTAAACCTTTAGCTAAAGTACTAAGTTATGCTGATGCTGCTCACGAACCAGAGTGGTTTACAACTGCACCAGCTAAAGCATTACCAAAAGCCTTAGCAAAAGCAAATATTTCTATTGATGATGTAGATTATTTTGAATTAAATGAAGCTTTTTCTATTGTTGGTTTGGCAAATATGAAAATTTTAGGGATTACAGATGATAAAGTAAATGTAAATGGTGGCGCTGTTTCTTTAGGACATCCATTAGGGGTTTCTGGAGCTAGAATAGTAATTGCTTTAACGTCTATTTTAAAACAAAATAAAGCTAAAATTGGTGCTGCAGCTATTTGTAATGGTGGCGGTGGAGCAAGTGCATTTGTTATAGAAAGAATTTAGTAATAAATTTAATTGAACATTTAAAACTCAAAACACATAACTTGTTATACGGCATTTGTAATTTAAGCATTGTTCCTTTAAGAGCAGAAGAATCAAACCAATCTGAAATGACTAGCCAAGTTTTATTTGGTGAAACTTTTGAGGTGATTGAAAAACAGAAAGAATGGAGTAAAATTCGTTTGACTTTTGATAACTATGAAGGATTTATAGATAATAAACAATATACAGAAATCTCTGCAGATTTCTATTCAAAACTAAAATCTGAAAAGCAATATTTATCAGCAGAAATGATAGATTTTATTACCAATAGTAAAAATGAGCTTACCACGATTCCTTTAGGATCTAATTTGCCATTTTATAATGCAGGTAAACTACAAATAAACTCAGAGTTATACGTATACGAAGGAAATGTTTTAGCAGAAGAAAAATCTAAAAATAAAATTGCACAAACTGCTTTTAATTACTTAAACACACCTTATTTATGGGGAGGTAAAACTCCTTTTGGTATTGATTGTTCTGGTTTTACACAAATGGTTTATAAACTGTGTGGCCACCAACTTTTAAGAGATGCCAGACAACAGGCTACACAAGGTGAGGTTTTAAGTTTTATAGAAGAAAGTGAAGCTGGTGATTTGGCTTTTTTTGATAATGAAGAAGGAGAAATTATTCATGTTGGAATTATTTTAAGCGACTACAACATTATACACGCTCACGGTAAAGTAAGAATAGACACTTTAGATCATAGTGGTATTTTTAATGCCGAACTTCAAAAACATACTCACAAATTAAGAATTATAAAAAAAATGATATAAAAAAAACCGAAACTAAAATTAGTTTCGGTTTTTTTATAAAATTGAAAGTCTAAATTACTGACCTCTCATTTCTTTATAAATAGGTCTTAAAGCATCTCCTTCTGCTGTCATCTCTAAAGTATCATAAATATTTAATAAAGAACTTACAGTTCCTTCTGTTCTAGCTAGTTCATCTGCTTTAACAATATAAGGTAAAGCTTCTTTACAAATAACCTTTAACTCTCCTTCTAATTCTGTATATTTCTTTTCATTCGATAAATTTTCATTCATCTCATTAATAACTGCTATTCTTTTATTTAAAATAGTAACTCCTAAATTTAAGTAAGCATCTCCATATTCTGGATCTAATTCAATCGCTTTTTTATAAAATCCAATTGCTTCTTCATTCTTCTCTTCTTGTGCATTTACAACACCTAAATTAAAAAACAACGTTGGGTTTGTAGGGTCAAGTTTTACAGCTTCTCCCATCAATTCACCAAATTTATCCATCTGCTCTAATTGGATATACATTTGAGCTTGATTTAACAATAAGTTAATATCTTTAGGATTAGACTTTCTAGCTTCTTCTAAAGCAGCAACTGCTAATTCTGGTTTCCCTTGATTTACATAAATGTAACCAATATTTTTAATAATTTCTGCTTGTTTAGATTCTGTAGTTTTTTCACTTGGGTCTGTATACCCACCAAACTTAAGCATAGCATCTCTATTAGATTTAGTACCCAAATCTTCTTCTTTACCTGTTTCTTTATTTATTGCAATATATTGAGTTGTAATACCTGTATAATTAATATCTTGTAACTCTTTATAAAACTTTAAAGAAGCATCATAATCTTTAGCTAAAGAAGAACTTAAAGCTGCATTATATAAGAAAGAAGTATCCGTAGGACTTAACTTATACGTTAAATAAAAATTATTTGTTGCATCTTTATAGTCTTGCTCGTTATATGATTTAATTGCTTTTTTAGAAACGAATTGTACTAACTCGTTTAATTTAGGCTCTGCTTCTTTTGTATATTTTTGCTTTCCAATTTCCTTTTCATAAGCAATTAATTTATTATAAGCTTCAGATGCTTTTGCAACATCAGACTCTCCATAAGCAGATCCTTTTAAAAAATAATACTTTGCTTTATATTTCGAATCCATTGAATCTTCCGTAGCTTCTAAACCTGCTAATGCCGCTTTTGCTTCTTTAAATTCACCTTTTTTAATTGCCTTTTCAGCAGCTTTTATTTCATCTTTTTGCGCAAAAGAAGCTATTGATAAGAAACCAACCGTTAACGCTAATATTTGATTTTTCATTTTACTAATTATTAATTTATTATTATTCTTGATTTTCATTTGAATCATTTTCAATTTCCGTGCCATTCTCAGTTGCTCCTTCAATATCATCACCTTCAAGTTCTTCTTCTACCTCTTCTTCATGAGCCACTTTAGCAACTGCAGCAATACTATCTGAATCTTTAATATTAATTAAACGAACCCCTTGTGTTGCACGTCCCATAACTCTTAAATCTTCAACAGCCATTCTAATTGTTAATCCAGATTTATTGATAATCATTAAATCGTTAGAATCATCTACATTTTTAATAGCTACTAAATTACCCGTTTTCTCTGAGATATTTAATGTTTTAACACCTTTACCACCTCTATTGGTAATTCTATAATCTTCTAATTTAGATCGCTTACCATATCCTTTTTCAGACACAACAAGTATATTGCTTTCCATATCATTTACAGCAACCATACCAATTACCTCATCATTTTCATGTTGTAAAGTAATACCTCTTACTCCAGAAGCAGTTCTTCCCATTGGGCGCGTTTTTGCTTCTTCGAAACGAATAGATTTACCAGATGCTAACGCTAACATTACTTGACTGTCTCCAGTAGTTAACTTCGCTTCTAATAATTCATCTCCTTCTTTAATAGTAATTGCATTAATACCATTTGTTCTTGGTCTAGAATACTGCTCTAAAGAAGTCTTTTTAACTTGACCTTTCTTTGTTGCCATAATAACATAATGACTGTTTACATACTCTTCATCTTTTAAATCTTGAGTTACTAAAAATGCCTTTACACTATCATCTTGTTCTATATTAATAAGGTTTTGCATTGCTCTACCTTTGGTATTTTTACCACCTTCAGGTATTTCATATACGCGCATCCAGAATACTTTTCCTTTTTGCGTAAAGAACATCATGTATTGGTGGTTTGTACCTACAAATAAGTGCTCTAAGAAATCTTCATTTCTTGTCGTTGCTCCTTTTTGTCCTCTACCTCCTCTATTCTGTACCTTATATTCTTCTAAGTTGGTACGTTTTAAATATCCTGCATTAGAAATAGTTACCACAACTTTGGTATCAGGTATCATATCTTCTATACGCATATCTCCACCGGCATACTCTATTACAGATCTACGCTCATCACCATATTTATCTCTAATAAGTGATAATTCTTCTTTTATAATATCGTAACGTCTTGGTTCGTTTGCTAAAATATCTTTTAAATCAGTTATCGTTAACATAATTTCATCAAACTCAGCACGTAATTTATCTTGCTCTAGTCCTGTTAATTGACGCAAACGCATTTCTACAATTGCTTTTGCTTGAATTTCAGATAATTCAAAACGCTCAATTAAACTTTCTCTAGCTTCATCTGCATTATTAGAGGCTCTAATAATTTTAATTACCTCATCTATATTATCTGAAGCAATAATTAATCCTTCTAAAATATGCGCTCTAGCTTCTGCTTTTTTAAGTAAAAACTCAGTTCTACGAACAATTACTTCATGTCTATGTTCAACAAAATAATGAATTAATTCTTTTAAGTTTAATTGTTCTGGTCTTCCTTTTACCAATGCAATATTATTTACACTAAAAGAAGTTTGTAATTGTGTATACTTAAATAATTTATTTAAAACGATGTTAGGTATTGCGTCACGTTTTAAAATGTACACAATACGCATTCCGTTTCTATCAGACTCATCACGAATATTCGCAATACCAGATATTTTTTTATCATTAACTAAATCAGCAGTTTTTTTAATCATTTCTGCTTTATTCACTTGGTAAGGAATTTCCGTAACAATAATACACTCACGTCCTTTAACCTCTTCAATAATAGCTTTAGCACGCATTACAATACGTCCACGACCTGTATGAAACGCCTCTCTTACACCATCGTAACCATAAATAATTCCTCCTGTAGGAAAATCTGGTGCGGTAATGTGTTGCATTAATTCATCGATCTCAATATCTCTATTATCAATATAAGCCATGGTACCATTTATAACTTCAGTTAAGTTATGTGGTGCCATATTTGTTGCCATACCTACTGCAATACCAGAAGCTCCGTTTACTAATAAATTAGGAATACGAGTTGGTAAAACGGTTGGTTCTTGCAAAGTATCATCAAAATTTAATCGATGATCTACTGTTTCTTTTTCAATATCAGCCAACATGTCTTCTGATATTTTTTGCATTCTAACCTCAGTATAACGCATTGCTGCTGGCGAATCTCCATCTACAGAACCAAAATTTCCTTGACCATCAACCATCATATAACGCACACTCCAGCTTTGTGCCATACGTACCATAGAATCGTATACAGAAGTATCTCCGTGAGGGTGATACTTACCTAAAACTTCCCCAACAATTCTTGCGGATTTTTTATACGAACCTGTAGCTTTAATTCCTAACTCATGCATACCAAACAAAACCCTTCTATGAACAGGCTTTAACCCATCTCTTACATCTGGTAATGCTCTTGAAACAATTACTGACATCGAATAATCGATGTACGCAGCTTTCATCTGTTCTTCAATGTTAATCGGAATTAACTTTTCTCCGTCTGCCATATTTATATTTGATTAATTTTACGTCATTTTTTTAAAACAAGGCAAGTTACTATTTTTACTTGTTTTTACAAAGGTTTTAGCACTTGTAATTCAGTAGAGTTATCAACATTATTTCATAATTTTTAACAAGAATTTATTTGCCTGATTTACAATAGTTTTCTACCTTGGTATCTTAGTCAAACTGTCAGTTTTTTAGCATTGGCATCTTTTTTGTAATTATCTATAAAAAAAAAGGACTAAATTTACAACACATCAATAATAGACAGATAGAAATATGGACGATAATTTTTCACCAAAGGTTAGAGATGTAATTACTTTCAGTAAAGAAGAAGCGCTACGTTTAGGGCAAGAATTTATTGGAACAGAACATCTTTTACTAGGTTTAATAAGACAAGGAGAAGGAAAAGCAGTAGAAATATTAACAGCATTTGATGTTGATTTTGTTTTATTGCGTAAAAAATTAGAACAATTAAACCCTGTAAACCCAACGTTTACAGAAAGCACAGATAAGCCAAGTTTACGATTAACAAGACAAGCCGAAAAAGCCTTAAAAACAACTTTTTTAGAAGCTAAATTATATCAAAGCGAATCTATAGATACGGCACATTTATTACTTTGTATTCTAAGAAATGAAAACGACCCAACTACAAAGTTAATTCACAAATATCATGTAAATTATGACGAAGCTAAAGCGCTTTACAAACAGCTACATGTAGAGGATATCGAATTGCCTCTAAACCCTATTGCAGAAACACCTTCTGATGACGAATTTGCTTCAGAAAAATCAAATCCTTTTGACCAACCTCAAAAGGGTAAAAACGTAAAAAAATCGAAGACTCCGGTATTAGATAATTTTGGTAGAGATTTAACTGATTTAGCAGAAAAAGGGAAATTAGACCCCGTTGTTGGTAGACAAAAAGAAATAGAACGAGTTTCTCAAATTTTAAGTCGTAGAAAGAAAAACAATCCAATGTTAATTGGAGAACCAGGTGTTGGTAAATCTGCCATTGCAGAAGGTTTGGCGTTGCGAATAATTGAAAGAAAAGTGTCAAGGATTTTATTTGACAAACGTATTGTTTCTTTAGATTTAGCAAGCTTAGTTGCGGGTACAAAATATCGTGGTCAGTTTGAAGAACGTATGAAAGCCTTAATGAATGAACTTGAAAAAAATGATGATATCATTCTTTTTATAGATGAAATTCACACCATTGTTGGTGCTGGTGGAGCAACCGGTTCTTTAGATGCATCTAATATGCTAAAACCTGCTTTAGCAAGAGGAGAAATACAATGTATTGGTGCAACTACGTTGGATGAATTTAGAACGAATATCGAAAAAGATGGCGCGTTAGAACGTCGTTTTCAAAAGGTAATTGTAGACCCAACTTCCGTAGACGAAACGATACAGATTTTACAAAACATAAAAAATAAATACGAAGAACATCACCATGTTAATTATACAGATGCTGCTATTGAAGCTTGTGTAAAATTAACAAACAGATACATGACCGATAGATACCTACCAGACAAAGCTATTGATGCTTTAGATGAAGCCGGATCTAGAATTCATATTACAAACATTGTGGTTCCGCAACAAGTTTTAGAATTAGAATCTAAGTTAGAAACTATTAGAGATCAAAAAACCAAAGCTGTAAACGGACAGAAATATGAAGAAGCTGCTAAGTTACGTGACGACGAAAAAAACATGGAAGCTGCTTTAAATTCTGCTCAAAACCAATGGGAAGAAGATTCTAAATTAAATAGAGAAATTGTAACGGAAGATAATGTTGCAGAAGTAGTTTCTATGATGACTGGAATTCCTGTAAATAGAGTTGCAGAAGCAGAAACCAATAGATTACACGAATTACCTGCCTTAATTAAAGGAAAAGTAATTGGCCAAAATGAAGCGGTTACCAAAGTAGTAAAAGCAATACAACGTAATAGAGTTGGGTTAAAAGACCCTAACAAACCAATTGGTTCTTTTATTTTCTTAGGACAAACGGGTGTTGGAAAAACGCAATTAGCTAAAGTTTTAGCTCGTGAGTTATTTGATTCTGATGATTCTTTAATTAGAATTGACATGAGTGAATACATGGAGAAGTTTGCTATCTCTCGTTTAATTGGAGCGCCTCCAGGATATGTTGGTTATGAAGAAGGCGGACAGTTAACTGAAAAAGTGAGAAGAAAACCATATTCTGTAGTCTTGTTAGATGAGATAGAAAAAGCGCATCCAGATGTGTTTAATATGTTGTTACAAATTTTAGATGATGGCCATATTACCGATAGTTTAGGTAGAAAAATCGATTTTAGAAATACCATAATTATTATGACTTCTAACATTGGTGCTCGTCAATTAAAAGACTTTGGTGGTGGTGTAGGTTTTGGTACAGCTACTAAAGCGGCACAAGCAGATGAACATGCAAAATCTGTACTAGAAGGTGCTTTAAAGAAATCTTTTGCTCCGGAGTTTTTAAACAGAATAGACGATGTAATTGTATTTAATGCTCTAGAAAGAGACGATATTCATAAAATTATAGATATCGAGTTAGATAAATTATTACATAGAATATCAGATTTAGGCTACACTTTAAACTTAAGCGAAAAAGCAAAAGATTACATTGCAGACAAAGGCTTTGATAAAAAATATGGAGCAAGACCACTTAAAAGAGCGATACAAAAATACATTGAAGATGCTTTAGCAGAAGAAATTGTAAATTCTAAACTCTATGAAGGTGACACCATAAATATGGATTTGGATGAGAAGGAAAATAAACTCACCATTACCATTGAAAAAGGTGAAAAGAAACCAGAAATAAGGACAGAGACCGAAAAGGAATCTTAAAAATTATAAAAATCCCAAACGAAAGTTTGGGATTTCTTTTTTCTATAAAAGAACAATTTACCCACTATTGTCTTTTAATTGAAATAGGCTAACTTTGCTTATTTATAATTAAAATGAAATTTATTTACTTACTTTTATTTCTAGCCTTAGCAAGTTGTACTTCTTTAAAAAAGAATACTACCAACAATTCTACCATTGAGGAAACTAAACCGATAGCCTCTCAAATTATTTTCTTAACTTATAAAGTTTCTAAGAATAAAAATATAAGACTTACTTTTATTGATAAAATAATTACAGAAGGAAGTCTTAAAAAGAATTTCCAAAAAAGAACAGACAGTAATGCAGGAGATTTAATCTGTATTCAACAAGATGTAAATTCTGTAGCTATTGATAGTATTCAGATAGAAAACCCATTAATAAAAAACTTCGAATACATAGATGATTTTGGTAAATTAAGTCGAAAAACAATTGCATTAGACAGCACTACCCTATCTATTCGAATGGATTTAAAACCACAAACAAAATTTATAACACTTAAATTACTAAGTGAAACCAATAACAGTCTTTTAAAAATACAATTATGAAAAAAATACTACTCTTATCTATTCTATTTTTATGCGCATCTGTTAAAGCACAAACTTTTGATGTAACCACAATTACACAATCTGGTTCTAATGATAGTAGAATTAATGTTGTAATTCTATCAGACGGATACCAAAGTACAGAACTGAATCAATTTATAACAGATGCTACTAATTTTTCAAATGCGCTGTTTGCAGAAACACCTTATAAAGAATATAAAAATTACTTTAATGTGCATGCCATAAAAGTACCTTCTAATGAAAGTGGCGCAAAACACCCACGTACAGCATCAGATGAAGCTACTTCTAACAATCAACCTACAGCTACAGTAGATAATTATTTTGAATCAACTTTTGATGCATATAATGTTCATAGACTTTTAGTAGCTAACAACGCTATAGTAAACACTGTTTTAGCTAATAATTTTCCTAATTACGACATTGTTTTAGTTTTAGTAAACAGCCCTTATTATGGTGGTAGTGGTGGTGAAATTGCCGTAGCATCCTTGCATGCGTCAGCTAACCAAATTGCCATACATGAGTTAGGACACTCTTTTGCAAATCTTATTGATGAGTATTACCCTGGAGATATTTATGTAAGAGAAGGCATAAACATGACCCAAGAAACAAACCCAACAAATGTAAAATGGAAAAATTGGATGAACCAAAATGGAGTTGGTATTTATCCGCATGGTACTTCCGGAACGGCTGCTAGCTGGTATAAACCACATCAAAATTGTAAAATGGAATCTTTAAATAGTCCTTTTTGTTCAGTTTGTACAGAGGGAACTATAGAAAAAATACATTCTTTAACCTCGGTAATAGAAAACTATGCTCCACAAAACACAGGTTCTATAGATTTATCTACAACTATAGATCTTACAATAAACACTATAAATCCACTTCCAAATACCTTAGATATTACGTGGACTTTAAACGGAACTATAATAAATAGTGAAGACTATACGGTCTCTATTTCAAAAGAAGATTTAGCGAGTGGAAATAATCAACTACTGGCAACTATTGAAGATAAAACTACATTACTTAAAGTTGACAATCATGAAACGGTACATTTTGCTACGACACTTTGGAATATCAATCCTAGTACTTTAAGTATCGATGATATTTCAACAAATAGTTTTGACATAAAACTATTCCCAAACCCTACTCAGGATTTTTTATATTTTGATATAACCAACAATAATGAAGACTATAACGTTTTTATTAGTGATATTTCTGGAAAGCAATTGATTCAGAAAAAAATGAATAACGTAGGCGAAAATCAAAATATACGAATAGGTACACTTCCTTCTGGAGTCTATTTTATCAATTTTACATTTGAAAATGGATTACATATTTCTAAGAAAATAATTAAAAAATAAAAAGGATCCTTTTTTAAAACATAAATTAGTTATAAAAAATCTCAAAATGTACATTTTGAGATTTTTTTTGATTCAACCTTTTCTTAACAAAGCCATATCATTTTTAACTTCTTATTTATTTTAAAAAAAACTAACTTAGCAATCCACACATATATCTCATTAATCTGTATTTACACTAATGGAAAATATAAAATACTACACCAAATTAAAAAAATCTAATAAAACTCTTGTAGATTTATTAGCAGATGAATCTGATTTTTCTGAATTACCAAACACTTGGCATGTAGTAGTTGTTGATGTTAAAAACTCAACCAAAGCTGTTGATGAAGGCAAGCATCATCAGATAAACTTAACAGCAACCGGAGCAATAATTTCTGTATTAAACACCATTAGAAAAGAGAAGAAAAACATAGAAATTCCTTATTTTTTTGGTGGAGATGGAGCTACTTTTATTATACCGACGATACTTCTAAATAAAATCACCTTAGTATTAGAAAATTACAGTCTTCATATTAAAAAAAACATCGATTTAATACTTAGAGTTGGACATATTTCTATAACAGAATTATCAGAAAAAAAAGCTTATTTAAAAATAGCAAAACATCAATTAACAGATCAATTAGCAATTCCTATTATTCTTGGAAATGGTTTAAAAAAAGCAGAAGAAATCATTAAAAACACTTTTACTGTAATAGAAGATATTCATTTTAAAAAAGACCTTTTAAACCTAGAAGGAATGGAATGTAGGTGGAAAGAAATAAACCCAAGACAAACCCAAAAAAAAGTTATTTGTTTACTGTTAGATACTGTAAACGAAAATGATCAAAGAGCTATTTATAAAGAGGTACTTACAAAAATGGATACTATTTTAGGCTCCTTTAATAACAGACAACCTATAAAGACAACAAATTTAAAATTAAATTTTAGCATTTCTAAAATATGGGAAGAGATGAAAGTAACTCTTGACAATAAAAACTTAAAATATTTATTAAAAAATTGGTTTAAAACTTTAATTGGTAAGTGGTATTTTAACATGTCTGAAGACGGAAAGCAATACTTAAATCAAATTGGTCAATTATCACACACTTTTATGTTAGACGGTATGATTAATACAATATTTACAGCAGAACAACCTAAAATAGATCTTTTTACAACGTACCTTAATCAATTAGAAAAAGAAAAGAAAATTATTTATGGTATTCATATAACACATGCTTCCGTAATGTCTTGTTACGTGTTAGACAGAAAAACAAAACATGCACACTTTGTAGACGGAACAGAAGGAGGCTACACCTCTGCTGCAAAAATGTTTAAAGTAAAAATGAAAACTTTAAATTAATTTAATTGTTCAATTTTGATTAAAACAAATATTTAGTACTTGTTGATTTTATGAAATCAAAAAACTAACTTTACTTTTAATTTATAATTAATAGAATAAAAAATGCAGAACATATTTATGTTCTTTGCAATTACAAAACAAAATAAAATGGCCCAAGACAATATAAATTTAGCAGTACTTATAGACGGAGACAACATACCGTCTGCTCACGTTAAGGAAATGATGGAAGAAATTGCAAAGTATGGCAACCCAACTATTAAAAGAATTTATGGAGATTGGACGAGTCCGCATTTATCTAAATGGAAAAATTTACTGTTACAAAATGCGATTACTCCTATACAGCAATATGCATATACTACAGGTAAAAACGCTACAGATTCTGCTATGATTATTGATGCGATGGATATTCTTTATTCAGAAAAAGTAAATGGTTTTTGCTTAGTTTCTAGCGATAGCGATTTTACCAAACTAGCTACTAGATTAAGAGAAGCAGGCCAGCAAGTTATTGGTATTGGAGAGAAAAAAACTCCAACACCCTTTATTGTTGCTTGTGATAAATTTATTTATATAGAAATTCTTAGAAAACAAACTGAAAAGAAAGAAAGTGTTAATACTAAAGATAGCGAAAAAGATAGTGTCGATAAAATAACATCAAAAGTTATAAAACTAATATCTACAACAATTGAAGATTTATCGGATGAAGAAGGTTGGGCATTTCTTGGTGACGTAGGAAGTTTACTTCAAAAAAAACAACCCAATTTTGATTCTAGAAATTATGGTTTCGATAAATTAACCCCACTAATTAAGTCTATTGGTAAATTTGATTTAGACCAAAGAGAAAATTCAAAGAGCAGACACAAATTAATTTTTGTAAAAAATAAATAAACCACGATTTATTTAACCAAAAAAAGTCTTCTTTTAAAGTAAAACTACTTTAAAAGAAGACTTTTTTTTTGTTATTATTATACAATAACTAATTATTATACAAACACTTTATTTATCTTTCTTTAAAAAAGACTAATTGCTAATTGAATTCTTGCATATTCTAAAGAAGGATTCCACATTATAGTCGTTGAAACAGGTACGTTGTAATTCCCTAATTCAATTATTTTTGAAGCCGTTAAACCTACGTTTACTAAATTAAAGTTTTCATTTCCATCTCCATATAAATGAGTATCTCCATTTAATGAAAAACCAGCACCTACAAAACCATCTAAATCTACTTTAGATTCTTTTATTAAAGGATAAGATACTTGAACATATGTAGAGTAACGTTGCTCATAATCTAAATTAGAATACTGTGCATCTTTACCTCCAAATAAAAGTACATCGGCTTCCACAGTTAGCGGAAAACTTTCTTTAAACTTGTAAGAAGTTCTTAGATCTAACAAATGACCTGTAGATGTTTTATCATAATCCCAAACATCAGGATTAACAGCACCTCTAGTGTTAAACAAATCCCACAAACCTATAGAAAGTCCGTTTTTAGCATACTGCACATAGTAGTTAATTTCCTTATATGAAGTCCCATCACTTTCATTAGAAAAAGACATTCCTCCCCAAAAACCAGTGGTAAAACTTCCCGATTCATTTAGCTTAAGCTTTACAAAAACAGCAGCCATTGGCTTGTCTGTTATAATTAACCCTCTCCACAGATGATTGGTTTTTAAGTCTACAGAAAAATCAATTGGACTCTCTTTTAACGTTTTTTCTTGAGCAATAGCTATCTGCGCCGCAAATGCAGCTACAAGTATTATTAATACTTTTTTCATTTTATATATTTTTAACTTTTATGGAATAATTTTAAACTAAAGCTACATATAGAAGAGCAGCTAAAACAGACCCAATAACTGGTCCCACAATAGGAATCCAAGAATAACCCCAATCACTACCTCCTTTTACAGGTAAGATTGCATGCATAATTCTAGGTCCTAAATCTCTTGCCGGATTAATTGCATATCCTGTAGTACCTCCTAAAGACAAACCAATTACCCATACTAAAAAAGCAACAGGCACAGCTCCTAAAGATCCTAAACCAACTATGGCTTGGGCATCTGCAGCAATCTCTATACTTGGTCCTGCTAAATAGAATATTACAAAGAGCAATACAAAGGTTCCTATTATTTCGCTAATTAGATTAGAAAAAGTATTTCTAATTGCAGGTCCTGTACAAAAACACGCTAACTTACCTCCCTCATCTTCCGTTACTTTAAAGTGATCTTTATAAAACAACCACACTAAGAAAGCGCCTAACATTGCACCTATAAACTCACCCATAATATATTCTGGAACCAAACTCCAAGAAAGCTTACCTGCTGTAGCCAAACCAATGGTTACAGCTGGGTTTAAATGCGCTCCACTATAAGGCCCTGCAACCACAACACCTACAAACACAGCCAAAGCCCAACCGGTTGTTATAACAATCCATCCAGAATCATTTCCTTTCGTTCCCTTTAATACTACATTAGCTACCACACCATTACCTAATAAAATCATTAACATGGTCCCTAATATTTCTGCTACTAAAATTGACATAATTTAAGTTTTTAAAATTATTAAGTTTTGCTATTCTTCTATCCAGCTTTGTGCGCATTTTACAGCTTTATGCCAATAATGCAACATGTTTTCTACGGTATCCTTATCTGCCTTTGGGTAAAATTCTTTATCGATAACCCATTGTGCATGTATATCATCTACGCTATCCCAAAAACCAACTGCTAAACCTGCTAAATAAGCAGCTCCTAACGCTGTTGTTTCTAAAGTTTTAGGGCGCAAAATTTTAAAACCAAATAAATCTGACTGAATTTGCATTAATAAATCACTTGCAGCTGCACCTCCATCTACTCTTAATTCAATACTTTTTTCTCCAGAATCTGCTTCCATCGCCTTTACAACATCATAAACTTGAAAAGCAATACCTTCTAATGTTGCTCGTGCAATATGAGCATCTGTAGTTCCTCTTGTAACTCCCAAAATAGCACCACGTGCATACTGATCCCAATACGGAGCTCCTAAACCTGTCATTGCTGGAACAAAATAAACACCTCCATTATCGGGTACTGTTTCTGCTAAATGATTTATTCCGGGAGCCGTTTTTACTATTTTTGCTCCATCACGCAACCACTGTATAGCTGCTCCACCAACAAAAACACTTCCTTCTAAAGCATATGTAGTTTTCCCATTAATTCTCCAACCAATTGTTGTTAATAAATTATTTTTAGAATATACTGCTTTCTCACCAGTATTCATTAACAAGAAACAACCTGTACCATAGGTGTTTTTTATCATTCCTGGTTTAGTACACATTTGTCCAAATAAAGCTGCTTGTTGATCTCCTGCAATACCAGCAATAGGAATTTTACTAGAAAACAACGTTGTAGCCGTAGTACCATAAACCTCACTACTTTCTTTAACTGCAGGTAGTATTGCTTTAGGAATATTAAATAATTCTAACAACTCTTCATCCCACTCTAATGAGTGAATATTTAATAACATAGTTCTACTTGCATTAGAAACATCTGTAATAAACATTTTACCTCTTGTTAACTTCCAAACAAGCCAAGTATCTACAGTACCAAAACATAACTTACCAGCTTCTGCTTTTTCTCTTGCTCCCTCAACATTATCAAGAATCCACTTTAATTTTGTTGCAGAGAAATACGCATCTAAAACTAAACCTGTTTTCTTTTTAATCATATCTATATGACCTGCTGCTTTTAATTCATCACAATATTTTGCAGTTCTACGGTCTTGCCATACTATAGCATTATAAATAGGTTCGCTTGTTTCTCGATCCCAAACAATAGTAGTTTCTCTTTGGTTTGTAATTCCAATAGCTGCAATTTCTTGACCAGAAATACCTTCTTGTGCTGTTACCTCTGCTGCTACAGATATCTGTGAAGACCAAATTTCATTCGGACAATGCTCTACCCATCCTGGTTTAGGAAAAATTTGCTCGAATGGTTTTTGAGATGATCTAACAATTTTTCCGTTGTGGTTAAACAGAATAGCTCTTGACGATGTTGTACCTTGATCTAACGCTAAAATTAATTTGTCTTTCATGTTGTTAGTTAATTGTTTTAGTTAAACTTATAATTGCTTACAAAATATAATTAGAGGTCACTTTTTGATAATCTGCTATTTGACTTTTTTGCCAATGAATATCTTTCCCTAATTCTTTTGCCATAATTTCTGCTACTTTTGGTGCCATTTTTAAACTCTCTTTTGCATCTAATAATTGACAACGCGTTCTTCTTGCTAAGAAATCTTCTACAGTTCTAGCCATTTCATTCTGAACAGCCCACACAACTTGCGCTTCAATTACTTTTGATGAAGGCCCCACAAAAGCTTCTAAATTTTTATCTTTTGCCAGTTTTAACATTTTTTCTTCATCAGAACCATAAAAGTAAAAAGGCTTTGTAAAATCTACATTTTCCTTATATCCGTGAATTTTTAAGTTTCTTGTTTTTGTTGGAATGTGTGCCCAACCATGTAGTTTTTCCGATTTATCAACTAAATCTTCACCCATTTTTCTAAAAGTGGTCCATTTACCACCAACCATCGTTAACATACCAGATTCTGAAGTATAAATTTTATGACTTCTAGAAATTTCCTTTGTTTTATCTCCATCCCCTTGCGTAGCTGCTAAAGGACGTAAACCTGCAAATACACTTAATACATCACTCCTCTTTGGTGCTTTTGTTAAATATCTACCAGCTGTTTTTAAAATAAAATCAACCTCCTCTTCTAAAGCAACAGGCTCTAAAGATTCTTCTGCAATAGGCGTATCTGTTGTACCAACAATAACTCTATTATGCCATGGCACTAAAAACAATACTCTACCATCATCTGTTTTAGGAATTGTAATGGCATCATCTCCTGGTAAAAATGATTTATCTAAAATTAAATGAACACCCTGACTTGGCGCTATTGTTTTTTTAGCTCCTGGAGAATCCATTCTTAACACATCATCTGCAAATACTCCTGTCGCATTTACAATTTGCTTCCCTTTAATTTCATGAATCTTACCACTTTCTTCATCAGTAAACGAAACACCCGTTAACTTTCCTGCAGCATCTTTAATTAAATTATTCACGTTACAATAATTTATAACAGTAGCTCCCATTTCTGATGCACTTTGTAACGTATTTATCGCCATACGAGAATCATCAAACTGACCATCAAAATAAACAACTCCTGCAGATATTTTATCTGGATTAATAAGAGAGATACGCTTTAAAGTTTTAGTTTTTGAAATTCTTTTAGATCTACCTAAACTTAATTTCCCTGCTAATAAATCATAAAAAGTTAAACCTACTGTATACAAAATTTCATCATACAAACCATGCGTAGGTATAATAAATGACTGACTCTTAACAATATGAGGCGCATTTCTAAGCATTAAACCTCTTTCTACAACGGCTTCTCTAACCAAACCAACATTTCCTTGAGCCAAATATCTAACACCTCCATGCATTAACTTAGTTGCCTTACTAGATGTTCCTTTTGTAAAATCTGACTTTTCTAACAACACTACAGAGTACCCTCTTGCCGATGCCTCTAAAGCAATACCAATTCCCGTAGCTCCACCTCCAATTATTATGAAATCATACTCCTCAGTATTATTACTTACCTTTTTTATCATTTCATCTCTAATCATAATATCAATTTATTAAACATTTGTTAAAATTCTGATTGTAAATATATAATCAATTTGAAACAAAACGAAACAATATGAAGGTTTTTTTTTATTATTTTAAGTTATTCAGGTTTCACAAGGCTTTACATAGTGTTATAAATGGTAATATTGATCATAAAAAAGGTAATTAAGTATTTTTTTATGTTTCAATAACTTACAAAACGAAACATAAACATCTATTTTTAGTTTATTTACATTCTAAAAGTGACTATATTTGTTTAATAAAATAAAATATGTATATAAACATAGGTGATAGACATAAAATAATACTTGACAAGTTAAAAACGAAAGGTTTTGTTACGGTTCTAGAGTTAAGCGAAGAGTTTAAAGTTTCGGCTGTAACAATAAGAAAGGATTTGAAACATCTTGAAGAATTAAATTTATTATTTCGTTCACACGGAAAAGCAGTTCCTACAAACCCATATACGCAAGAAAAAACAGTTACTGAAAAAGAAAAGATACATAGAAGTGAAAAAACAGGAATAGCTTCTAAAGCAAGCAAATTAATTTTACCAAACGATAGTATAATTCTAGCCTCCGGAACAACCATTACAGAACTTGCTGCACAGATACCCCCTATAAAAGGGTTAACCGTTTTAACAGCTTCTTTAAACGCAGCCTTAATTCTTTCTAAATTAAACGATGTTGAAGTTATTCAAATTGGAGGGCTTATTAGAAAAAGCTCTTCGTCTGTAATTGGTCCATTAGGTGAAAAAATGCTTTCTGAATTTACATGTTCAAAATTATTTTTAGGGGTTGATGGAATTGATCTTGATTTTGGCTTAACCACAACGAGCTCTATGGAAGCATCTATTAATCAAATAATGATAAAATCTGCCCAGAAAATAATAATTCTTGCTGATTCTTCGAAATTTGGAAGAAAAGGTTTTGGAAGAATTTGTGGACTTGAAGAGGTTGATCAAATAATTACAGATTCTGGAATAGAAGACAGCTACAAAAAAGAACTCATAAAATTAGGAATAGAAGTTATAGTTATTGACGTAGATTAATTCTATAAATTAGGATTAAGGTTAATTTAAGCGCAACAGAGAAATAAGTCTTTCCTTTTAAACTCTCTGAATTATAGTTTTAGAAATCAACTACTTTTATACTTATTTCTTATTTAACAAACGATCAAAAACATTACTTCTATTCTGCGTATGCAAAGAATTTTAACTATATTTATTTATGCATATATCATATATTTGTAATTAAATTTAAGAATAAAAAAAAATGAAAAAATTAACACTTGCACTTTTTACATTATTAGCAATTGCTTCTTGTACAAAAGAACATTCTAAAGAATACGTTTCTTTATCAGGTAAATTAGAAAACAATACAGATTCTATTTTAACAATCTCTAATAGAATGGGGATCCTTAAAACAATTACAATTAATAAAGATGGCTCTTTTAAAGATTCTTTAAAAGTACCAAAAGTAGATGTTTATACTTTTCAAACTAGTCCTCAAAAAAGAGCTCCATTATATTTAAAAAATGGATTTGACATTACAGTAAAAGGTAATGCAGAAGAATTTATGAAAAGTTTTAAGTATTCAGGAACTGGATCTTCTAACTCTAATTTTATAGTTGCACAAATAGAACAAAGTGAACATATAGGAAACCCTGCAGATCTTTTTGCTTTAGACCAAGAAGCTTTTGATGCTAAAATAATCTCATTAAAAAAAGATTTTAATAGTCTTTTATCTTCTTATAATGATTTAGATAGTTCTCTAGTTGACATGGCTTCTAAACAAAACGCACAAATGTTTGATTACTTTGAAAAAACATATGTATCAAGTAAAAGTATGGGAAAAGGAAGTGTATCTCCTAAATTTGAAGACTATGTAGATGTTAAAGGAGGAAAAAAATCTTTAGATTCTTTTAAAGGAAAATATGTATATATAGATGTTTGGGCAACTTGGTGTGGACCATGTATTAGAGAAATACCTTCTTTAAAAAGTTTAGAAAAAGAATTTCATAATAAAAACATAGCGTTTTTAAGTATCTCTACTGATGAAGCTAGAAGAAGTGGTGGTTCTTGGGAAGCTGCAGAAAAAAAATGGAGAGATTTTGTAAAAGAAAACGAATTAAAAGGAGTGCAACTTTGGGCTGGACAAGATTTTAGTTTTCAGCAAGCATATCAAATCTCTGGTATTCCAAGATTTATTTTAATTGATCCACAAGGAAACATTGTAGATGCAAATGCACCAAGACCTTCAGATCCTAGACTTAAAACATTATTAGAATCTTTAGATATTTAATATTTATATTCCATAAAAGATATTAGACCACTTTACTTTTAGAATCAAAAACCAAGATTAGTTGTGTTTCTAATACTCTAAAAAAGTTAGTTTAAATATCTCTTGAATTTAGTAAATTCATAAAAAAAGGCGAAATCTACATGTAGATTTCGCCTTTTTTTTATACTTAACAAAAAGAGATTACTCTTTGTAAACTCCCATTGCTGCATATTTATCCATTCTTTTAGAAACTAAATCTACTTTAGTTAAATCTTTTAATTCATCAAAAGCAGCAACAATTTGTTCTTGTACCGCTTTAAAAGCTCCTTCTCTATCAGCATGTGCACCACCTACTGGCTCATCTATAATTCCGTCAATTAATTTTAACCTCTTCATATCTGTACCTGTTAACTTTAAAGCAGCAGCAGCTTGCTCTTTGTACTCCCAACTTCTCCATAAAATAGAAGAACAAGATTCTGGAGAAATAACAGTGTACCAAGTATTTTCCATCATGTATACTCTATCTCCAACTCCAATACCTACAGCACCACCAGAAGCTCCTTCTCCAATAACAACCGTAATAATAGGTGTTTTTAAACGAGTCATTTCAAGAATATTTCTAGCAATTGCTTCTCCTTGCCCACGTTCTTCTGCTTCTAAGCCAGGGTATGCACCAGGCGTGTCTAATAAAGTAACTACAGGAATGCTAAATTTCTCTGCCATTTTCATTAAACGCAATGCTTTTCTGTAACCTTCAGGGTTTGCCATCCCAAAGTTTCTGTATTGACGTGTTTTTGTATTGTATCCTTTTTGTTGACCAATAAACATATAAGATTGATCGCCAATTTTACCTAGCCCACCAATCATGGCTTTGTCGTCTTTTACATTTCTATCTCCATGAAGCTCCATAAAGGTGTCTCCGCAAATAGCTTTAATATAATCTAAAGTATAAGGTCTATTAGGATGCCTAGATAATTGAACTCTTTGCCAAGGCGTTAAGTTCTTATAAATATCTTTCTTCGCTTTATCTAATTTTTTTTCGATTTTCTTACAAGTAGCACTTACATCTACATCACTTTCTTTACCGATAATTTCACACTTATCTAGTTGATCTAAAAGCTCTTTAATAGGCATTTCAAAATCTAAATATTCCATATTGTAATTATTTGATTTTAGTTGTTTGAATAGACAAACATACTATAAAATTAGTTGTTTTTTTTAAAAAGAAGTTACTTTTTTCTAACAGTCTTTGCTTTTAGTTTATTTCTTATCACTGTTTTATTCTTTATAATTCCGTTTAATAAAACTACAAAGAGTACTATAAATGCTCCAAAATAAAATTCTGGATTCATTTTTTCTTTTTCACCAAATATAAGTAATGCTAAAATAATTGCATAAATAGGTTCTAAATTGATGGTTAGCATCACTGTATAAGGCGATATATATTTCATTATTTTAACAGAAGCTATAAATGCATATGCGGTACAAATACTACTTAAAATTAAAAGGTATACCCAGTCTGAATTTGGAATTATAAAAAAAGAGGCAGAGAAACCATTTGTAACTAAAAGATAAATAGTTATAAAAAGTACCCCGAAAACTAACTGATATAATGATATTGTATTCGCAGCATATTCTTTAATAAAAAGACCATTAAGTACAGAAAATAATGCACTTAAAAAAGATGCCATTAATGCGTAGATGATTCCTAATTTATATTGACTTTCAAAATTAAAGATGATATAAAGCCCAAAAATAACAATTAAACCCAACACCATTTCTAATGGATTAATTTTTCTTTTATAGAAAACAGGTTCTATTAAAGCTGCAAAAAATGCACCTGTACTTATAGTTACTAGCGCAACAGAAACATTAGAAACCTTTATGGCTTTAAAAAAAAAGATCCAATGTAGGGCAATAATAACTCCTGTTAGAAAAAACTTTAAAATTCCTTTTTTATCTACTTTAAATGATTTCTTTTTTATAATAAAATACAGCACAATAAAAACTACCGCTAAAGACATTCTATACCAAACTAATGGAACGGCATCTAAACTAATTAATGCACCTAAAATTGCAGTAAACCCCCAAATAAAAACGATAAGGTGTAACTGTAAATAATTGTTTAACTTATTTTCTTGCATTATAGTAGAGATAAATAGCTACGCAGCCAAAAACAATATTAGGCAGCCAAACATAAAGTAGAGAATTAACTCCTGCAACAGCACCTAAAACCTCCGCTATTTTCATTAGAAAAACATACATAAACATAAGCCCAATACCTATAGCTAAATTTACTCCAGTACCACCTCTTCTTTTTCTAAAAGCTAAAGCAACGGCAATAATTGTTAAAATATATGAAGCTATTGGTAAACTTGTTCTTTTATGAAATTCTACCAAGTATGCATTTAAGTTTTTAACACCTCTCTTTTTAGAAACGCCAATAAATCGTAGTAATTCTCCAGAAGGCATTTCTTGTGCTAAAGCAGATTTATAAATTAAATCTCTTGGAGTAAAGTTAAAAGTGGTATCTATTTTAGTCCCAGAAAAAATGCTATCTCTATCCTTAAAAATCTTACGTAATTTCCAATTAGATAAGGTAAAAGTAGAATCTTTATCACTAAACGTTATTCTATCAGAAACTAATTTAGATTTCATTTCTATTCCATCATATACTTCTGATGTAAAATCATAACCAGAATTTACTTCTGTATCAAAATTACGTATAAAGATGTAAGTGCTATCTGTAAGTTGCAAACTAAATTCTCTAACATATTTTAACTCGTGCTTTTGCCTATTATTTTTAATATACTCTCTTTCAAACTTTTTCCTTTCCTTACTACTATTAGGAACCACAAAATGATTCATTCCTAAAGAAATAATGGTAACTAAAGTAGCTCCAAGAAAATAAGGATATAAAAAGCGTGTAAACGAAACTCTTGCGTTTGTAATAGCAATAATTTCTGTATTATTTGATAGTTTAGATGTAAATAAAATTACAGCAATAAATAATGCCAAAGGCATAAAAGTATTGGTATAATAGATGATAAAATTTTTGTAATATTCATCTATAATTTGGTACAATCCTAATTCTGTATGTTCTAAAAAGTTATCAATCTTTTCTGATATATCTATAGCAATAGCAATAGGAATCAAGATTAATAAGGTGAACAAAAAAGTTACCAAAAATCGTTTTAATATGTACCAGTCTATTATTTTCATAAGCCCATCCTAAATCCTTCCCGAAGGGAAGGACTTTTACGAAGTGATTTTTTTTTACTTATTATATTATCTTTTATTCTAATTCTTTCTTAAAACGTTACTATTCTAATTGTAAACTGAGACTGCTCACTGCTTACTTTTTAAAGACGTTTATCCATTTGTTTTACCATCATATCTTTCCACTCTCTAAAGTCTCCTGCTATGATATGTTTTCTTGCTTCACGTGTTAACCAAACATAAAAACCTAAATTATGAATTGAGGCAATCTGCTTTCCTAACATTTCTTTTGCTGCAAATAAATGACGTAAATAGGCTTTAGTATACATGGTATCTACTCCAGTAATTCCCATATCATCTATTGGACTAAAATCTTCTGCCCACTTTTTATTTTTTATATTGATAGAACCGTGTGCTGTAAACAACATACCATTTCTAGCATTTCTAGTTGGCATTACACAATCGAACATATCTATACCCAACGCAATGTTTTCTAAAATGTTAATTGGCGTACCAACTCCCATTAAATATCTTGGTTTGTCTTCTGGTAAAATTTCTGTAACAACCTCTGTCATTGCATACATTTCTTCTGCTGGCTCCCCAACTGAAAGACCTCCAATTGCATTTGCTTGCTGTCCTGAATTTGCAATATATTCTGCAGATTGTCTACGTAAATCTTTATAAGTACTACCTTGTACAATTGGCATAAAAGTTTGCTCGAAACCGTATTTATAAGGCAATTTATCTAAATGGTTAATACATCTATCTAACCATCTATGCGTCATATGCATAGAACGTTTTGCGTAATTATAATCGCAAGGATATGGTGTACATTCATCAAACGCCATAATAATATCTGCACCAATTGTACGTTGCGTTTCCATTACGTTTTCTGGTGTAAAGAAATGCATAGAACCATCTATATGACTCTTAAACTTTACGCCTTCTTCATTAATTTTTCTTCTTCCAGAAAGAGAATATACTTGGTAACCACCAGAATCTGTTAAGATATTACTATCCCAATTCATAAACTTATGTAAACCACCTGCTTTTTCTAAAATATCCATTCCTGGACGTAAGTATAAGTGATAGGTGTTTCCTAAAATTATATCTGGTTTTATGTCGTTTTTTAATTCTGTTTGATGTACTCCTTTTACGGTTCCAACAGTTCCCACTGGCATAAAAATAGGAGTTTCTATTACTCCGTGATCAGTTGTTATTACTCCTGCTCTTGCCTTACTTTTTGGGTCGGTAATTTTTAAGTCGAATTTCAATCGTTTAATTTTTGATGATTTTTGTAACTATAATTAATTACAAAAGTTTAGAACCTATATGATTAATTGATTCTCTCATTTATTTATTTTAAAATAAATTTCCATTTCATTGCCTGCAAAGATACTATTATTTAAGAATTGATAAATAAAATGAACTGTTATAAAAAAGGCAAAAAATTATGGCTTTATTTTGGTTGGCTAAAATGTGCGTTAAGGATTGAAGCGGCATCCTTTTTTTATAATTTTAAGCTTTTGCTTAAAATTATAAAAAAAGATATAGCGTAAAGCCTGACCTGCAAGGTAACGCCCAAAAAAGATTACCAGCGTTTCTTTTTAGAGGAAGCACCAGCGTTATTTCTTTTACTTTTTGGAGATGATTTTCTAAAAGAGGCACTTTTTTTATTGAAATCGTTTTTAGTTGGCGCTGCTTTTTTCTTAGAGACTTGCTTTTTAGGCTTCTCTTTAACTGCAGATGCTTCTTGAGTTTTTGATGAACTAGAAATCATTTTATTAATTTCTTTCATCTCTTCATCTGTTAATTCTCGCCAATCTCCAGATTGTAGATAACCAAGCTCAACATTCATTATTCTAGTACGTTTTAACTTAGTTACTTCGTAATCTAAGTATTCGCACATTCTACGAATTTGGCGGTTTAATCCTTGCGTTAAAATAATTTTAAAAATTTTATCACTTACTTTTTCTACCAAACATTTTTTGGTCATAGTACCTAAAATAGGAATTCCGCTCCCCATTTTATCAATAAAATCATCGGTGATAGATTTGTCTACAGAAACAAAATATTCTTTCTCGTGGTTGTTACCTGCACGTAGAATCTTGTTAACGATGTCTCCATCATTGGTTAAAAAAATTAATCCTTCAGACGGTTTATCTAAACGTCCAATTGGAAATAATCTTTCTGGATAATTTACGTGTTTTACAATGTTATTTGGTTCTCTATCATCGGTGGTAGAAACAATACCTACCGGCTTATTTAGAGCAATATATAACGTAACATTTTTAGGTTCTACTAATCGTCCGTCTAACTTTACAACATCTTTTTTAGCAACTCGATTACCTAATTGAGTTGGTTTACCGTTGATGGTAACTCTACCTTCATTTATAAATTTTTCTGCTTCTCTACGAGAGCACATACCAGATGAGCTGATATATTTATTAAGGTTTGTCGATTTATGATTTGTAGTATCCAAAAGAATATAATTTTTTGCAAAAATACAACATTTCATTAACAAGGAGTTTAAACCCCTTGTTGAAAATAGAATTACAGTGCTATTTACTTAATCTATTCTCTTTTTTTGAAACCATTGCCCTACAAAATTTAGGTTTAAAGTAATTTTATGAAAATTTTCTTGAATTAAATTGCTATCTAAAGTACCTTCTCTACCGTAAGAATAAGAAATATTAAAATTATCATTACTATACTTTTTCATTGGTAAACCTACCCCAAAAGACACAAAATAACTATCTATTTGTTGGTTAGAAATCTTTAAAAAACCTGTATTGTAATTAATACCAGCTCTGTATTTTACGTTAGCCCAATAATTATTTGTTGTTGATGTAGACACATATTCTACACCAAAAGCATAGATAGATTGGTCTGCATAACTTTCGTTATTTTGAGGTTGTGCAGTGTCGCTCCAAAGTAATTTTCGGTAATCTAAACTTGTAGTAATTTTTTTATTGATTACAGAAGTAAGTCCTACTCCGTAGGAAAATGGCAATTCGAAATTTTCTAAATCATTTTCTACATCTTCTTCTATAGTTATTGAGGTTCCGCTAGAAGATGTTTTATAAGAAGTTCTGGTTTGCGATCCTCCTAAAGATGAAGGCAATTCTAACGTAGCGCCAATAGTGTTTTTAAAACCTTTAATTGATGGTAATTTATATTGAAGTCCTGTTTTTAATTTTACGCCTCCGTAATGATTTTGATCACTAATAGAAACCAAAGAACCTGTATACGCTATACTTTCTTGATTGATAGATCCAAAAAGAAAAGCTACATCTACACCCAAAGATAAATTTTTAATCACTTTAAACCCCGTAGATAAATAAAATTTATTTAAACCTCCTTCTCCTGTAATTCTAGTAATATAGGTATCTGCCGAACCTTCAATAGCATTTTCTACATCTATATTATACCCTGTTTTTGTATACGGAAGCAAACCAATACTCATACCCCAACCTTGTTTTATAGGAAACGCAATTGCAAGGTGAGAGATGTTTCCGTTACTACTACTTTCACTTACACTGTTTGTTTGTAAGGTAGAATAGGTACCGTTTAAACCAAATTCATATAAAAATGATTTTGGTAAAATACCACTTAAACTCGCTGGGTTAAATAAATTTATTTCAAACGGATTAGATTGTGCAATACCAGTGTTCCCTAAACCTGTTAAACCACCGGTTGCTGTTTTATTTTCTACACCTAAACCAAATAAAGAATAAGGTGTATTTGTGTTACTTTGGGCAAATAAAGTATGTCCTGAAACTACTAACACTAGTATTAATATCTTTTTTCTCATCTTAATAGTTTAAATATTTTACTGATAATTTTACTTCTCTATTGGTACTTGCGTTATTTTCTATTACTACATTACTTACTTCTTTAGAGAAGTTTTCCGACTGAATCATTAAGGCATAATTTAAATCGGTATCTGAATATAAAATTTGCTCAACAAAACCACTTAAATTAACGTAGTAATAAGTGTCTTCATTAAACTCATCTGTATCTGCTATTAAAATTGCTGAAGCAGTATTGCCGTCTATATCTGTAAGTTGTTGTATAATTCTATTTTTATGATCTACAATATAAACCGACAAGTATTCTGGTAGCGGATTATCATCACTATAACTTCCTTTTAATGGGCTAAAGGTTAATTCGGCACTTAAAGTAGCAGCATTTTCATACAACTCAGAAAGTCTTTTAATAGAAGGCATTTCTATTCTCGCTGAAATTCCTGTTCCAGATTGTGCAAACAATAAATTATCAGTAACAGTGCTTAATTTAATTTCTTCACCATCTTCAAAATCACCTAAAACGGTACTAGACAAATCTGTTTTTATTTCATTAAACTGCTGTCCTGCTGCAGAAATTACAAAATCTATATAATAATCATTATTCTCACTGTCATCATCAATTATAGAATAATACAATCGCATTATAGAATTCCCTGTACCCGTTGTAGTTTGTGCATTAAAACCTAAAACATGACTATTTACAGACGTATCTGGCGCAATTACCAATCCTTTAAAATATTGTAAAAAATCGTCTGTGTTATTAATATCATTGTTTACAATTTTATCAAAAATCTCTTCCCCTAAAATATCATCTATTTTAACAAATAAAGAATCTGTAGATTTATTAGGTCTTGGCGTAAATGAAAGTTGTCCTAAAATAGCAGCATCGTATTCTAACGAAGATGTATTGTAAAAACTAGTAGCATCGTCTTCTGGCTCTACTGTTTCTGTAATTCTATGTAATGTATAGGTCTGTACTTTTGTAGTATCGCCATAATAGTAAGTATCATAATTTAAAATCATCCCTATAGAATCATACACCGCATCTGTACTTATAGAAAAATTAGAAGTTATTAATTCTAAATAAGATTTTGCAGATAAAGTACCTAACTTTTCATCCACTACATTACCTACTAAAATTCTATTAGTGCTAGAAGTTATAATAGAATCTAATTTAAAGGTTCCTGTTTTTATAGAAAACGTATCTAAAACTCTAACTTGAATACTGTTTTCAATAAAATCACTTCCTACTTCATAAGTAGTATCGTCGGTAGCACAAGATGCTAAAAAGACAATACCTATAATACCAAAAATTAAATACCTCATTTTACTTTTTCAAGCAAAAATATTAGTAGAGATATCATTAAAAATCATAAAATATATAAACAGTCTTTTTTTATAGACTTACCACTAAAAAACACCGCTAAACCTTATAATTAACACCTTTTAAGAAAATTAACATTTGGTTTACATGTTTATCTATAAAATACCCTTGTTTGTCTATTTTGTAATGTTACCTATTTATTAGCTTTTAAGTTTGCCCAATAATTAAGCAAATAAATTAAATCTAATGAGAAAAACAAATTTAATACAAAAGAGTAGTATGCTCTTTTTAGCAACATTAATAATGTCTCTATTTTTTATAGGGTGTAGTGATGATGACGATGATGATGAGTACGGAAACTGGGTAGAGAGCTCTACTTTTGATGGTGATTCTAGAGCAAATTCTGTAAGCTTTACCATTGGTACTAAAGGTTATTTAGTAACTGGTTATGATGGTGATGATTATTTAGCTGATACTTGGGAGTATAATTCAGATAGTGATTACTGGGTAAAAAAAGCTACATTTCCTGGTGTAGCCAGAAGTGGTGCTGTTGGTTTTGCTATAAACGGAAAAGGGTATTTAGGTACCGGTTATGATGGTGTAGATAAATTAAATGATTTCTGGGAATATGATCCTACATCAGATACTTGGACTCAAAAAGCAGATTTTGGAGGAACTGCAAGATACGCTGCCATTGGTTTTGCTATTGGTAATGATGGTTATATAGGTACAGGTTATGATGGAAGTGAACAAAAAGATTTTTGGAAATATGATGTTACCTCAGATACCTGGGAACAGTCTGTAGGTTTTGGAGGGCAAAAGCGTCAAGGTGCTTCTGTTTTTACAATTGATGATGTTGCTTATATTGGTTTAGGAATCCATAATAATGCTTACGAAGAAGATTTTTATGCTTTTAATGGAGCTACTTGGACACGATTAACAGATTTAGATGACGATGAAGATGATGATGACGATTATAGCATTCTATTAAGCAGTGGTGCAGCTTTTTCTTTAGACGGAAAAGGATATGTAACTACAGGTATTGCAGGTTCTATAAACACCAATGCTTGGGAATATAGCCCTGCTACAGATACTTGGGAAGAGTTACCTGTATTTGAAGGTTCTGCAAGACAAAATGCATCTACTTTTACTTTTGAAACAAAAGCATTTGTATTAATGGGAAGAAGTGGTACTTATTATTTTGATGATGTTTGGGAGTTTAGACCTTATGAATTAGAAAACGAAGATGATTAATACTCCTCTCTTTTAAAAAAATATTTTAAGATTGAAGATTAAGTTACTATTATAAGTAATTTAATTTTCAATCTTTTTTGTGATAAAAACAACACATTTTTGGGAGAGTTTTAAGAAACGTCTACTATAATTTTGCATTTGTTAAATAATGAAAACATTGAGTCCTTTATTAAAAAAAAATAACACCATAATAATTGTCCATTGTCTTATATGGATTTTCTTTTTGGTAATAACTGCCGTTCAATCTTATGCTAGACTAAGCACAATTCCGAATGCGTTTTATATTTTAAACTTCACTTTTATTGCTGTTTTTTATTTGAATTATTTGGTGTTAATCCCACAATTTTTACTGAATAAAAAAATTATTTTATACATTATTATTTCATTAGGAATTATTATTTCTATAATTTTTTTAATGAAATCTTCCTTAAAATTCTCTTTAAGACCTCCTTTTTCACAAGGCGATTTTAACCCTAATTTTAGAAGATCTAGAGAAAACAACTTCAATTTAAGACCCCCCATTTTACTGCTCTTATTTTTTGCTTTAAGTACCTGTGTAAAGCTAGTTGCAGAATGGTATAAATCTGAAAAAGAACGAACTATTGCCGCTTCTCAAAAAGTAAATTCTGAGTTATCTTTTTTAAAAGCACAATTAAACCCTCATTTTTTATTCAATACATTAAACAGTATTTATTCTTTAGCTAATAAAAAATCTGATGATACAACGGTTGCCATTGTTACCCTATCTGAACTCATGCGATATATGATTTACGAAGCCAATGAAGATTATATTTGCTTAGAAAAAGAAATAGAATACATAAAAAACTATATCTCTTTACAGTTATTACGATTAAAGGATTCTAGCGGTGTAAAAATAAACGTTCATGGAAATTTAAACTATAAAATAGAACCTCTACTACTTATTTCCTTTATAGAAAATGCGTTTAAATACGGAACAGATTATAAAGGAAAAACAGATATTACTATTAAAATATCTACAAATGATGATCAATTACATTTAACTGTTTACAATTTATCATCACTACAAAATGCTTTAAATAAAGACTCTGGTATTGGTTTAGAAAACATACAAAACAGATTGAATTTACTGTACCCAAATGCGCATACTTTAGAGATTTCGAATACTAAAAAATCATTTGAAGTAAACCTAAAAATCAACTTAAAAAAATAAAAAATGAAGTGTATAATTATTGATGATGAACCGCTAGCATTAGAATTATTAGAAGACTTTATTTCTAAAGTTCCGTTTTTAGAATTAGTGGGTTCTTGCTCTAATGGATTTGAAGCAACAACTATTTTACAGTCACAAAAAATAGATTTAATTTTTACTGATATAGAAATGCCCGATTTTTCTGGAATCGATTTTATAAAATCTTTAGACAACAAACCACTATTTATTTTTACAACTGCATACTCTCATTATGCGGTAGAAGGTTTTAACTTAAACGCTATCGATTACTTGGTAAAACCAATTCCTTTTCATCGCTTTTTAAAAGCAGCAACAAGAGCGCAAAGCTTATTAAAGTCTAAAACAGAAGAAGAAACACCTATTGTAAATTTAGAAACAACACCTGAGTTTATTTTTGTGAAATCTGAATATGAGAATTTAAAAATAAACTTAGCAGACATAAAATATATAGAGTCTTTAAAAGATTATATTAAAATTCATACCAATAGAGAAAAACCTATTTTAACACTTAGCAGCCTTAAGAGTTTTGAAGAAAAATTAGGGCGATTAAATTTTATCCGTGTTCATAAATCCTACATTGTTTCAATAAAACATATTTATTCTGTGCAAAGAAATAGAATTATTATTGATAACAATTGGATACCTATTGGGTTAAATTATAGAGACGATTTTATTAAAAAAATTGATAATTAACATTACAATTCTATTGTTCTAAAAGTTAAATTAATTCTAGGTGAATTTACCTTTTTAGTTGGCGGTAATCTGTGCAACCAATTAGTTTGTGTCCCTTTTTTCATAACCAATAAACTCCCTTTTTCTAAAATAATATCTATTCTTTGTTTGTTCTCTTTGTGTTTAAAAGAAAACTTACGATCTGCACCTAAAGATAACGAAGCAATTGCTCCGTTTTTCTTTAGCATTTTTTCTCCGTCGGAATGATACGCCATTCCTTCATCACCAGAATGGTATAAATTTAACAAGCAAGAATTATAGGTTTCGCCACTTTCCTTCTCTACAATTTCTTTAAGTTCTAACAATTCTTTGGTAAAAATGTTTGCAGTTTTTGTTATTTTAGAATAGGTGTACGAATATTCAGACTCTCCATACCAAGCTACTTTTCTTTTAGTACGTATCTTTTTACCAAAAATAATAGCTTCATCATTTTTAAAGTTGATGGTTGCCATTAATTTCTGATAATAAAACTCACATTGTTTTTTATCTAAAATTATTCCGTGATAATTTGTAATACCATCAAAAGGTAAAATATTACGTATAGTTTCTGAAGAAAATAAATCCATAAAATAAAAATACACTTTTAACTTTAATTGATTACTTATAAAAAAACAATAATATATACATGCACAAAAACTTGATGAGACTATTTATTAGAATGCTCATCTACTGCTATCTTACCAGACTAATTTATTTTCATTGTATGATCATATTGGCAACAACCAGGTAAATTTTTGTAAGCTTCTTCGCTTCCTGCTACTTTTTCAGTATCATAACCAACAGCAGCAATTGCATTGTGAATTGACATTGCATCGGTTTTAGGGTTCTCTAAAGAGATCTCTATTTTCTTTTCTTCTACATTCCAAATTGCATTTGACACCCCATCTACAGCATTTGCTGCTTTTTCTATCGTTTTTTTACACATAGCACAGTTTCCTCTAACACCAAAAGAAAGATCTACTTTTGCCATTTTATTAGATATTTCTGTAGTTTCTGTTTTTTGTTTTGTATCATTTTTACAACCTGTAAAAGCTACTGCTGCTATAATAGCTAGACTTAAAATTATTTTTTTCATTGATTTTAATTTAATTATTAATATTTAATTTTTATTTATTCTATTATTTGTTTTACTTCTCCGCAAGTTAGCATGGCACCTCCAAAATAAGGGTTTACTACTTTTTCGTCTTTACTTAACCAATAGGCTCCTTTATTATTATCTGCCATTGGGCAAAATTGATGATACACTTTTTCATTGATTCCAAATATTTCTATAACATTTGCCATGTTAGCTGATAAATGCTTAAAATAGATTCTTTGCATTTTAATAGCATCTGTATTTAAAATCAAATTTGTGGTTGCTTTTATTTCTTTGTGTAAAGGCATCCAATGTTCATGCTCATTTTTACTTTTTAATAGCTTCATATCAACTTTAGATAAATTGTCTAACAACGTTTTTGATATTGCAATTACACGCTTAGTATTGTCTTTTGCTAATGCATCTTTCAATGATATATAATCATTAAAAACCACTTTTAATTGATTTTGAAATTCCTTAGACACTTTTATTCTTTCGTTTTTATTTATAGTTTTTCCTTCAACAGAATCACTCATTTCCATACCAAGATGTCCTTCATGACCTGTCATTGTTTTTTCGCCTTTTTTATTCATCATCGATTTTTTGCCTTGTAATTGCGCCGCTGCATCAACCGTAAAGGTTCCGTTGGTTACAATTTCATCCCCCTTATTTAACCCTTCTAAAACCTGATAATTATTATTTATCTGATTGCCTAAAGTAATTTCTTGCATTTCAAAGATAGCTTCTTTCGGATTCGTTTTCACATACACTACAGAGCGTTTTCCTGTCCATAAAACTGCAGAAGCAGGTATTGTAATTACTTGTTCTTTGCTTCCAGAAATAATGCCTTTAATTTTTCCTTCTACAAACATCCCAGGTTTAAAAATCTCTTTTTTATTATTTAAAACCACCCTTAACTTTACCGTTCTTGTTTGTGTATTTAAAATAGGATCTATAAAATTGACCTTTCCTTTAAAAGTTTTATTCGGATATGCATTTGTAGTTACCACAACATCCTGACCTTTTTTAAATTGACTTATTTGATTCTCATACACATCAAAATTTGCCCAAACGGTATTTAGATTTGAAACCTTAAAAATTGGTTTTCCGTCCATAATATGCGAACCTACATTTATCGCAATTTCCGTAACGACACCAGATACATGCGAGTAAATGGTAAAACTATTTTTCACTTTTCCTGTTTGCTCTACCTCATCTAACTGCGCACCATGAATCATCCAATTTTTAAATTTATTTTTAACAGCATTATATAGTTGTGGCTGAGAAGCTTTTAGTTTATAGGCTGTAATTAATTCTTGTTGAGCCGCAATTAATTCTGGCGAATATATTTGAGCAACGGCTTGTCCTTTGGTAACATGTTCTCCTAACGAATTAACATACAGTTTTTCTACCCTACCATTAAAATGAGCGGGCATGGTTGCGGTTTCATCTTCATTTTCTGTAATTTTTCCTGATAAAATAAAACCAGTATCAACGTCAGAAATAGTATTCCCTACTATTGACGTTTGTATATTGGCTAATGCCATTGCGTTTTCTGAAAGTTTAAATTGATCTGCCATTAACCCTTCTGCACTACTTTCTGCCGGAATTAAATCCATTCCACAAATAGGACAATCGCCTGCTTCTGGTTGCATAATTTGTGGATGCATAGAGCACGTCCACATTTGGTTTGTTTCTGCTACAGCATTATGCTTGTGTATTTCTTCTGTTTTTGATGATCCTCCAAAAAGCATCCAGCCTAAAAGTAATCCAACAGCTATTAAACCTATATAAACACTATATTTTTTCATAAGTTTCTTTGTTTTTAAAACCTACAAGGAAGCTTCCTTTGTCAGCAATACCTTGCAGGTTAATTATCTTATTATTTATATTTTAATATTTCTTAAACGTAAGGCATTTGCAATTACTGTAACCGAACTAAAGCTCATAGCCAAAGCAGCAATCATAGGAGATAACAAAATTCCGAAAAAAGGAAACAAAACTCCTGCTGCAACTGGTATGCCTAACGTGTTATAGAACAGCGCGAAAAATAAGTTTTGCTTAATGTTTTTCATAACAGCTTCACTTAAATGTTGCGCTTTTACAATACCATGTAAATCTCCTTTTACCAAAGTAATCATAGCGCTTTCTATAGCGACATCTGTACCCGTTCCCATGGCAATACCAACATCACTTTTTGCGAGTGCAGGTGCGTCATTAATTCCGTCTCCAGCCATTGCAACTACTTTTCCTTGCTCTTGTAATTTTGTTACTTCTTGCAATTTATTTTCAGGCAACATACTTGCTTTAAAATCGGTAAGATTCAATTCGGTAGCTACGGCTTGTGCGGTATCAAAATTATCTCCCGTTAACATTATTACCGAAACGCCTCTATCTTGAAGCGCTTTTATAGCTTTTGCACTTGTTGCTTTAATTTTATCACCAATAACTACATAACCAACAACTTTTTTATCTATTGATAAAAAGGAAGCCGTTTTCCCTTGTTTCTGATACGCTTTAGCTTCTTCCTCCATTTTAGGAGTGATTTCAGCATTGGCATAATTCATCATTTTAGGATTTCCTAAAGCTACTTTTTTACCGTTTATTATCGCTTCCACACCTTTTCCTGTAACAGCACTAAATTCTTCCGATTTTAAAACTTCCGTATTTTGCTCTTTACCATATTTTACAGTGGCTTCGGCTAAAGGATGTTCACTGTTACTATTTAAAGACACAATGAATTGCAACACTTCCTTGTCACTTAAAACAGCATTAAACGCAGCAGCTTTTTCTACGGTTGGCTTTCCTTCGGTAATGGTTCCGGTTTTATCAATAATTAAAGTATCTACTTTAGCCATTCTTTCTAAAGCTTCTGCATTTTTAACCAAGACACCGTTTTGTGCTCCTTTACCAACACCAACCATTATAGACATTGGCGTTGCTAAACCTAATGCACAAGGACACGCAATAATTAATACGGCAATGGCATTTACAAAAGCATATACATACACAGGTTCTGGTCCATAAATAGCCCAAACAGCAAATGTTATTAAAGAAATAAGCACCACCACAGGCACAAAATAACCAGAAACTTTGTTTGCTAAATTCTGAATTGGAGCACGACTTCTACTTGCATCATTCACCATTTTAATAATTTGAGAGAGTAACGTATCGCTGCCAATTTTCTCTGCTTTCATTAAAAAAACTTGATTGCCATTAATAGTACCTCCACTTACTTTATCGCCTTTAGATCTGTCTACCGGAAGCGGTTCTCCAGAAATCATCGATTCATCAATTGTTGTATTTCCTTCGGTTATAACACCATCAACAGGAATTTTATCACCAGGTTTTGCTTTTAAAATATCATGTAATTCAATTTTATCAATAGTAACTTCTACATCTTCTCCGTCTACTATTTTTATCGCTTTATTAGGTGCTAATTTTAAGAGTTCTTTTACGGCTGAATTCGTTTTTCCATGTGCACGCGCTTCTAATAATTGCCCTAAAAGCACCAATGTTAAAATAACGGTTGCTGCTTCAAAATAAACATGCACAGCACCTGAATCTGTTTTAAATTGAGCAGGAAAAACATCTGGAAAAAATAGTCCGAATACCGAAAATAACCAAGATACACCTGCACCAATCCCGATAAGTGTAAACATATTTAAATTCCATGTTTTTATACTTCTATACGCACGTTCAAAGAACATCCAAGTGGCATAAAAAACAACCGGAATAGACAGTGCTAACTGAACCCAATTCCAATGTTTTTGTTCCAAAATTGTATATAATGGATTGTTTGGAATCATTTCACTCATGGCAATTAAAAATATTGGCAAGGTAAAAGCAACTGCAATCCAAAACTTTTTTATGATCTTTTGGTATGTTTTTTCTTCTGATGAAAGATCGGGCTTCATAGGCACTAAATCCATTCCGCAAATAGGGCAGTCTCCAGCTTCATCTTTTATAACTTCAGGATGCATTGGGCAAGTCCATTGTTCTGCGGTGTTAATAGAAATGTTTTGTTCTTCTACTAAATCCATTCCACAGACAGGGCAATCTCCTGCCTTATCGTACGTTTTATCGTCTTCACAATGCATCGGACAATAAAATGTACCTGTGCCTTTTCCTTTCGGAAGCTCTTTTTTTACTTCTTTAATATGATGATGTTCTCCCGGTTTGTGAATACTATAGCGGCCACCATCCTTTTTTAAAGCTTCTTGGAAGGTTTTTAATGAAATATGAGAATCCATTTCTATAGTAGCTTCTGCTTTTTCTAAATTAACTGTAGCTTTAGAAACACCTTTAACTTTAGAAAGTGTTTCTTCTACGTGTCCACGACAACCGTTACAAGTCATTCCGTGTATGTGATATGTATGTTTCATTTTGTTAGTTCTTTATAATTTACAAACAAAGGTATCGCTGTTTTAAAAAATAAGTTTTTCTAATTCTGATTATAATTTATACAATTTGGTCTAATTCTTTCCGATCCCAATCTTGTGATTTTCGATACTCAGACATAGACATTCCTGTTATAGATTTAAACTGTTTTGCTAAATGACTGCTATTGTTATAATTGAGATTGTATGCTATTTCAGAAAAGTTTAATTGATTTAATTGTATGTATTCTTTTACTTTTTCAATTTTTAAGTTGATGATATACTTCTCTAGCGTAATACCTTCCGATTTACTAAAAAGCTTACTAATTGCCGAATCGTTTTTACCAATCTCTTTTGTGATTTTCGAAATAATATGATCTGAATTGTTTTCTGAAATACACTGAATTACAATCACTTTAACTTGTTCTACTAACACTTTAGCTTCATCTTCAATCAACTCAAATCCCAGGTCTTTAAGAGCTGTTTTTATAGTATCATAATTGCTGTTTAAATCTTGTTTGACAACAACTTTTCCTAATTCTATCGATTCAATATCTAAACCATTACGTGTTAATAATGCTATAATTGTAGATTTGCATCTAGCACAAACCATATTTTTTATAATTAACGTTTGTCCCATTTTTATTGAATTAAATAGTGAATACTCGTTGTTTGAATATAATAATTATAAATGGCTTCAACTTGATTCATTTGAAACTTCAATTGCAATTCTTGAATATCTAAAACATCATTAAAATCGATCGTTCCAGTTTCGTAACTTCTAATTAAAATATCTTCCGCATCTTTAGCTTGCTGTAAATTTTTAACTTGTGTATTGTAACTAATTCTTGCAGAAGACCGATCGTTTATCGCCTTATCTAAAAGCGTTTCTAAAGTATTGTAACGTTCTTGTTTTTGAGCTTCAATTTCTTGTTGCTGTAACTCGTTTTGTTTCGTTTTCGATTTATATTTTTTATTGAATATCGGAATAGATAATGATACGGTTGGCATAAAAATATCTTTACCTTTTTCACTAAAAGTGATGTCGGGTCCTGCTTGAATATTAATATAATCGACCCCAAAACCAAATGATGGGTTACTTTCTTTCTGATTCAGAAATTCGGATTGTTCTACGGATTGAAATAGTTTGTCATATTTTAATAATTCAGGATGTAATCCTAAATTACTAGAAGTAATTTCAAAATCTTTAGAGGGCATTAGCAAAGCATCAATAACCTCAATTTGAATATCCTTTTCTCTATTCAACAGATTATTAAAAACCGTCTGTTCTGATAAATATTGTTGCTCTAAAACCAGTCTTAATTGCTCTAATTCATTCTGACGCATTTGCAGTTTAAAAACATCAACGGCCGAAGATTTACCAACTTCAATCGATTTTAAAGCCAACGTTTCATAGGTTTTAAGCAGTTTGTTATTTTCAATTAAAATTGCTTGTTTAGCTTTGTTTACGTATAATTTGTAATAAGACTGAGAAACGGAAACCATTAATTTTCGTTTGGCAATTACAATGTCTTCATATTTGGTGTCTGCCAAAGAACTTGCATAATTTTCGCGAGAAGTAATTGTTCCAAACCAAGGCAACATTTGTTTTGCTGAAACTTTAAAACGTTGTGTTCCCGCTCTAGTTTCTGGTTCTAATACAAAATAACCTGCACTAAATTCAGTATTTGATAATGTGTTTACTTCGTTTACTTTTTCTGAAGCAATGCTATATTGCAACTCGAATTTCTGAATTTCAGGACTATTTTCTAAAGCTTCCTTAATATAGGTTTCTAGTTCTTGACCATTAACAAAGTGAATAGTGAAAAGTGAAAAACTAAAAATAACGATCCTCTTTATATTAAAATGGACTGATAAAAAATTAAAAATCTTGAAAGGCGATATTTTTTTTAAATGCTTTTTCATTATAATTTAGATTTTGCTGTTTTTATAGAACTCACTAACATAGCTACTAACTCTTTATTCAAATTATAATGAGTTTTATACTGTTGGATATCAATATAATTGGTGTCTTTTAATAAATCTATCCAATACAATGTCTCATTTGCTTCTTTTAGAGAAATACTCATTTTGTGAATAAAATCGGCTTTACTCTGAGCAAATTCTGCTTCACGAATTAACGCACCAACAGCTGTTCCACTTCTTAAAAGTTGTTTACTTAAAACATATTCCTTTTTTTCTGAAACTAATAATTGAGATAACTTCACAATTAAAATAGCAAAGGCATAACTTTTATCTTTTAATATACTTTTTCCCATGATTTTATTTTTTTAGCTTATCACTTAACATTTATCACTTATCACTTTAATCTTTTCACTCTTTTTAACTTAACCTCTTCTCTCCAGCTATATAAAACCGGAACAATAAAGTAAGAAGTGATATCAATCACCATTCCTCCAAAAATTGGAATTGCCATCGGAATCATAATATCGCTTCCTTTTCCTGTGGATGTTAAAACTGGTAACAACGCTAGAATGGTAGTAACTGTAGTCATTAAACACGGACGAATTCGTTTTTTAGCAGCTTCTAATGCTGAAGCTCTAATGCTCATTTTATCCGCAGGTTTTTCACGATCAAAAGTTTGTGTAAGATACGTTGCCATAACCACTCCATCATCTGTTGCAATACCGAATAAAGCAATAAAACCAACCCAAACAGCCACACTTAAATTAATGGTTTTCATATTGAAAAGGTCTCGCATATTCTCACCAAAGAAACTAAAATTGAAGAACCAATCTTGTCCATAAAGCCAAATCATAATAAAACCACCAGCAAAAGCAACGGCAATTCCGGTAAATACCATTAATGAAGTTGTGATCGATTTAAACTGAAAGTACAAGATTAAAAAGATGATAGCCAACGCCAAAGGAACCACAACAGCCAATGTTTTTTCTGCACGTAATTGATTTTCATACGTTCCCGTAAACTTGTAACTGATTCCTTTAGGAACAATTAATTCTCCCGAATCTATTTTCTGCTGAAATAAGGCTTGTGCATTTTCTACCACAGCTACTTCTGCAAAACCGTCAATTTTATCAAACAATACATAACCAACTAAAAAAGTGTCTTCACTTTTTATTACCTGCGGACCTTGTTCATAACGAATCGTTGCCAACTCATTTAATGGCACAGGACTCCCTTTTTCTACAGGAATATAAATGTCTTTGATGTCTTCTGGATTGCCCCGTAATTCTCTTGGGTAACGTACACGAACTCCATATCGTTCTCGCCCTTCCACAGTTTGGGTTAATTCCATTCCGCCAATAGCAACTTTTAACACACTCTGTACATCTTCGATTGAAATTCCATATCGTGCTATTTTTTCTCTATCAATATCAATCAATAAATACGGTTTACCTACAATTCTATCGGCAAAAACAGCTTCTACTTTAACACCTTTCGCTTGTTTTAAAAGACTTTCTAGCTCTAATCCAAAAGCTTCAATTTGCTTTAAATCTTGACCTTTCACTTTAATTCCCATGGGTGCTCGCATCCCTGTTTGAAGCATGACTAAGCGGGTTTCTATAGGTTGTAATTTAGGTGCAGATGTAACGCCTGGTAACTTAGTTACTTTGATAATTTCTTTCCAAATATCATCTGGACTCTTAATTTCTGGTCGCCAATTTCGGTAGAATTCACCATCATTGTCTTCGATAAGTTGTCCGCTTGAGACCTCACAGGTTTTTGAAACCTGTGAGGTCTTTTCCATTGGCATAGAATTATTTACGCACAAACTACCGTCTTTTAATATAAAATAACCATCGGCATTCACTTTATAACGTTGTCTTTCACCTTCAGAATTACGCATGTATTCAGATTTATACTGAATCATGTTTTCGTACATCGATAAAGGCGCAGGATCTAAAGCAGATTCTGTTCTACCAGCTTTTCCTACCACAGTTTCAATTTCTGGAATGGTGGCAACTGCCATATCTAATTGCTGCAACACACGTTTGTTTTCTTCAACTCCAGCATGCGGTAACGATGTTGGCATGAGTAGAAAAGATCCTTCATTTAAAGAAGGCATAAATTCTTTTCCGGTGTTGTTCATAATCCAAAATCCAGAAACAAGAACGGTTATTGGAACCATTAAAAACAACATTTTATTCGCTAAAGCCCATTCTAAAATTTGTCCGTAATATTTTCTAAAAATAGAAAACAGTCCTAAAATTCCGAAGCAAATAATAGCCACAAAAATTAAGTTGATAAAAATACTACGATCAAAACCTAATGGTCTCCAATATTCCGCCAATAGAAATACAATAGCTACGGAAGAAATAATAATATTTACAAGGTTTTTTGAAAGTGAAAAATGAAAAGTGAAAAGCGAAAAGTTTATTTCAGTTTTATTAAAATACAAACTTAAAAAGGACACAATTCCGAAAGCAACTACTATAAAACCTAACCAAAATCCACTTATTACAATTACAATTCCGGCAAGAATTAAAACACCGCTTACAATGTATTTAAACGATTTTTTTAGCGTTGTTTTACGGAATAAAAAAGCTGCTAAAGGCGGAATTATAAACAAAGCAATTACTAAAGAAGCAGATAATGCCATTGTTTTTGTAAAAGCCAAAGGTCTAAACAATTTACCTTCTGCACCTATCATTGTGAATACAGGCACAAAACTAATAATAGTTGTTAAAACCGCTGTTAATATGGCTCCGGAAACTTCCGCGGTAGCGTTGTAAATAATTTCATTTATTGAAAGTTTGTTGTTTTGAACAGTAGAAATCATAGATTCCTCGTCGCTCGTGCCTTGCTCTGTCGGAATGAGATTCTCATTGTTCACTTTTAACTTTTCACTCTTAACTTTCTCCTCATCAAGATGACGAATCATATTTTCGGCGAGTATGACGCCTACATCTACCATAGTTCCAATAGCAATTGCAATACCCGAAAGTGCTACAATATTTGCATCCACATTAAATAGTTTCATCGCCACAAACACCATTAAAATAGCTACAGGTAACAAACCAGAAATTAAAATGGAGGCTCTTAAATTAAAAACCATTATAATAATTACTAAAATGGTAATTAAAATCTCTAAAGTTAATGCTTCGGTAAGTGTGTCTAAGGTTTCTACAATAAGTTCAGAACGATCATAAAAAGGAACCAGTGTTAGTTGAGATGTTCGTCCGTCTGCTAATACTTTCGTTGGCAAACCACCTTTTAGTTCCGCTATTTTTTCTTTGACATTCGTAATTACTTCCATAGGGTTTGCACCATATCTAGCAACTACAACACCACCAACTACTTCTGCGCCTTCTTTATCTAATAATCCACGTCGTGCTGCAGGACCTAAAGAAACTTTTCCAATGTCTTTAATTTTAATGGCAGTAAAATCTTTAGAAGTTACCACTGCATTTTCAATATCTTCTACGGATTTTATATATCCTAAACCACGAACCAAATATTCTGCTTGATTGATTTCTAAGGTTTGTGCACCAATATCTTGATTACTACTTTTAACCGCTTTTACAACTTGGTTTAAACCAATATTATACTGACGCATTAATTCCGGATTCACATCTACTTGATATTCCTGAACATAACCACCAATTGAAGCAACTTCTGAAACGCCACTTGCGGAAGATAATGCATATTTTACGTAGTAATCTTGAATGCTTCGTAATTCTTGTAAATCCCAACCTCCAGTAACGTTTCCGTCTTTATCTCTACCCTCTAGAGTGTACCAATAAATCTGACCTAATCCTGTAGCATCTGGTCCTAAAGCAGGGTTAACACCTTCTGGTAATAATCCGCTTGGTAGTGAATTTAATTTTTCTAAAATCCGACTTCGGCTCCAGTAAAACTCGATGTCTTCTTCAAAAATGATATAAATACTAGAGAAGCCAAACATAGAAGAACTACGTATGGTTTTTACTCCAGGAATACCCAATAAGGAGGTGGTTAAAGGATAGGTAATTTGGTCTTCGATATCTTGTGGCGAACGACCATCCCACTTTGTGAATACAATTTGTTGATTTTCACCAATATCTGGTATGGCATCTACAGCCACAGGATCACTTGGTAAAAAACCAGTATTCCAATTAAAAGGTGCGTTTACAGTTCCCCATCCTACAAAAAGGACAAGTAATAAAACTGCTACGATTTTATTCTCTATTAAGAATTTGATGCTTCTATTTAGCATTAGATTTGAAATTTAAACAGTTAGAAAGTGGCGTTAAAAAAAACACCGAATACAAGAAATCATCCTAATGAAATAAATCACAGGATAATACAGTCTATTGTTTAAAAATCAGATTAAATAGGTCTCGTCTAGCTTAAAGATTAACCTGTTAGCGAGCAGTGGTTTGTATTCTCCGTAAGAAGATACATTGTTTTCTAAACCTTCAAAAAGGTTGATATAAGAGTAAATATATGAAGCTAAAAACACTTGTTGTTCAAAAGAAATAACATCTACTTGGAGCTGTAATTCATCTTGACCATCTACCATAAATTGTTTATCACTACAACAATTCTTTTTGATTACTTTACAATCCTCAGTAGAAGGCTTCTCCATTTCCATTCCGCAACCTTTCGCTTTATGAAACATGGCCGTTTCCACTAAATTATCGCCACAATAATGCATGCTTACAGCAAAAGACATTGTAGAGAATAACACTACAATGGCCATTATAAAGGACATTATTTTATGGGAAACTTGCTTCATATTGATAACAAAGGTATACTAAATTAAATAATAAAATTTTAGTTAAGAAAAATTTAACTAAAAACAGGGCAACTAACATTCCTTAATATATCTTTCTTATAAAAGATTCTTAACTCCAAATAAAAACATTCACTTTTCTTAGTAAACTGCAAAACCAATGATATCTATTAAAAAACGACCTTTAACCTAAATTAAAAATTAGAGAAAGCACATTTCAATAAAAAATATTAAAGAAAGATACAAGAAATAATGTGAATTTGAAAGCATTGAAATTTAACGAAAGCAGGGATCAACACAAAAAGTTGTGGAGTAAAATAAAAAGGAAGAACTTTGACTTTTAAATTACTTCTATTTTGGATACTTCA
>NZ_WTLD01000018.1:0-397 GCF_011379025.1 Polaribacter sp. 11A2H
CAGACAACGACGGCATTCCAGATTTAATTGAAGCGGGTGGTGTAGATACCAATGGAGACGGACGTGTAGACACTGCAACAGATGTAGACAAAGATGGTTTAGCAGATATTTATGATCAAAATGCTTCAGACGGTCCAGGACTTGATGGTACAAACGGTAATGCGCTTGTAAAAACAGACGCTACTGGCACTATGATAGGTGGTAATGGTAATACTGTTGATACTGATGGTGATGGTATTCCGAATCATTTAGACTTAGACTCAGACAACGATGGTATTGTAGATCTTATTGAAGCAGGTGGTACAGATACCAACAAAGACGGTAAAGTAGAACCTACAGCAGATATTGACAATGATGGTTTTGATGATGCTGTAGATGGTAATGTAAACGGAACCGA
>NZ_WTLD01000018.1:407-1448 GCF_011379025.1 Polaribacter sp. 11A2H
CAACTCTACGAATGCTTTAATTACAACAGGTACAGATACGAATACTGATGGAATAGCAGACACTTACACAAAAGGTGATGCCGATACTGATAAATTACCTAACTTTTTAGACATCGATTCAGATAACGACGGTATTCCTGATAATATAGAAGGACAAACTACCGCTGGTTATATCGCACCAAGTGGCAAAGGTACCGCTATGGCAGATACAGATAAAGATGGTATTGATGATAAATACGACTCAGACTGTACAGGTACAAATTGTGCAGGTGTTACAGGTGTATATATTATTCCGGTAAATACTGATAGTAGTATTGATACTATTCCAGATTATTTAGATTCAGATTCAGACAATGATGGTATTTTAGATATTGCAGAAAATGGAGATACAACACATAATGTACTTTCTGGTATTGATACTGACGGTGATGGATTATTTGATATTTTTGATGATAATAATGATGCTAGTACCAATGGAACAACGGTAAACGATGGAGCTAATGGTAATAATACAGTTACTACCCTTACTACTTTAGAAAACTCTTTTAAAGATGAAGATAATAACTTTGACCCTGCAAATCCTGCAACCGGTAATCTTGATTATAGAGATATAAAAGATACAGATAAAGATGGTATTGCAGATGCACTAGATTTAGATGATGATAATGATGGTATTCCAGACATTTTAGAAAGCGCAGGAAACAATCCAGATGGTGATGAAGATGGAGATGGTATTCCTAACTACAAAGACACCACAGACAATGGTAATATCGGAGATAGTAGCACAACAAACTATACAGATGCTGATGGAAATGGTATTCCAGATGTATATGATACAGACGGAGACGGCATCCCTAATCATTTAGATTTAGATGGAGACAACGATGGTATTGCAGATATTGTAGAAGCTGGTGGTGTAGATACTAATGGAGATGGTGTAATAGATTACCCAACTGATGGAGACCCAACATCAATGGTAGATGTAGATAATGATGGTTTAGCAGATATCTATGATGCCCTTGTTTCAGGTGGAACTAATGG
>NZ_WTLD01000018.1:1458-43338 GCF_011379025.1 Polaribacter sp. 11A2H
AAATACTGATGGAATAGCAGACACTTACACAAAAGGTGATGCCGATTCAGACAATCTTCCTAACTTTTTAGACATCGATTCAGATAATGATGGTATTCCAGATAATGTAGAAGGACAAACTACTGCAGGTTATAAAGCACCAACAGGTGTGGCTACAGGAATAACAGATACGAATAATAATGGTGTAGATGACCAATATGAAGATGGTACCAATATTGGATTAGTGCCTGTAAATACAGACGGAGATTCAGGAACTAATTATTTACCAGATTATTTAGATAATGATTCAGACAACGACGGTGTTTTAGATATTGCTGAAAATGGAGATGCTCAAAACGTTGCTTCTGGTAATGATGCAGATAAAGATGGTTTAGACGATGCTTTTGATGATAATGACGATTCTAGTATTGCAGGTGCAACAGTGAATGATGGATTAGGTAACGATTTATTAGGAAATGGAGACAAAGTAACCAATACAGGTATTTTAGATACTTCTTTAGAAGATGCTTTTGGTGATGCCGATTTAGATATTAATTTACCTAACGGTGATTTAGATTATAGAGATATTCCTGACGCTGCAAATGTGATGATTACACAAGTATATCAGGTTGGTACAGAAAAATGGATAGAAATTACCAACATTGGTACTTCTACGGTTCTTCCAAACAACATTAATATTCATTTATATAAAGATAAAACAGGAGATCAAACAGGTATTAAGCCAAATGAATCTTATAGTGTTCTAACTCCTTTATTAGCAGGTAAATCAATATTATTTAGCAACTCTAATAATGCGTTTACCCCAGAAAACTTTGCAACAACTGGTAGAACAATTGTAGTAAATGATGCATTAACAGACTTAGCTGATGCTAATGATATCATCATATTATCTTCTGCCACAGACACATTTTCTTGGGCAAACAGATATGACGTGGTTTCTGATATTGCAAACAAAACATCAGTTGTTAGAATAGACGAAAGGTTAACGCCTAATAAAGACTATAACACCAATGAGTGGGTAGTATTTATAGATGATGCAATCGTACCTTATCAACCAATAAGTGATGCAGATGTAACAGGAACTAAAAGGCATCCGCAAGATCCTTTAATCTCTGAAATTACAAGTTCTAATACAGAAGCAAACACATTGTTAGGGTTACACAGAGTTGATATTACTGCCTCTACCCCTAATGCTAATGTGTATACTAATGGTTTTCCAGACAGGTCTCGTTCTGTAGTAATTGATCAAGATTTTGAACACAATGCGAACAGATTAAGTGCTAGAAAACTAAAAGTAAACACAGATAAAAAATTAACGGTAACAGATCAATTATTAGTAGTTACTAATGATATTACCTTAGATGGAGATATTCGTTTAGCAGGTACTTTAGCTCAATTAGTACAAACACATACCAGTACAAGTACTATTACAAGTACCACTGCTGGAGCTATAGGTAATCTTTTAGTAGATCAAAACTCGTTGATACCTAGTTTATATAGATATGGGTATATGAGTTCTCCTGTTAATTCTTTAAATAATACTTATACATTAGAAAATGTTTTAAAAGATGGTACAGACCCAAGCAATCCAAAAGACATTAAATTTATGTCTGGTTATGACGGAGCTGCTACAGATCCTATTACTATTGCAGATTTCTGGGTTTACACCTATGCTCCTTCCTCTAGTGGTAGAGCTAACTATGTGCATAAATATAAAGATGGTCCAATAAATAGAGGTGATGGTTTTATCTTTAAGGGACCAGGAAAAGAACTAGGGCAAAACTACACGTTTAAAGGGACCCCAAATGACGGTGAGTTTACAACTGCTGTAAATATTGGAGCAGGAGATGATTATTTAATAGGTAACCCTTACCCTTCTGCTATAAATGTTAAAAAGTTTATAAAAGATAACTTTAATAGTATTAAGGCAACACTTTATTTCTGGGAACATCAAGAAAGTAAACTTGGAGAAGGAAATGGAATCGATGGACATATATTTGGTGGATACATTGGAGGATATGCAACGGTAAACTTAGCAACAGGTGCTGCTGCAACCTCTTTAGCAACCAATAACAACAATGGTACTGGTGGTTCTGGAGAAGGTACAGTAGATGCAAATTTATATAAAACACCAAAGGCTTATATAGCAATTGGCCAAGGTTTCTTTGTAGAAGGAGAAGATGCATCCGGTGGACCTATTGAATTTAACAACAGCCAAAGAGCCTATATAACAGAAGGTGCAGAATCTGTATTCTTTAAAGGAAGTAAAAAAAGTAGTAAAAAAGTAAATACTACTAGTTTATTACCAGTTATTAAATTAGGGTTTGAATATAAAAACACAGATGACTTGTTATTACATAATCAGATAGCAATTTCTTTTCAAGAAAGTAACTCCTTTGCTTATGATAAAGGATATGATTCTGAAGCTTATGAAATTGGTAAAACCGATATGTATTGGAAATTCTCTAATGATTATAGAAAATACGTAATTGCTGGTGTGCAATCTATTTCTAATGAATTAGAAGTGCCTTTAGAAGTTATCATGGATTATTCTGGTAAAGTAAATATTATGGTAGATGAAATTCAGAATGTTTCTAGAGATATTTACATTACAGATAAACTTACTGGAACTTCATATAGTGTTAAAAACGGAAAAACTACTTTAACTTTAGATAAAGGACTATACACTAATCGTTTTGTACTTGCTTTTACTCCAAGCAATACTTTAGATCTAGAAGATGAAATATTAGCTGCATACACCAATATTTATGCAGACAATAAAAACAACCAAATTGTAATTTCTATAAACAATGAAATAGAAATAAACAAGGTAGAGTTGTTTGACATCCTTGGTAAAAAAGTAAGCCTTTGGAATATTAAAGAACAAAAAGAGACTTATCAATTAGGTATCAAAAAACAATTACCAACAGGTATTTATATTGTAAAAATGGATACAGATAAAGGTACTATCAATAAAAAAGTAGTTATTGAATAATACTTTAGAAATATTCCAGATATAAAGGAACAATTCTTAAAATTTAAACCAGTGAAAAATTTTCACTGGTTTTTTTTTGTCAAAATAAATTCAATAAAAAAAGATTAAACCTTGTTATGTAGAACTTGTTTCAGTATCTAAATTTACGGAAGTTCAACCATCATAAGAATCTGAAATAAATTCAGATTGACAAGAAAAATTAGACAACCTCTTTTAGGATAGCTTCTAAAAAGGAAATTCTCTCAATCAGTTACTTTTTCAAAATTATCTATATAATGAATGTATTATTTATTTAAAATTCTCGTCCTAAAATATCTTAAACAATTAAATATTTAAATTAAGTGTGACATATAAAATTTAATAGTTTCTATAACATGGTGCTCAGTTAATAATAACTACTTTTGCACCCTTTTAAAAAAAACTTTCTTAAATGATTAAATATCTAAAAGAAACGAAACTATTTGGGGAAATAGCTCGTTTTAATGTATTTAACCCTATAAACTTATCTTTATTTAGTTTAAAAAACACATTAGTATCAAATTCAAATAAGGTTTCTTATCTTATACTTACTACATGTTTACTTATTACTTTTCAAAACACAAATGGGCAAAGCACTCCTATTTTTCCAAATAGTCAAGTGTTAAAGCAAGGTATTGACAAACGACCAGGTGCAAAGTATTTAATACAAGATGTACAACTTAAAGCCAATGGAAGCCTTTATGATGTTGATGCAATTCTAAGTATTGTATCCTTTATTGGTACACCAACTATTGTAAGCATTGATGATACACAATTTGTTAAAAACAGATTTGAACCTGTTATAACATACAGTCAACCTAATCAGGCTGTACGTTGGAGAATAGAATTTATTGCTGCCGGTTCTGCAGATAGTAATATAAATGACGCAGTAGTGTTTCCTTTAGATTCTTATACGTTAGAAATTATAGATTTAGATGCAGGAGAATGGGCAGAAGTTATTGTACCAGATAGTTATCAACTTGCTAGTCCTACTATTATTTCTGCAACTCCAGGAACTTCGGTAGCGAACTCAACTCGTTTTACTAGTGAAACAAATACAACAGACCAAAGTGTATCTATAGATAACACAAGATCTATTGTAAGAATTAATTACACAAACGTAAGTGTCGTAGACTTTACATTAGGTAGAAATAACAACGTACCAAATATAACAAGAAATATTTCTGTTGGATTTCTAGGAGAAGTAGTCTTTACGAGACCTGTTGTAGTAGAAGTAAATGAGCCACCAGTTGTAATAAATAACTTAAACAACATCATTATTTCTAACACCACATTTACAAAAAATGTACTTAACGGATCTAGTGATCCTGATGGTAATTTAGCTCCAGAAACAATTACGTTAATAGACCCAAATGACCTAACAAACCTAGGAAGTGTTGGTAAGCCGTTAGTAATTCCTGGAGTTGGTACCTATACCGTAAATAAAAATGGAAAAGTAATATATACTCCTGCAACAGATTATGTTGGAGACGCTTCTATTCTATTTAGAGTAGCAGATACACTTGGCGCAAATTCTAATGATGGAAAATTACAAATTACAGTATCTGCAGATACAGATAATGATGGTATTGCTAATATTATAGATTTAGACGATGATAATGACGGTATTTTAGATACTGTTGAAAATGGAAACAACTTTGCTGATGGTGATGAGGATGGTGATGGAATTCCTAACTATTTAGACACTGAAGATAATGGTAATTCTGGTGATGGTAGTACAACAAATTATACAGATGCTAATAACGATGGTATCCCAGATGTTTATGATGCAGACGGAGATGGTATACCTAATCATTTAGATTTAGATTCAGACAACGATGGTATCCCTGATATTGTAGAAGCTGGTGGAGTTGATACAGACGGAAATGGTTTAGTAGACAATATTAATACAAATGGAACTCTTAAAAATGATGTTGATAAAGATGGTTTAGATGATCGTTACGACGCTAATGTAAAAGGAGGAACTAACGGAGTTGCTATTACAAACCCAGATACAGATAACGACGGAATTGTTGATACACAAGATTTAGATGCTGACAATGATGGAATTCCTGATATTATAGAAGCAGGCGGAACAGATACTGACGGAAATGGTTTAGTAGATACTATTAACGCCAATGGTAAACTTAAAAATGATATTGACAGTGATGGTTTTGATGATCTTGTAGATGGTGATGTTGGCCAATCAGGAACATCAAATAACAAGAATAATGCATTAATAATTACCGGATCTGATACAGATAAAGATGGTAAACCAAACTCTTATGCAACTGGAGATACTGATGGAAATGGAATTCCAAATCATTTAGACCTAGATTCAGACAACGATGGTATTGTAGATATTATTGAAGCTGGAGGAAAAGATGCTAACAAAGATGGTAAAGTAGATAATATTGATACCAACGGAAAGTTAACAACTGATAGAAATACAAATGGTTTTGACGATGCAGTAGATGGTGCTATAAATTCTGGTACTCCTTTAATAATTACAGGAACTGACACGAATAATAATGGAAAACCAAACTCTTACAAAACAGGTGATGCAGACAATGATGGTAAATTAAACCACTTAGATATTGATGCAGACAATGATGGGATTCCAGATAATATTGAAGGACAAACTACAGCTGATTACATCGCCCCTAGCGGAATAGGAACTACTATAAAAGACACCAACAACAATGGTGTAGATGACAATTATGAAGACATCTCAAATAATATTGTTGGTCTTACTCCTGAAAATACGGATAAAACAGACGAAGCAGATTATTTAGATTCAGACTCAGATAATGATGGAATTCCTGATATTTTTGAAAATGGTCATACAAAGAATATCCTTAGTGGAAATGACAAAGATAATGACGGTTTAGATGATAATTTTGAGGATAATGATGATTCATCAATAAATGGAGCTACTGTTAATGATGGTTTAAATCCTGACAATAAAGTAACAGACCTAGTAACTTTAGAAAACTCTTTTGGTGATGAAGACAATGACTTCGACCCTAAAACCCCAACTACCGGTAATCTTGATTATAGAGATGTACCTGTAGCTGCAGATGTGATGATTACCCAAGTATATCAATTCAACAATGAAAAATGGATTGAAATTACAAATATCAGTTCTAAAGTTATACCTGCTAAAACTATTAAAATTCAATTATATAAAGATAAAACAGGCGATCAAACAGGTGTAGAAGCAGATGCTTCTTATATTGTTGGTACAGAACTAAAAGCAGGTAAATCTGTATTATTTAAAAATAGTACAAACAGTATTATTTCTAAGGATGAATTAGCAGCAGATGCAACCATTATTATTAATAATGCGTTAACTAGTTTAGATGATGCTACTAATGATATTATTACGCTTTCTTCTGTTTCTGGAGTGTATTCTTGGGCATATAGATACGATGTAGCCTCTAATATTGCTAACAAAACTTCGGTTGTAAGAATAGATGAAACATTAAAAACGAATCCTAACTATACAAAAAGTGAGTGGGTAGTATTTATAGATGATGCCATAAACTCATACCAATCTGGATATGGTGGTGGTAATAGCAATACTAAAAGACACTCTCAAGATCCTTTAATTTCAGAAATAAAGACTTCTAATAAACAAGCAAATACCTTGTTAGGTTTACACAGAATTAAGGAAACTACAACAAATACAGATGGTACTTGGAATAATGGTTTTCCAGACAGATCTCGTTATGTTATAGTTAATGCATATTACAATCATGAGAACAATAGATTAAGTGCAAGAAAATTAAAGGTTGTTAAGAATAATGAATTAAGAGTAACAGATCAATTATTAGTCGTTACTAATGATATAGAGTTAAACGGAGAAATTCGTTTATCTGGTTCTTCTGCTCAATTGATACAAACACACACAGATGCAAGTACCGTTTCTGGGGATGGAAGGTTGTTTGTAGATCAAAACTCAGAAGTACCTAGTTTATATCGTTACAACTACATGAGTTCTCCTGTTACCACTTTAAATGAAGATACCTATACTATAGAATCTGTTCTTAGAGACGGTACCATAGCAAATACACCTAAAGAAATTAAATTTGTTGGTGGTTATGATGGTGCATTTACTGGATCTGGTATTTCCTTAGCAGATTACTGGGTATATACCTATGCTCCTGCTAGTAACGGAAGAGCTAACTGGGCACATAAATATAAAAAAGGAATTATAGATAGAGGTGATGGTTATACTTTTAAAGGACCAGGAAGAAACCAAAATTACACATTTGTGGGTACCCCTAATGATGGTAAGTTTGAGACTAAGAATATAACTAAAGGACAATCTTATTTAATAGGTAATCCTTTCCCTTCTGCTTTAAATGCTAGAAAGTTTTTAGATGATAATAACGCTTTAATATCAACTATTTATTTTTGGCAACATGTAGCAGAAACGGAAGCTTCAGGAACTGCTGGTCATAACTTTGGAGGTTATATTGGTGGATATGCTGCTCAAAACGTAAGTATGGCAACAGCTGTAAAAACGGGTAAAATAGAACCTGTTAACTACACGCTTGAAGCTGAAGATTCACCAACATTAATTGGAGCTATATTAGACCTAATTGGTCTAGGTAATAAAGAAGTTTCTTTAGCTAAAGATGAATATATCACTTTTGAAAATATTACTAGAGGAGTAGATTCTTTAAGAATTGTATATAGAGCAACAGGACTTAAAAAATTAAAAATTAAAATAAATAATGTTGAAAGAGGAGAATTTAAGCTTCCAAACACTAGTAATCGTTTTGAAGAAATAAAGTTTGCTATGTGCATAACATCAGGTAGTGACATAACATTAACCTCTAACTCTAACTCTAGTGAACGTCTTTATATTGATAAGATAATTTTAAAAGATGAAGATGGTCAGTTAGCTTGTATTCCAGACTCAGGAGGTGATACTTATACAAATTTATACAAAACTCCAGAACCATATGTTGCAATTGGTCAAGGATTCTTTGTAGAAGGTATTGGTAACGGAAAAATTAAATTTAACAATAGTCAAAGAGAGTACAAAACAGAAGGAGATGGTACCTCTATATTCTTAAAAAGTAGTCAGAAAAAAACTGTGAAATCAGTTAATAATGAGCTACCTATATTAAAATTAGGAATGAGTTACTCTAATGATCAAGGAAGTAATTTACATCGTCAAATTGGAATTTCTTTTAATCAAGCAAATTCTTTTAGTTATGAAAAAGGATATGACTCAGAAATGTTTGATGTTAGTACTACAGATTTCTATTGGAAGTTTCCAAATGACGCAAATAGCTATGTAATTTCTGGAGTACAAGAAATTTCTAACGCATTAGAAGTACCTTTAGAAGTTATTGTAAGTGAAAACAGTATTATTACCATTAATATTGATGAAATAAACAACATCAATCAAGACGTTTACATCAAAGACAAATTAACAGGTAAAACACAGCAAATAAACAATGCCAATGTAACGTATCAATTAAAAGCAGGAACGTACACAGATAGGTTTGTTTTAGCTTTTAACGCAACCGAGGAAACACTACTTGGTGTTCAAGAAGATATACTTGCTGGTAAAACGAGTATTTATGCAGACAATGATAATAACAACATTGTAATCTCTAAAAACCAAGAAGTAAACATTCAAAATGTAGAGTTATTTAATATTCTTGGTAAAAAAGTAAGTACTTGGAATATTAAAGAACAAAAATCTACGTATCAATTAAACATCAAAAAACAATTAACAACAGGTATTTATATTGTAAAAATGAATACAGATAAAGGTACCATAAGCAAAAAATTGGTTATTGAGTAATTAGATTAAACCTTGTCATGCTGAACTAGTTTCAGCATCTTAACTGATGCAACTTCAACCATCATAAGAATCTGAAATAAATTTAGGTTGACAAAAAAAGATAACCTCTTTTATCTTATAAATTAAAAAAGGCTAAGAATTACAAAATGTAATTCTTAGCCTTTTTTTTGTGACTGCGAAGGGATTCGAATATTTAAACCAGAAGGATATCAAATAAACTATAAAACCCTTTATTTAAAAGGATTTAAAACAAATAAAACACAATAAGATTTAATTAAGTTTAAAATAATACATCATTTTCGTTCCATTTTAAGTACCAATTGTATACTTTTGTATTGTTCAAAAATTACAATATGCCTAAAATCACATTCCAATATCGTAGCACAAAAGAAACAGGTAAATTATCAATAAGGTTAACCCACCGAAAAGAAATAGATATTAGAATCTCCTCCCCTATTGTATCAAAAAAAGAATATTGGTTTAAAAGAACAACCGAAAAAGGAAAAACCATAGATAAAAAACTTCAATTAAAAGACTTTGGTAAAAAGATTCCTGCAACCCAAAAAGCACACCAAGCAGAACTTAATAAGCTTGAAGATGATATTGTAGATAAATTTATTTTTGATTTCAACAAAGGAATTCCAATAACTCGAGAATGGTTAAAAAATACAATTCAAGAAAATACAGAAATACTTGACACAAAAGAAAAAATAAAAATTATTGTTGATAATGAAGCTTTAGCATTATCTAAAGAAACAAAAAAAGAAGAAAAAATAAAGAAAGCTAACTTATTAACTTCTGCAATTACTAAAATGTATGTTAAGTACGCTACTAACCCAAACGAATTAAAGAAATACAAAGTAACACATAGCTTACTATTAAAGTATCAAGAAAACAAAAACCAAGTTTTTAAAATACTTGATCTAAACCAAGATTTCGCAACTGAATTCCAGAATTGGGCTTTATTAGAAATGAAGTACTCAAAATCCTACATAAACCAACAATTAAAAAAGCTAAGAAGTTCCGCTATCAATTCTTATGAAAATGACGAAAACAATATTATTAAAATAAGTAAAACACTAAGAACCTTTAAAATGTTTAAAGATGTTTATAAAGGTAAAATTGTAGTTACACTTAATTATGACGAACTTGATCTAATAGATAATAAAGAAATAACAGAAGAAGAACTACAGGATGCTAAAAAAGCAATTTTAATAGGCTGTGAAACAGGTTTACGCTACACAGATATGAATAAACTTGTAGATGAAAATATTAAAAATGTTGATGGTGTTGATTATTGGAAATTTAGAACAGACAAAACAGATTCTATTGTACAAATAACCATATCTAATAGAATACTGTATTTAATTGATAAATATGGACTACCTAAAAGCAACTATCCTTCAAATGGTGTTAAACTAAACAAAGACATAAAGAAAGTATGTATGTTATCTGGTATAAATGAGGAGATAAAAGGAAGCAAAGCAGAAATTATAGAGATCAATGGAAAGGAACAAATTAGAAACACTATTAGTAAAAGACCTAAGCACGAATTAATTACAACAAGAACTTTTAGACGTTCTTTTGCTACCAATTATTATGGAAAAATAGATACTGCATTAATTACAGCTATTACAGGACATAAAACAGAAAGAATGCTACGCAGCTACATCAACAACAATGAAGAAACGAATATCAAACGTACAAAATTGCAAATAGACCTATATCACGAAGAACGATTAAGAGAAATAGAAGAAAGGAAAAAGAATAAAAAAGCAGTCCTTAAAATTATTAGAAATGTTTCAAACCAATAAAACAAGACGACTTATTTAGAAATTTTCAGTTTTAACAACTATATATTTTTCACAACCACTGATCAAGCATACAAAAAACACTTATAATTCAATTTTACAACATAAAAATAATAAAAACATATAAAGTCATCAACTAGTTAAAATAATGCCTTAAATCAACTAATAAACACCAAAATAGACGTAATTAAACATACATATACAGAGCTATTTACCAACAAAAATACTAAACAACTGAATATCAATCTTTTAAAAAATAGCAAAAATAAAAGGAAAACGATTAAATAGACTTAGATTTACATAAATCAAATTAGTTAAGAATTAACTAAAATAAAAAAAAGGCAAACCATCAACTTGCGCCGAATAGAATGCCCTTGTAACTAGGAACTACAAAGATACATTTTTTTTTGCGTTGAGTTGATTTGCTAAATATTAATAACAAACAATTCAGCAATGAAACAAATTCAATTAGTAGGTACTACCCTAGAAGAACATTATGCAATAATTTTTGACCACTTTGACAAGAAATTTGAAGAGTTTAAAAATTCAAAACAAGCAAAACAATTACCAACCTACCTTACCAGAAAGGAAACAGCAGCGTATTTAAGAGTAAATTTATCTACTCTGCATAATTGGCATCACAAAGGGATTTTAATACCTAAATCAATAGGTAATAGAGTTTTATACGACCTTAAAGCTATACAAGAAAGAATTGTTGAATTAAAAAAATAAATCAAGGCTATGTGTAAGAAGAAAACACAAGGCCTTGATTGTAATATTATTAAGCAAGATCAATATAAGGCTAATTATCAGAAAATAAAAAATTATATTAGAGAATCTAAATATATTTCAATCTCAGAAAGACCTAAAACTTGCGAGTCATTTGGCTTACTTATTTTAGTTGATGTTTTTCGAAAAGAATATAGAACACGATTCTACAACTACTTACTCCAAAACACAACAACAGTTACCAAAGTTTCCGAAGATCTTGGAATCCCTAATAAATATTGTACACAGTTAAAACGAAGCTTAGAAAAAAACAGCAAATTAAGAGTTGTTTTTTATGATAGATGCATCACTACAAAATCAAGAAACGTACAATATGTATCAACAAAGCCTAAAGAATGGGAGAAATACTGTATTGCAGCTTCTAATCTTCAAAAAAATCTATAATCATGGCAGAAAACAAAAAATCTTTTGTTCTATATTGTGATTTAATGGACAATATAGATCATTTAACAATTGAAGAAAAAGGAATATTATTTCAACATCTTCTAGAGTATGTAAACGGTAAAGAACCAGAATTAACTGATAGAGTAATACTATCAGCATGGAAACCTATAGAAAGACAACTGAATAGAGATTTAGAGAAGTTTGAAGAAACGAAAGAAAGAAGATCTATTTCAGGAAGAGAAGGTAATTTAAAAAGATGGAATAGAGAGCTTTACGACAAATACAAATCAAATGAATTAACTTTAGATCAAGCAGAAAAAATCGCAGGTAGTCGCAAAGCATCGCACCCCGATAGTAATGGTCGCAAAGACTCGCAAGATATCGCAAACATCGCTGATAATGTTAATGTTAATGTTAATGATATTAATAATAAAGGGGATCTTGATGATGTTGTTGATGGTATTTTTATAAAGTGTTCTAAAAACTACAATTCGTATGCAGATAATATATCTAAAGATTTAGCTGCATTAGAAAACTTAAACAAGCTACACAAAATATCTACAGACAAGACAGTTTTACAATTAACTATAGAAAAATACTTAAAATCATTTTTAGCTCAATTAAACGTAAGTGAAGAAGTTCACCAAACTAAAAATACATTTCAAATACATTTTTCTAATTGGTTAAGAAAACAGAAAATCAAAACAGTTATTAAATCTGAAAAACCAATTAGATATGCCTAGCAATAACGAAAAAATAAAATACTCGAAAGACTATTGGGATGTTAAAAAAAGCGGAAATAGGCTTTTATGGAGAATATCACCTAATGAAAAAGGAGAGTTTAAAACGTTTAAGGTACTACAAGACGATTTTAACGCACTTAAAAGCATCTTAGGCATGGTAAATAGACTGGAAAGCAAAACTATCTCTAATAACGAATTATTTGCAAAGTTGTTCATCATGGAGCTATTAGGGCAAATAAGAGAAAAAGAAACTACTGTTTTTAACGATTCGGTTTTTATTCAAATCTCTAATCAATTATCAAAACCTTTAGAATTATTTTATCAAACTTTTTACGAAGATTTATGTAGTAATCAACTAAACAAACTTACCAAAGATGATTTTACAGATACTGAAGGTCATAACATATTGATGGATTACCATCGATTTAAAGAAACTTTTACATTGGAACTTGTTAAGAGTAAACTAAATGAAATGATGTCTAACACCTTACACAGAAGAAGCTAATGTTTGACATAGATACACCTAACAGTTTTAAGGAAGAAGATTTTAAAGATGATTTTAATTATAAAAATCACATTGTAAATTCCAATTCAATAAATGAAAATGTAGAAAAATTCTACAAAGGAGAAATACAAAAAGGGTTTGAAATAGGTATCCCTTGTTTTGATAAACACTTTGTATGTAAAGAGAAATCTCTATATGCCTTAACAGGACGTAAAGGAGATGGTAAGACCACTATTTACAAGATCATACAGTTAATGCAATCTATTGTTAATAATCTTGTTTGGGTTGTAGCTTTTCAAGAAAACAGTGATTGGAGTTCTAAAGTTGAGTACTTACAATATTTCTTAGGAGATTTTGCAATTGATATAAAAAAAAGCAACCCGAAACTTCACAAAATGGCAAGCGACTGGATAGATCAGCATTTTATATTCTTAGACGTAGAAACAATTGAAGAAGCTATTAAAGTAACTGAATGCTTGATAAAAGATGGAGTTAATGCACATGGTTTATTTTTAGATCCGGTTAACTCTTTTGAATTCGGATACAAAGACACAGGAAACACTTATAATGATGGTGTTTATAGCTCTAAAAAGGTGTTAAGATGGTGTAAGAAAAATATATCGATACACGTTTCACAACACCCTAACATGACCGCCGCTAGAAATAACGATAAAGAAATATATCCAATTGATGCTGAATTTGGGTTCTGGAACAATAAAGCACATTTTACATGGACCGTAAATAGAAGTGAACAAAATAACAACGTTATCAGCGTGCATAATGTTAGGGAAAAACTAACAGGAGGAAGCTCAACGAAAAGCCATGAAGATTTAATTATTGAATGGTTTCCAACCAAAATAAATATTTCAAAAGGAAATGAAGTTTATGAAAACGTTATTCAATACTTAGTTAGAAAACACAATCCTTTAAATTACGATTATGACTATTTGCCAGAAACAAAAGAAATTATAAATACAATTTCAAACTAATTAAATAAAAAAAGTATGTTTAGAAAAAAAATTTAAAATTATAGTTATATTTAAAAAATAAACGAAATGTTTTCTAAACATTTTCTTTTTCACAAATTTAAAGCCACTTCTAGAAGTGGCTTTTTTTACATTTTAAAGATTAAAATTTTAGTTATTATATTTAACTAAATTGACTGCATAATTCTAAAGGCAAGTAGTGTGTAATGTGGCCACATTTCACAAACTTGCTATATTCATAGTAACATTTTTCTAACGAAAATTGGAGTTATTTTATCTCGCTTATGCTCGTGCATTTTTTAAAACAGTTGAAGCAAGTTCAACTATTTTAAAAAACGGAATCTATATCCATAGACATAAAAGAAAAAAATAATAGAATTTAGAATCAATCTTAAAAAATTAAAAAGCTATCTTAAAAAGGGAATTACCTATTGTCATTTCTATACATAATGTTTAAAATTATGTAATCTATTTCAAGAAGTGGCACTTTTAAAATTTTCAGAAACGTACAATCGCCCAGTTTTTTACAACGTTTTGTGTATGAGTAGTAAGGGGTTAAATATACATTGATTTTCAATTTAGCACTTAGCCCAATTTGCAATTTTATTGTTATCTTTTTTATTTAACTGTCAAATTGCAAATTGGGCGGACTTTGTAAATAAGCACTAACTTTCGGTATAGCACTTAGCCCTTATTACTTATACACGTTGTTACCCCCTGTGCTTTTATTTTTTTTAACCTCAAACATGTTTTATTTCAAAAATGTCTTTCAGTTTATTTTTTGCTGAATCAGAAATGTCAGGAACATTTATATAAAGATTATTCATTGCTCTACTACAAGCAACATAATAAACTCTTTCATTCTCACTTTCTTTTTTACTTATCGTAGGGTTTAGTAAAAAAGACAAATCTCCTTCTTCCTTGTACTTGTTACCTTGTTTACCTTTTACAATTACGATAACATTTTTAAACTCATCTCCTTTGGCTTTATGAATTGTACGATGTTGGGTTTCATCTTTATTCAATCTGACAGATAAAATGATTTTTGAAAAAGGTAATGCTTTATAAGAATCAATTAAGGCTAATTTTGAAATCTTGCTAATTTTATAGCTCCCTGACTTAAAGTATTCCAAGCCGAAAACTCTTTCATAAAAATCAAATAAAGAACCTTCTTTTATTGATTCATACTCTTTTAAAAATGTCTTAATAACTTGTAAAGCTATTTTTTGTCCTTTAAAGTTGTCTTTCCCTTTAAAATATCTACTTATTTCCTTTATAGCATCAGCGTATAGTTTAACCTTCGAAAATTCTAATGATTTAATTAGACTGATTAAAACCTTTATTCTATTAGCGTTTGAATCAAATTCAAAATAATTATAAATCGGAGTAATCTTCTCATCGCTTAGAGTTGTGCGATTACGCATTGCTGATGCTGTAGGGTTCATAAATGATAACGAATTAACATTTTCTAGACCATGTTTACTTTCTACAAATTCTAAAGCCTTAATGCTATCTCCAATTAAAATCATTGGCTTTACACCTTGTTTCTTATCTGGACTTATTTGCTTAAAACCTGTTCTAATACAACATAACACATCAATAATTTGCTCTGTACTTCTATAATTATCTTCAATTTTATATTTTTTAATATTAGGTAATTCAAAATTCTTAAAATCTTCTACGCTCGCACCTTGGAACTCATAAATTGATTGTGCATCATCGCCAATAACACCAACAACTGTCTCTTCAGATGCTATTTTATTTAAGATTTCTGTTTGAATAGGACTTGTATCTTGAAACTCATCAATATAGAAATATGGAAATTTTGCTCTCAATACACGTAACACATTAGAGTTTGAATTTATTATTTCCCAAGCAAATGCTAAAACATCATCGTAGTGCATAATGCCGTTATTCCAATAATTTAATTTGTATTTTAATAATGAATTGTGAAAATCCATTTTTCTACCTTTCAATTTTAAAACGCATTGATTGTTATCAATTGCCCAATACATATTTTTTAATTCATTTTTCTTTATATACCTCCCTGGTAAATCCGTTTTACGGAAATATCTTTCTGAAATGATATGTTCAAATGGGCTATCAAAATTTTGAGATAAATAGAGAGAGTTCTCTTTTATTATTTTAAAAAACTTACTTACGTTTGTTTTTTTTATTACTTTGACTAATTCAGATTCAAAATCTATTTTATTGTATATGTTATTCTTAATTGATTTTAATTTCTCAATTAATCTTGTAGGAATATCGTTTTCTAAATTTATAAGAGCATTATCATCTATACGAAATTTATAGCCTAAATCATATTTTTTACTTATTGTAAATAAGTACGGTTTTACAATGTGAGTAAATAAGAAACTATGTATTGTCGAAACTTCGACATGATCATTTGAATCATTTAATTTATTAATAATTGTATCAACGCCAACGTTAGTATAAGTAATACAAGCAATCTTTCTGCACTTATTTAATCTACTAGATTCACGCAATACATTTCTAATGTGATTAATCAAGAATGTTGTTTTCCCAGCTCCAGGCCCAGCAATTACCTTAAAATGCTGCTCTATATCTATATTGCTTTTTGATGTTATTCGCATATCCAATCTATTGTTTCCTTAATGTAATTAGGAACGTTAAATTCGGCTTTGTTTTCAGGTAAATTATTAGCTAGATCATTTGCTAATTCAAAAGCATTTTCTCCTTTATTTAAAGAATTTAAATATCGAGCAGCAAATAAGTGTTTCTTTTTCTCGTCATCATTCATACTTATTTCTTCTAAACCTTTTATTATCCGCTTACTCTCATTACTTTTATGTACTGTTTCAAAAAGATTGTCAATAGTCTTACTATTACTATTTATTAATCCTTTCAGTTCTTTTTTATTGCTTATTGATTCTGTAACTATTAATTCACAATTGGGGTTTTCATATGCTAATGCATACTCAAAAGTTTTGCTTATATTCTTCTTTTGCGAAAATGCTCTAATATTTGCGTGGTTTTTGTCTTTTGAATATGTATCAATTATATCATTTGACGTCTCTTTGTATTCGTATTTAGAAGGGCTGAGATGCAATTCAAAGGGATAACACTTTTCGAAACTTGAATCAGGGACAGTTATATCTTTTCTTACTGGGTCTAAATCAGTAATACAAGCTACCTTTTTATGAATTGTGTTTGGTTTAGTTGAATCAAATAATTTTAAGAAATGATTGAAATATCGGCCTCCAATATTAATGACAGAAGTATGGCCTTTTTCTAAATCCTTATGTAAATAATTTGAAAATATAGGTAGCAGTAGCTGTTCTGTAATTCCTTCAACCATAACAATATTTTTTGCAAAAAGCATATCAGCTTTTGTGGTATCTAGAAATCTTTGTACATATGCTTTTGACTTAATATCAGTATCAGAATTGGTAAATACATCTCCTAAATACCCAATATTTAATTGATGTTTAGGGTCACGATGTAAGCAAATGATTTTATCTAACGGCACAGCTGCTGTTATATTTGGTGAATGTGTAGTGATAAAAACTTGTCTGACATTATTCTTTTCACTGTTGGTAATATATTTCAAAAACTCATATTGCATGGATGGGTGTAAATGGGCTTCTGGTTCTTCGATAACAAGAACGGGAAATACTTTAGCATTACTACCAAGATATTCGCCAGATGCATCTTTTTGCATTTTGGCAAGTAGTAATGACATAAATATCAAGTTATTATACCCTAAGCCATTATGTGTTGCTGGAATAGTTATTTTCATTCCAGTTGTATATTCCACTACAAGTTTCAAAGCAGAATAAAGCTCTGTATCTAGTATGTGCCCATCAAATTCTGGTTTAGCATTATTGAATGAAGATGCACCAGTATCAGTTGCATATTGCAACATGACCTTTTTCCCTTCTTTCATTCTTCTATGTAAGGAATCTATTAATGATTTGGCTTCCTCAGAAAAATCTGTTTTCCTTTTAATAATCTTCGCTATTTTTTCTTCTTTATCAATTTTTTTAGAACCCTTTTTATCATCATTTTTTATATCAAAATCCATGAAAAAATCAATAACTTCACGTAGTAATGTGTTTTTACCTGAGAATAAATCTCTTTCAACATCTCTAATCGCATCTAAAAATTGGAAATCGATCTTTCTTAATGCATCAGGGTCTGCAATATTTTTATACTCCGGATTACCTCCATATATTTTTGAAACATATTTTTTTAAAAACTGATGTTTAATTATTAACCAATAATCATTGATATTAGTAGATGACATGTTGTTTAAGGATTTCTTATATTCTTCCTCATCTTTCTTTGGTAAATAAAATCGGTATGTCAATTTTGCCTCATATGGAGTTTCAATTTTTGTTAAAAAAGTAGATACCGTAACTAAATCATCTGAATATTCAACCTCATTTATTGATTCAACAAAGGAAACTGTTATTTGAACAAAAGGTGGTTCATTCTTTAATTCTGCGATAGTAGTTTTTTTATTGAAATCATCAACTTCAAGACGTTTTGATGCTCCTTGGTTTAATACTAATCCTAATGCTTTGAGTAGATTTGATTTTCCCGCGTTATTATGTCCAATTATAACATTTACACCTTCTTTAAATTTAACAGTTGTTCCTTTTTCAAAGCTTCTAAAGTTGTCTATTTCAATGTTTTCTATTCTCATTAAGTTTTATTTATTTTTTTTGAGTAAAGTAAGTATTTGTGTCAGAAGACTTTTTTAATTTACGGAATTCATGCATTGGGGGTAACGTTGTTGTATATGGTTTGTTGCGTGTTTCAAGCAACTAATTTAGTGAATAATTACCGACCAAGAAAGTCCGCGAGGACTTTCGTAAGTAAGCGATAAGCCAGCAATAAATTATATACGGTGTTACCTGCAGTGCTTTGTTCTTCACTATACTTTCGCTTTTAAAAAGAAATCGTCTAATGCTTCCTTTAATTTTTTATTGTCCATAGATAAAGCTTTATTCCTAATATCATCTGGTTTGAAATATGATACTTTATATTTAGAAGCAGATGAAGATATATAATCTAGTTTTGCGATAGCATCATCTGTAAACCCACCAGTCGACCAAAATTCAAATTCGATTTTTTTCTTTTTCCAAGTTTCTTGTTTTTCTATCCATACTTTAAAAGCTGGGATTTTTTTTCCTAACCATTTATCTATAGTTTTTAAATCTATCCTCGAACGTGTGGCTTTACATTCTGCTATAACAATCTTATCATTATAATTGGCTAGAACATCAATTTCGTGCCTAGAATTGTTTTCATATATTTCACGACCTAAATCGATACTATTGTTGCTATTTAAAGAATGAATGTGTCCGACAACAAATTCAAAAAGTGCTCCTTTAATATTATTAGCTAAACCTTCATTATATTTTTTTAATTCTTTAATTAAATCTAGATATTTTTCTGGAGAAGATTTTAAACTGGCGCCAGCATTATTTAGTACACCAATTAATTCTTTGAGTGTTTCAGCATATTTTTGTCCAAATAATTCTTTAATAAAACCGACAGCTATTCCGTGATATTTTAAAGATGTTAAAGCTTCCTTGCTCAAATCATCGACTATTAGAAATGGAATAATTCTAGAAGCGTTATTGAAACTTTGAATATGTTTTATTTTTTCAATAAAGAATAAAATATCTTTTTCATTAATCGGAACGCCAATTATAATGTCAGCTAATACAAAACCAGGGTTTTTCCCTTGCATCAGTCCAGTTATGTTTGAAACACCTTTAAAAGCCCATCTAAACTTCCCGAATTCTCCGTAATTTTCAGCTGTGTTATAGGAAATTAATCCAATGTTTTTAGTTAAGTTTCCAAAATCAGTAAGAATATTTTCTTTAATAGCTTCTATCGTTTTATAGGCTAATGAATTTAAATTTGTTCTTTTTAATTTAGGAGAAATATAATAATACTCACTATTATAATTTAGAATATTTGATTTTATAAATTTTTGAATTATTTTTTTGAAAGGCAAATGTCCTTTTAAAGCTAAAATCGGATAATTTGTATAACATTCTAAAAAATTCTGATTAATAATTCCCCCGTGAAGTTCTAGAGCATTCAATGTGTACCAATATTTCTTTCCATTTTCGAACATTGCTTTATTTAGTGAGTCATACAAAAGTCCATCCTCAATGTGTTTTTCTAAATAGCAAAGCGATAAATTACTTATAAAGTACCCTTTAATTTTTAATATTTTTTTATTTCTAGCAACTCTTTGGCTAGCAGTGTTATAATTAATGCCTTCAGATTTTTCTAATGATTTTGACAATTCATTTGACATTAAAGGACCTCTTTTGTTTAAAATATCTTCTATTATTGTCATATCACACTATATATAAATAAACTCTTTAGAGTTTAGCAATGGTTTTATTTTTTTCTTGTTATCCCAGTGTTTTCGTTATTTTTTTGTAAAAAAGTCTCTAAAAAACTGTCATATGAATATTTGAGGCTGGATTTCACGCATTGCAGGTAACATGTTGTATTTAATCAAATATATTACATTTCCCTTAAAAATTTCAGGGATAATAAAAACAATATTTTCGCATAATAATTCAATTTTTCATTATACTTTTAGATCTAACATGTTATTAAAAACATCAATAAACACAACTGATTATAAAATAAGAATCAATAGTCACACTAAATTATAAATTAAGAATACCCCAAAGATTTAGTCCATAATAAAATTAATTATCTATTTAATAAAGTAATATTACAAAACATTTTCGTTCCGCAAATAGTACCAATTAAATGATTTTCATAAAAACAAAATCACTTAAACCATTTAAAATAAATAGTTTAAGTGATTTGATCAGTGACCGCGAAGGGATTCGAACCCCCAACCCTCAGAGCCGAAATCTGATATTCTATCCAGTTGAACTACGCAGCCATTTTGTTTTCTATAAAGAAAACAAAAATATTTTTTACATTAAATTCTTTTTCACTAAAGTAGAAATGGTTTTACCATCTGCCTTACCTGCTAACTCAGCAGAAACAATTCCCATAACTTTCCCCATATCTTTCATTCCAGATGCTCCTACTTTACTAATCGTAGCAACAACAACACTTTCAATTTCTTCTTCAGATAATGCTTCTGGCAAAAATTGTTCTAAAACAGCCAATTCAGCCAATTCCGGGTCTGCTAAATCTTGTCTGCCTTGTTCTATAAAGATAGCTGCACTGTCTTTTCTTTGTTTAACTTGCTTCTGAATAATTTTAATTTCTTGCTCTTCCGTAATTTCTGCTTGAACACCTGTTTCGGTTTTCGCTAATAAAAAGGCAGATTTAACCGCTCTTAAAGCTTGTAAAGCAACCGTATCTTTTGCTTTCATTGCTTCTTTCATTTTATCCATTACTTCTTTTTGCAAACTCATTGTATTTTATTTTAAATTAATTATTTCTTTGTTTTCTTTAAGTATAAAACTTTTTTACGATAATCTATAAATGCTTTTCCTTTTTGTAGTACATCTGCACCAATAATACCATGTACTTCCTTTGCTTTGTGCTGCGTTAAAGCAGTATTTACATGCGATAAATCAAACAATACTAAATGACATTTCTTAGTATTCCAATTTCCTATTTTTAAAGAATTATTATCAGATTGTAACGTTTCCATATCTATTGCTCCTGCCCCAGCCGCTTTGGTTTCACTTTCTTGAGCATCCAAATTAAAATGAGTAATCATATCTAACCCAACACAAGAATTAGAAGCACCTGTATCTAAAATAAATCGCCCTTTAACACCATTAATTGTTGCCTTCAATTCTAAATGATTGGTAGCAATTTTATTTAGCTTTATTTTGACGAATTTCTTCTTCTTTAAAATTTTCTCAATACTACTCATCTTATTATGCTTTGAAGTGATCAAAAATACGATTTATAAATTTTAAGAAGTACTATCGTTCTAAAATTTCTTTAAGATTCTCTTTGTAAATAGCAAATTCTCTAAGATTATGATGCGTTCCTCCATCAATCTCTACAAACTTATTTCTAGTTGATGTATTTAGTGCTAACAAGCTTTTAGATTGCTTATAAGAGGTTGTATCGTCTTTATTACCATGAAAAAGGGTAATAGGACACGTTATTTTAGAAATATCCTTATCAGACCTAAATTGATATTTTAACAAAAAAGTTGGAACAACCTTAAATTTATAAGTAGCTGCTTTTTTAAAATTGTAAAAAGGAGCTTCTAAAATTAATTCTTTTGGGGTATTAAGAGACGCTATTTTGGTTGCAAAAGTTCCACCTAAAGAAAAACCATAAACAACAATATTCTTTTCTTTAAAACTTTTTTTTAGCTGATTATAAACAACTAAACCATCCTTGTACATGGCTGCTTCATTAAATGCACCAGTACTTTTTCCGTAATTACGATAATCAAAAACAAAGACTTCATAATTGTATTCTAAAAAGTAAGCAACCCGATCTCCCCATTTTGTTAAATTACCTTTATTACCATGACAAAATAAAACAACTCCTTTTGGGTTTGGTAATTGAAAGTGAAGTCCATTAATTACATTGCTTCCATCTGTCTTAATAAAGACTTCTTCAAACTGGTTTGTAAATTTATATTGATAATTTTTAGCTAATATATCACCATTAAAAAAAATGAATTTTTCTTGAAAGAGATAAAGAACAATAAAAACAACACTTATTATTACAGGTAAAGAATATACTAAATAAACCATTTATAAATTTGAACAACAAAATTAATCATTTTAATGATTATAAAATAAACGTGATTACAATATATCTAAATGAATTAAGAGATAATCAACCTAAAAAATAGATTTAATGAGTATAAAAGTATTTATAAATAATTAATTAACTTTTTAAATAAAAAGCACATTAGTAAAAAAATGTTTTTAACTTACTATGAATTATAAAACATAAAAAAATGAAGAAATTATTATTTGTAGTTGTATGTTTAACAATATCATTTACCGCTTGTAGAGAAGATAAAAAATCAGAAAAAAAGACTGAAGTTAAAACTGAAAATAATGTAAATATTGAAACTCCAAAAGGAAGTGTAAAAACTGATGGAGACGGAAATGTAGATATTAAAATTAAAGAGTAAATAGTAAAACTTAAAGTAAAATTTCTTTTTTATTAAGAAGGCAAAATTTATGTGTATAAAAAACCCGATTTAGAAATGAATCGGTTTTTTTATTAAATTTTGTGTTGATAAAAGCTTCTTTGATGAAACATTAAATGAACGAACTACCTTTTCAAAACACTTAAAATTAACCTTTTAAATTATTTAAAAAATCTTGTCGTCTATTTCTAGAGACAGGCACTTTATGATTCTCACTTAATAATACGTAACCTTCGTTCAAATATTTTTTTATATGCTCTAGATTTATCAAATGAGATTTATGGACTAAGTAAAAATCTTGCTGCTGTAATAATTTATTAAAATGACCTATGCTTTGTGAGCTTAAAATAGGTTTTTGATTGCTGAAATGAATCTTAGTATAGCCATCTACACCTTCGCAATGTATAATTGCATCTATTTTTACAAACTCTAATCCATCTGCAGATGGAATGACTATTTTTTTCTTCTGAAAATTTTGTACACCTAAATTCTCAATCAGTAATTTGTTTTTTTCTAAGGCAGATTTATCTGCAATATTTTTAGAAGCCTTTATTACGGTTGCTATTAAAGTTTCATTATCCACCGGCTTCAATAAGTAACCAATAGCACTATAATTTATAGCATCTATTGCATATTGGTCAAAAGCGGTTACAAAAATAATTTCGAAATTTGGGTTCTTTACCTTTGCTAAAACATCAAACCCATTCATTACAGGCATTGCAATGTCTATAAATACCAGTTGAGGTTGCAATTTATCTATAAGTTCTAAACCTTTTTCTGGACTCTGAGTTTCTGCAATAATATCTATGTTTGGACAATATCTTTCAATTTTATTTTTTAAAATAGATAATGCTTTACGCTCATCATCAATAAGTATCGTTTTAATTTTTGTCATCATAGTTTTGATTAAATTCTAAAACAATTTCTGTACCTGTTTTACCTGTTTCTATAGAACGATCTATCATCTTATGGCTTACATTCCAAGAACCACTTTCATTTAAAAAATGAATTCGCTCAGTTAATACTTCAGATGAATGTGAAGCATTTTGACTTTTAATAGAAGTATTTAGTTCTTTCGATTTTTGTAAACCAACACCATTATCTATTACACTAACTTTAAAGCAATTTGCATTTATAAAATTGAATAGTACAGTTACTTTTCCATTCCCTTTTTTATGAAATAAACCATGGTTTATAGCATTTTCTACTAACGGTTGTATAAGCATAGAAGGTATCTGTTCTTCTTCAATATCTAATTCTGAATCTACCTTTATTTCATACGCTATTTTTTCTTCGAAGCGTAATTTTTCTATTTGAAGGTAATTTTCTAGCAAGCTAATTTCTTCACTTAAACTAACACTTTTCCTTCTTGAATAATCAAAAAACTGACGCATCAATTTCGAGAATTTTGCTAAATAGTTTTCTGATGTTTCTACATCATTCTGTTGAATATAATATTGAATCGCATTTAAAGAATTATGTACAAAATGTGGATTCATTTGACTACGCAACGCCTTTAATTCTAGATTGTGTTGGCGTTTTTGGTTTTGTATAGTTGCCTCAAAATTATTACGCACTAATTTGTTTTTTCGGTTTATAAACACAAAAAAAAGCAATACTAGTAATACCCCTAAAAAAACGAGTATTAATATTGAATAACCTATGATTGAACCTTCTGGTGAGTGCATATAAAACCGATACTTAAAATGATACTTTTTAAACTTGTAATTGTAATTAATAAACCAAACAAATGGTGAAACTCTTTAAAACTTGCAAAATAATTTTGACCTACTTTAAAAGGTATAAAGCCTAAATAGTAGATAAAATGTGCAATTGCAATCCATAGTAATAAATTGGTATATATATTTTCTTGTTTACTAGATGTTAATAACACCATTAAATAATAAGCTACAAAGATTAAAATACTAAATCCACCAATTATGTAAGACTCTAAAAAACTCTGACTAGTGTAATCTATTTGTTTAATCAGTAATTCATACACAACAACTGTGAAATATAGAACTCCAAAAAATATAATTATATTTTTAAATATTTTACTATTGAATTTAGAATAGAATAACCAAAATAGAAAACTAAAATAAATGACATTAAAAATATTATAAAAAACTACATTTTTATGTATTACAATATATCTACCATAGTATAAAGAAAAAATTTCATTAAATACCCCATACCAAAGTAATAGCAGAAAATATCGATATTTAACATCTAGTTTCTTAATACAAAATAAACCAATAATCGCTGGTATTATTTGTATATATAAATAACCATAAACTACAGATTCATATATTACTTCTATCAAAAGAAAATTATTTTAGTTTAAACTATTTAATTAAGACTTAGGAGGCATAATATTAAACTCATCTGCATTTAAACTTGAATTTCTTTCTAAAGATCTTGTAGCACTTTTAGTTTCCTTATTTTTCAGGTAGGGTAATAAATATTTATAAGTTCCTTTATATTTATTATCTTGGTTTGTGTATTCAATAAAAAAGGGAATATGTCTATCAAACTCATTGGTAAATATTGAATCTTTATGGTTTTCTCTAAAGGTTGGAGCTAAAAAAACTGTTTCTCTATGTCTCATGTCTCCAACTACCCTATCATTTTTCTCATTCATCTCGTCATAACTCTTAATATTATGATTAAATTTAGGTATAGAATTAAGTGTTTTATTTTTATCATGAGCACCTAAAAATATTGCAATTCCAGTAACTTTATTGTTCTCATTACCTTTATTTGTTTTTTCTACTTCCTTTAAAAATTGAATGTAATTTTCTAATTGTTGTATGCTAACCAATACATATTCTGTTCCTTCATATCCTTTTCTATCCAAAATTGAATTTTGTGCTTTTTCAACGTAAGGCTTTATATTATCATTGTAATTTTCATATAAACTGTGGCTTTGCTTCATTGTAATTGCGTGCCCTGATTTTTCATATAATTCAATTGGGCTTGCACAAGAACAAAAGATTAAAGCAGTAATAGTTGCGTAAAAAAGGTGTTTGATTTTTAAATTTTTCATATTTTTTTCTTGAAAGTTAATGTTAATTAATGAAATGTTAAAAAAAATGTTTGATATCTAAATAAATAACTTCTGTATTAGTTTTTAAAATAAGGTTTAAAAAAGCAACTTTGATACCATCTCCATTGCCTTTTCATGAATAATCAATCCAAAATAAATTATTTATTTTAGTTATTGACTACAGATATCTATAAAACAAGAGTTTGCATCAAAAACTTCTACATCCCCTATTCCTAATTTATCTCCAGTTGAATAGCTTCCATTTAAATCTATAAATAAATCTGTGTCTTTATTTGCAGTTGGACTTACGGCAGTAGAAGAATTATTTCCTGAATATGAAATACCCTCTAGCCCATAGACTTTACCCGAAATATTACTAGCATCCATATAATTCCCTGAAGCCCAAAAGAAATTATCACAATCAGCACTAATATCTCCATTTAGTTCTTTATAAGCAAAGTCTACTCCACCTGCAGAATTTTCACCATCTGCTCCTGCGTTTGCTCCAACAAAATATTGCTTATTAAAGTTCCATGCAGACGTTCTAGAATAACTAAAAACTTTTGAAGCATGAGGGTTTCCTCTTTCAGAAAGTAACATTTCGTTAGTATCACTAGAAAAAGCAAAATCTGAAATTACATTTTGAGTTCCTGGAACAGCACTTATTTCTACAACTTCTGAAGCTGTTACAGGAAAACTACCATCATTATTTAATGTAATTGAATAAATTTCTCTTGCCCCAGCACTTGTTACTCTTGGAAAATAAACCTTTGTGTTTCCTCCTTCATAGTTTACGCCAATACCCCATACTTGTTCATCTTGACTTACAATACCAGGTGCAGAAGGTAATGGATCTTGAGACCATGGATCGTATACGTCAACCACTGTGCCTAAAGAGCCATTTAAACCCGTAATTCTATATATGATACCATTCTCTAAATTTGTTGCAAATAATTGATTGTTTCTTTTATCATAAGCAATATTACCAATATCATTAAAATTTCCTGTTGATGTTGGTAGACTAATAAAAGGAGTTGCACTCCAACTAGGAGAACTACTTTTATAAATAGTTGCTGATTTAACACCATTATCATAATTATATCCTGATGATTGATTATAAATTCCTGAAGTTGCTAAAAAAATATTTTCACTGTCATCAATAGCAATTCCAAAAACTTGTCCAATATTTGCTGCTGTCCAGCTCGGTGGATGGATAGCTTTTGGAGAAATAGGAAAAACTGGACCTAAAATAGCTCCCCAATCATCACCTGGCACTGCAGATGAATTTAGACTTGTATCATAAATTACGCCAATAGGATTACTTGCTGTACCTGCGTAACAGGTTGCAACTGACCAACCTGAAAGTTTTGTATTCGTTTTTGAAAAAGTACACAAACTAGTATTAGAATCATAAGCACAACCATCATCATCACTACAACCAATAAGATTAATTAATGCAAAAAGGCTTAATAATTTAATTGAATTTTGAAAAGTTTTAACTCTTCTATTTTTATATCTCGTTTTCATATTTTCTAGGTTTTTAAAATGTAAGTCAAGACAGCCTTTTACTGCCTTGACTTGGGTACTAATTATTAATAAATCAAACTAAAATAATTTTATTAAAAGCAAACTACTTTAAATTCTGTTCTACGGTTTATTCTATGTTCATCATCTGTACATGGTACATTATTAGCACATTTGGTATTCTTTAATTCACTTTCTCCTGCACCTCGAGAAATTAATCTACTTCTTGAAATACCTTTACCAGCAATATAATTTACGGTAGCATCTGCTCTTCTTTGAGATAAACTTTGATTATAATCATCTCCTCCTTGACTATCTGTGTGCGATGACATTTCTACAGTTATACTTGGGTTGTCTTGCATTAATTTTACCACATAATCTAAATCTGGTTTTGCAGCTGGTAGAATAATTGCTTTATCTAAATCGAAATTGATATTGTCTAATTTTATAGCCACACCACAAGGATCAATACACATTTCAAAATCTATAAAAAGAGTATTATCTCTATTATAAGAATTTGTAGAAACTTCTACTTCATTAGAAAAATACCCATCTTTTCTTCCGTTTAAACCAAAAGTTGATGCTTGTTTTAAATGGAAAATAAAATCTCCTTCTGCATTTGATAAAGTGTTTTTTTGACCTGCATTTATTTTATCTTTTAAGATGATATCTACACCTTGTATTCCGGTTGTAGAATTACATTCAACTACATTTCCCTTTAAGATAAAATTTTCATCAGCATATACAATCACTTTTTGTATACCAGCACTTTCCTTTTTACAGTTTTTAAATTCTGCCTTGGTAATTGTGCCTTCATCTAAAGAAACATTATACAATTTTCCTTTAATTACATAATTATCTTCTGGTACATCTGTAAATACCACAACGCCGTAAGTATTAGTAGTCGCACTTTTTACAATATTGCCGTTTAAATCTGTTAACACAATATCTGTATTTGGTAAAACTTGTTTTGTAAATTTATCTTTAGCTGTTACAGTTACACTACACCCACAAGTTGCACAGCAATGTGGAACATGGTCTTCTCCACAAACCGGACATGAGTTCTCTTTTTTACTGAATTTAAACGTAACACCTGCAAATAAACCAACTGAAGAAATATCGCAATCACACGGTTCACTTCTTACCTCTGGATTTCCTTGATCAAGATAAAACTCCCCAGCATCTTCTGTAAAAGGTTGGTAACTTGCAGAACTCCCTGCTTCATTTAACTCTGTAACACCAAAGTGTCGCATATAATAGGCACCAGCATTAATTCCAAAATTTTCAGATAAGAAATAAGTAAAACGAACTTGACCTTTAAATGTAAATACACTTGATGCATTATAACCAGCATGAAAATTTAATATGTTTGCTGCTGTTGGACCTGTTAAAAGTGTTCTACCACCTTTTATAGATGCTAATCCAAAACGGGTATTAAATTCAGTTTTAAATCTACCAGAATTACTTCTTATTTGTGCATTGGGACCAATTCCATAAAATATACGTGTAATTTTGGCTTCGGATAAAGCTGTTGGTAAAGTACTTGCTATTATTGGATATGTACTTTCTGGCTTGTTTTTAATGTAATCAAAATCTGCACCTATCCCAAACCATGTCCAATAATAGTCTAAGGAAATTCCTAAATCTAAACCACCTTTATAATCGATATAAGGAGTATTATTATTGTAGGTCGGAAAATCGTATCCTACTCTGGGACTTAATTGAAAATAATTATTATCTAAAGGCTCTTGTTGTGCCAATGATGAGAATGTATTTGTAAGTACAAATAGCGTTAGTAATAGTTTAAATAAATTTTTCATAATAGAGTTTGTTTTACAAAAAAGCATTTCCTCTTAATTGCTTTTTATCTGATTAATACTGAACAAATATTCTATTAAATCTTAATTTATTAAAGGGTGATTTTATAAACTGACGTTTTCAATCTATAAATGGTAATGATGAGGTTATATAGAGGAATACCTGTATATTTTAGAAAGTTAACTCCACAAAAAAACCGATTCATTTCTGAATCGGTTTGTAATATTATAATTAATTGAAGTCTATCCTCCAAAATCATCAAAACGAATATTCTCGTCTGCAAGACCAAAATCTTCACCCATTTTCTGAACAGCATTGTTCATTAATGGTGGTCCACAGAAATACAATTCTAAATCTTCTGGTGAGTCATGCTTAGATAAATAATTATCAATTACACAGTTGTGAATAAACCCAACAAAACCATCTCCAGCTTCATCATGAATGTCTGTTTTCTTTGTCCAGTTATCTGCCTCTGTAGGGTCTGATAAAGCAATATAGAATTTAAAGTTTGGAAAATCTTTTTCCAATGCTCTAAAGTGTTCGATATAAAATAATTCTGCTTTAGAACGACCTCCGTACCAATATGTTACTTTTCTACCCGTTTTTAAGGTTCTGAATAAATGATATAAGTGAGAACGCATTGGTGCCATACCTGCTCCACCACCTACATATAACATTTCTGCTTCAGACTCATTAATAAAGAATTCTCCATAAGGTCCAGAAATAACACATTTATCACCTTTTTTAAGGTTGAAAATATATGAAGAAGCAATACCAGGATTTACATCCATCCAGCCACCTTTCACTCTATCAAAAGGAGGTGTTGCAATACGTACATTTAACATAATTTCTCTTCCCTCTGCAGGGTAAGAAGCCATAGAATATGCTCTTTCTACAGTTTCTGTATTCTTCATTACTAATGGACGTAAGTTAAATTTATCCCACTCACCTTCAAACTTATCTGGTGTATCATGCTCTTCTGGATGCGCTGTAATATCCATATCTGCATAGTTTACTTCACAAGCTGGAATTTCAATTTGAATATATCCACCTGCTTTATACCCCATATCTTCTGGTATTTCAACAACAAATTCCTTAATAAAAGTAGCTACATTGTAATTTCTTACAACAACTGCATCAAATTTCTTAATTCCGAAGATTTCTTCTGGAATAGAAATATCCATGTCTTGTTTTACTTTTACCTGGCAAGCTAAACGAATTCCTTCTTTTAATTCTTTACGAGTAAAGTTAGGTATTTCTGTTGGCAAAGCTTCACCTCCACCAGAATTTACGTGACACTCACATTGAATACAAGTTCCACCACCTCCACATGCAGATGGTAAAAATATCTTTTCGTTTCCTAAAGTTGATAGAAGAGAACTTCCTGAACCAACTTCTATTTTACGCTCACCATTAATAGTAATTGTTACTGGACCAGATGGCGATAGTTTTTGTTTTACAAATAATAATAACGCGACCAATACCAGTGTTAATACTAAAAAAGCTGCTACTGTTGCAATTATGGTTCCTGTTGTACCTGCTGCTAATATCATATCTACTCTTGGTTTGTATTTGTGTTTTCAGCTACAATTTCTTTCGTTGCCGGTTTTACTTCTTCTTTCTTAATACTAGCTTCCGTAGCTGGTTTTTCTTCTTCATCACCACCACCAGTTAACATTCCTCCAAAGCTCATAAATCCAATAGCCATTAATCCTGTAATGATAAACGTAATTCCTAAACCTCTTAATGCAGGTGGAACGTTAGAGTATCTAATTTTTTCACGAATTGCAGCAATTGCTACAATAGCTAAAAACCATCCAATTCCAGAACCAACTCCGTAAGTTAATGCTAAACCTAAGGTAGGAATTTCACGAGATTGCATAAATAAACTTCCACCTAAAATAGCACAGTTTACTGCAATTAATGGTAAGAAAATACCTAGTGAGTTGTATAATGAAGGTGAGAATTTTTCAACAATAATCTCTACCAATTGTACCATGGTTGCAATTGTTGCAATAAACATGATGAATGATAAGAAACTTAAGTCGTATTCTGCATACTCTGCACCTAACCATTTTAATGCGCCTGGTTGTAAGATATATTGATCTAATAACCAGTTTAAAGGTACAGTTACTGCTAATACAAAAATTACAGCAGCTCCTAAACCAACGGCAGTAGTTACTTTTTTAGATACGGCAAGGTAAGAACACATTCCTAAGAATACTGAAAATACCATGTTATCTATAAATATCGATTTGAAAAATAATTCTATATGTTCCATATTTTTAGTTTTCAGTTTTTAGTATCAGTATTTAGTGAGCATTTTACTGCAAACTGTAACTGCTTACTGCAAACTCATTTTAATTTTCTTCTATTAATGATGTGTTTTTACTACGCTGTATCCAAATAATAATACCAACTACAATTAATGCCATTGGAGGCATAATCATAAATCCATTATTTTCGTACCCAAATGCATACAAACCTGTTTTAGTAATAGGATCTCCTAAAACTTTAAATCCTAATAAAGTACCAGAACCTAATAATTCTCTAAAGAAACCTACAATCACTAAAATTAAACCATAACCTGCTGCATTACCAATTCCATCTAAGAAAGATCTCCATGGTCCGTTTGCTAAAGCAAAAGCTTCAAAACGTCCCATAATAATACAGTTTGTAATAATTAAACCAACAAAAACAGAAAGTGTTTTACTTAGTTCATAAGCAAAAGCTTTTAAAACTAAATCTACCACAATTACTAAAGCAGCAACTACAACTAGTTGTACAATAATTCTAATTTTAGATGGTATAATGTTACGCATCAATGAAATAACTACGTTTCCTACAGCTAATACTGCCATTACTGAAAACGCCATAATTAAAGATGCTTTTAATTCTGCTGTAATAGCTAAAGCAGAACAAATACCTAATACTTGTATCGTAATAGGGTTGTCATCTAATAAAGGATCTGTAATTAATGCTGCGTCTTTTTTTGATAAAAGTCCCATAAATTATTTTTTTAAAGTTTTAAAATAAGGAATGTAAAGCTTTAACTCATCTTTAATCATTGCAGACACTCCGTTACCTGTAATTGTTGCTCCAGCGATGGCATCTACTTCATTATCCGTTTTGTCTTCATTTAATGGATCGTTATTACCTTTTGCTACATCAACTCCTTTAAAGTTTCCATTGCTAGATAATAAGTGTTCTCCAATAAAATCATCCATAAAAAAACGTTGTTTTATGTTTGCACCTAAACCAGCTGTTTCTCCTTTATGATCAAAATAAGCACCTTGTATAACCATGTCCTTATCTATAGAAATATAAGCCCAAATAGCATCCCAAAGTCCTTTTCCTCTAATTGGTGCAATATAAAAAGTCTCACCATCTTTCTCACCAATAAACAATGGTAAGCGACGTTCGTTTCCTTCTTTTGCGCTTGTTTGTTCTTTTTTAATATCAATTAAAAACGCTTTGTCATCTTCAGTAACTTTATCACCTTGAATAACTAATTGTTTTTTAATGTATTTTTCAAATTCCTCTTGAGCAATATCTGTAGAAACAAAGTTTGCACTTGTTTCATCATTATCATTTACGCCCATAGCGTATAAGATATTTTGCTGTTTTTCTATACGTTGATTCGCTGTTATGGTTGGTCTTAAAGACGAAGCCGTAAAAGCCAACATAGTACCAACAACTAATACCATTGCTACGGCAAAAATCATTGTATATGAATTACTATCTGTTCTCTTACTCATAATTAGGCAGTTTTAACTTTAGCACGTTTTAATCTTTTCTTTACATTTCCTTGTACCACATAGTGATCTATTGTTGGAGCAAAAACATTCATTAATAAGATTGCTAAAAATACTCCTTCTGGGTACGCTGGGTTAAATACACGAATCATAATTGACATAAAACCAATTAAGAAACCGTAAATCCATTTCCCTTTGTTTGTTTGTGATGCTGTTACAGGATCTGTAGCCATATAAACAGCTCCAAATGCTAAACCACCAATCATTAAATGTTCCCACCAAACCGTATTCATTAATCCGTAAAAAGAACTAGATTCTGTAATAATATCTGCTGCTACAATTTGATTAAAGATTAATCCCATAACGGCTGCTCCTATAAATGTAGAAAGAATAATTCTCCAACTTCCAATCTTAGTAAAGATTAAGAAAGCGGCTCCTAAAAGGATTAATAATGTAGATGTTTCTCCAACAGAACCAGGAATGAACCCCATGAACTTATCAAAGTTAGAATAAATTACTTCACTATTTTGAGCGTAACTACCTAAAATAGTTTCACCAGAAATTGCATCTGCAGTTCCGGCTCTATTTACAGCATCGTGTACCCAAACTTTATCTCCAGACATCCATGTAGGATATGCGAAAAACAAGAAAGCTCTAATGGTTAAAGCTGGGTTTAAGATGTTCATTCCTGTACCACCAAAAACTTCTTTACCTATTACTACACCAAAAACAACGGCAACAGCCAACATCCATAACGGTGTATCAACTGGTACAATTAATGGCACTAACATACCTGTTACTAAGTATCCTTCTTCTACTTCATGACCTTTAATGATCGCAAAAATAAATTCTACTCCAAGACCAATTCCGTAAGAAACGATTACTAGTGGTAATACTTTAATGATTCCTATCCAAAGATTATCTAACGTAAAAAAGTTAGCTAATACATCTGCTCTTAAAGAACCATCTATTGCTGCATAGTGTTGATAACCTGCATTAAACATTCCAAAAATCAAACAAGGAACTAAAGCCATAATTACCGTGTTCATGGTACGCTTTAAATCGTCTGCTGCTTTTATATGAGTTCCTCCGTGAGTAACATCATTTGGTAAATATAAAAAGGTATGGATTGCGTTAAACGCAGGAGCCATTTTAGTTCCTTTATATTTCTCTTTTAAATTATGTAAATTTTGTTTTAAGCCCATAATCTTATCCTAATTCTTCTCTCATTAAATCTAAACCTTCACGTATTATTTTCTGATGAGGTTGTTTAGATACACAAATAAATTCTGTTAGTGCAAAATCTTCTGGAGCTACTTCGTAACCTCCTAAAGCTTCCATTTCATCTAAATCTTTATACATACATGCTTTTAACAATTGCATTGGATAAATATCTAAAGGAAAAACATTCTCGTAAGAACCTGTTACAACAAATGCTCTATGCTCTCCGTTTGTATTTGTATTTAAATCGTATTTTTTCTTTGGTGTTAACCAAGAAAAAGTTAACGCTCTAGAGGCAGATATCTTATTAAAAACTGGCTTATTCCAACCAAATAATTCATAATCATCTCCTTCAGGAATTGCAGTAACTTGATTATCATAATACCCTAAAAATTCAGTTTCTTTTACTTGCTTTCCAGAAAGTACGTTTCCACTAATAATTCGTGTATTATCATTTACTAAATTGTTAGCCGTAACATCTGCAATAGAGGCTCCTGCAATTGCAGTTACATATTGTGGTTTGCTAAATTTAGAACCTGTTAAAGCTACTGTTCTAGTTGCATTATACTTACCTGTTAAAAGCAATTCACCAATAACAATTAAGTCTTGTGGTGTAATTACCCAAACAACTTCTCCCTTATTAATAGGATCTATGCTTGCAATTTGAGTACTCACATTCCCAGAAGGATGCGGGCCAGAAACCTTATGCAACTCTATTCCTTTAATATTAGCTAAAGGTGAGTTAGAATTGGCTCCTACAGAAACATGTACTTTACCGTTAGTAAGTTTAGAAACCGCGGTAATTGCTGCTTGCAATTCGGCTTCTTTACCAGCTAAAGTAAAGTCTAAATCGGCTGCTAAAGGTGCACTTGCATACGCAGAAACAAAAATAGCTTTAGGTGCTTGGTTTGGATTTGCAACTACATCATAAGGACGTTGTTTTACAAATGGCCAACAACCAGAAGCAAATAAATGATTCTTAACTTCTTCTGCAGACATTTTAGCTGCATCTTTAGTACCGAAATCTTTATATTCTTGTGTTGAGTCTGCAGAGATCTTAACTGCTAATACTTTTCTTCTTGCTCCACGTATAACCTCTACTACTTTACCAGAAACAGGACTTGGAAATAAAATGCGTTCGTCACTTTTTGAATAAAAAAGTACTTCTCCTGCTTTTACTTCTGCTCCTTCTTTGGCAACAAGTTTGGGTGTAATTCCGTGAAAGTCTTCTGGCAAAACTGCATAAACACTACTTAAAGAAACCTCTTTAGTCGTTTTTTCTGCACCGCCAATAAGCTTAATATCTAAGCCTTTTTTAATACGAATGTCTTTTGACATAGTAAATTGGAATTGTTAGTTATCTTAAAAAATCAAGCAAATTTAGGCTTTTTGCTATGTATGAGTGAAATATTTTAACTTTTATCTTAGTTAAATATTCTTATTTATATCTAATCTAAATAATTGAAATAAATGAGAACGGTTATGTCATAAATTTTGGCTTAAATATTGATAATTAAAATAAATGAACACTATTTTTGTAATATGTATAAAAAGCTTCTAATCACTGTTTCAATCTTGTTTTGCCTAAACTCTTTTTCGCAAAACATAAAATCTATTCAGTTAAGAACATTGCAAGAAAACAACTTTTCTGCCATTGTTCCTCTTGGTACTGTACTAGAACTTTCTTTTGATGATTTAGATGCAGATAGCAAAGATTATCAATACAAAATAGAACACATGACGCATGATTGGCAACCTAGTAGATTGTCTTCTAGTCAATATATAAATGGATTTAATCAAAATACCATTATAGAAGTAACAAACTCATTTAACACCCTACAAAGCTACTCTCATTATTCTGTAGAAATACCAAATGTAAATACGGTAATTACAAAAAGTGGAAATTACCTTGTATCAATTTTAAATAGTTATGACGAGCTTATCTTTACAAGACGTTTTGTTTTGTACGAAAACGCTACTACCGTTGGAGTATCTGTAGAAAGAAGTAGAAATACAAAAACATTAAACACACAACAAACAGTTCAGTTTTCGATTACGCATCCAAACATAAAAATAAATAACCCTAATCAAGAAATAAATGTTGTTATCTTAAAAAACAATAATTGGAACGAAAAAATAACAGACATTCAACCTACATTTTTTAAACCAAATCAATTATTATATACGTATACCAACAAAACTAATTTTTGGGGAGGAAACGAATATCTAAATTTCGACAATAAAATTATTAGAAATAGTAGTTTAAATGTGGTTAAAGTAATTAAGGAAGATGTTTTTAATCATTACTTATATCCTTACACCTATAATGAATTTAACGAATACAAATACAACCCAGATATTAACGGACAATTTGTGGTTAGAACTATAGAAGCAGATGATTCTAGAACGGAAGCAGATTATGCAATGATGCACTTTTCTGTTTTGGCTGATGAACCTATTGCTAATAAAGATCTTTATGTTTACGGTGCTTTTAATGATTTTAATATTACGGAAGAAAATAGAATGGAATATAATTCTAAGGAAAAATACTATGCTGCAAATATGCTTTTAAAACAAGGTTTTTACAATTACACTTTTGCAACCTTAAATGCCGATGGAAATGTAAATACAAATGACATACTTGGTACATTTTATGAAACTGAAAACGAATACACTGTAATTGTATATTACAAACCTTTTGGTAGTTTTTATGAACGTGTAATTGGTATTGGAAACGGTTATTTCAATCAGAATAGGTAAACAAAATATTGTTTTTTTTTATAAAATTAGCTTGCTTTAAAAAATATTACACACTTACTTTATGAAATCATTAAAAAAGAATATTACTTTTAAAGTTATAATAGGCTACATCATTCTGGGGCTTTTAGCTACTGTTGCTGGTTATTTAGTGCTTTCTGAACTAAAAACATTTACACAATTACAAAAACAAGATATCTCAGACAGAAACGTAATTGTTAGAACGGGTACTTTAATAGCTCACATATACAAAAACGAAAGTATCGCCAGAGCCGCATTACAGTTAAATTCTCCAACACAATTTAATGAATACCTAGAAGAAAACAAAAAATTAGTATCAAAAATAGACTCACTGAGCCTTATTGTTGCTAACAATTCTCAAGAATTTATTTTAGATAGTATTAAATTAATAATTGATAAAAAACTAAAAAATATTATCGATTTAAAAGATTTAAATACCAACTATGATTCTAATAAATCTATAAACGAAGCGATCAATAAATTAGGTTCTATAGATTCGCTGCTTTTAAAAATTACAATAAACGATTTTATTAAAAATCCGTTGTATTTTGATAATGGAACAAGTTCTAAATTAGAAAATTTTGCACTAGCCTTAAACCAATACGTCCCAAAAGATTCTATTAATAATATTGAACAAAAACAAATAGACTCTTTAGTTTCTATTTCTAGAAAAATGCTAAAAGAGGCTCAAAATAAAAGTAACAACCAGCGTTTTTTTCTTAGAAAAAAACAAAATGAACTTATAAATAATGATTTAACCATTTCTAGAAAATTACAAGAATTGTTAGAGAATCTAGAAAAAGACATTCTTTTCTATACTAGTAATATGGACAAACAACGAGAAGAAACATTAAACCAGAGTAGAAAAATTATTTTATTTGCTGCCGGAATTAGTTTTATCATCATTATTATTTTTTCTATTATTATTCTAAGCGATTTCTGGAAAACCCAGCGTTACCGTTTACAATTAGAAAAAGCAAACAGCACAACACAATCACTTTTAAAAAGTAGAGAACAGTTAATCTCTATGGTTAGCCATGATTTAAGAACTCCGCTAAGTACTATTTCTGGGTTTAGTGAACTACTTCAAAAATCTACAGAGAACACAAAAGACAAAAATTATTTAGACCATATAAGAAGCGCATCTACATACATGGGGCAATTGGTAGATGATCTTTTAGAGTTCTCTAAATTAGAAAATGGTCATATTGCTATAGAATCTATTCCTTTCAACCTAGAAAGTTATATCAATGAAATTATTCTAAATTCAAAAAATATCATTCAAGATAAACCAGTACGGTTTGTGGTTAAACAAGACAATTCTATTAACAGTCTTATTATTAGTGATCCGTTTAGAATTAAACAAATTTTATACAATTTAATTGTAAATGCCTGTAAATTCACAAACGAAGGCACCATTACTATTGAAAGTTCTATAACGCAACAGCACCAAAAAACCACCTTAGAAATTTTAATAACAGATACCGGAATCGGGATTAGTAAAGACCAAAAAGCATCTATTTTTAAAGCTTTTAGTCAGGCAGAAAATGCAAGCGACAATAATCTAAAAGGTTTTGGTTTGGGCTTAACCATCTCTAAAAAACTAGCAGAACTTTTAGGCGGAAAGCTAACCTTAGACAGCAAACTAAATATAGGAAGTACTTTTACTTTAAAAATACCCGTAAAATTATCTGACAAACCTATTGTAAAGATTGAAGAAACTAAAAAGACTACTACCAATTTTAACTTAACAGCTGTTGTTGTAGAAGACGATGCCTCTGTTCGCTTACTTTTAAATGATTTTTTAAAACAATTTAATATTGAAGTATACACTTTTGAAAACGCACAAAATGCCATTAATGCTATTGATGAAATTTCGTATAATTTTGTAATAACAGACATTCAACTTCCAAAAATGAATGGTATCCATTTTATGGAAATCCTTAAAAATCATAAACTTTATAAAAATCAACCGATTATTGCCATGACTGGGCGTGCAAATATTTCTAGAGAAGAATATTTAAAAATTGGCTTTGCAGAAGTATTGATAAAACCTTTTAACTCCAACCAGCTTCAAGATGTTTTACATCGTTTTTTTAAGTCGAGTAACATACCACTTAAAACCAAAGTTGTAGAAAGTACAGAAAAAGCAACTACAGGTTTTAGTATAGAATCTTTACAATCTTTTTTAGGCAATGATATTGCTGCTATAAAAAACACTTTACATATTTTTTTAGAAGACACTAAAAAGAATCTTTTAACACTAAAAAAGGCAAAAGAAGACACTGATATTAAGACTTTAAATGAAATAAGTCATAAAATGCTTAGTATGTTTAAACAATTAGAAGTAAAGGCCGTAATTCCTTATTTAGAAGTATTTGAAACTACGACAGCTATTAATAAAGATGATTTTATTGATTTTGAGAACCAGTTAAATATTTTTATAACAACTTTAAAAGAGTACCTTAATTAAGGTCGTACTCTTTCATTTTGTTATAAAGTGTTTTTCTAGTAACATTTAATAATTTTGCCGCTTGTGTTTTATTATTTCCTGCTTCTTCTAGCGCACTTATAATCAGCACCTTTTCGTTTTCTTTTGTAGAAAATTTATTTGATGAAACAGTATTTGCTTTTACTTTAGTTAATTCACTAGGTAAAACATCTACATCAATAATTTCTGATTTTGTTAATAAAGTAGCTCTTTTAATTACATTAGACAGTTCTCTTAAGTTACCTGGCCACTGATAATTCTGAAAAATAGTTAATACTTTTTTAGAAAAACCAATTACAGATTTACTCAACTGTTGGTTTGCTTTGTTTAAAAAGAAATCTGCATATAAGATTAAGTCGTCTTTTCTATCTTTTAAATTAGGTACTTTAATAGAAAACTCATTTAAACGGTGGTACAAATCTTCTCTAAAATCGCCTTTTTCAACTGCCAAAAGCAAATCTTCATTTGTTGCCGTAATTAAACGAATATCAACATTAATTTCTTTACTACTTCCTACTGGTTTAATTCTTCTTTCTTGCAAAGCACGTAAGAGTTGTATTTGATTTTCATAGGTTAAGTTACCTACCTCATCTAAAAAAAGAGTGCCTCCATTTGCAGATTCAAAATGCCCAATTTTATCTTCATTAGCCCCCGTAAAAGAACCTTTTTTATGTCCGAAAAACTCGCTCGAAGCTATTTCTCTAGGTATTGCACCACAATCTACGGCTATAAAAGGTTTGTTATGCCTAGGGCTTTGTAAGTGAATTGTTTTTGCAACCACTTCTTTTCCCGTACCACTTTCTCCTGTGATAAGCACAGACATATTAATAGGAGCAACTAGACAAATATATTCATCAAGTACTTTTGATGAACTACTTATACCTTTAACAAAGCCGGTATCGGTTTTACTATTTTCTTTTTCTTGCTGTGCTTCTTTTTGCTTTTTTTCTTGATCATCAGCAACATCACTTGCCTTTTCCTCTAAAGCATTGCTAATAACCTCTAAAACTTCACTTGGGTTAAAAGGTTTCGATATATAATCAAAAGCCCCTTGTTTCATTGCTTGTACAGCGGTAGAAACCTCTGCGTAGCTAGTCATTAAAACTACGGGAGTAGCATGTTTACTAAGTTTTATTTGCTTTAACAAGGTAATTCCATCACCATCAGGAAGGCGCAAATCTGTAAAAACTAAATCGTAGTTTTTCTTTTCTAACTGCTGCAAAGCATTTTTTATATTATAACTAACCTCCACAACATACTTATGTCGCTTAAGAAACTGCTTCAACATTTCTGAAAATGCTACATCATCTTCAACTAATAAAATCTCCTTCATAAAGCTTATACATTTCTTACAAAAATATCAAGATAAATTGATTGTGGTAAAAAAAAAAGACATTTTAATTAAAAAATGTCTTTCTCTTTGAAAAATTGAGGTTAAAGATCCTTAAGTCTTCTAACTACTCCTCTTTTTCTTCACTAACGTCCCCTTCTTCACTTGGTGATATAATGTCTGTACCTTTTAACCAGTTTCCTTCTTTATCTAAATAAACAATACCTTGAGTTCCATCTGCAGTAAGTTCAATTTTATACTGCTCACTACCATTTAAATATGCTTTAACTACTGTAGCTGTAGAAAAATCTCTTGAAACTGAATTAGAAACCGCTTCTGGCAATTCTTTTACACTTATTTCTTTAAAATCATCATTCGTTACTACTACAACAATTTCGTCTACATTGTTCGTTTGGATATTGTCTGCTGCAAATACTGATACTCCACTTGTTAAAAGTGCTACGGTTACTGTTAAAATTAATTTTCTCATGATTGTATGCTTTTATATTTTTTATGATTGAATACTTTTAAATTAAAGATCCTTAGATCTGTAATCACTGTAATACTACACCCTTATTCTACTACTATAACATCGGTTTCTTTTAACCAATTACCTTCTTTATCTGCATAAACTACACTTTCAGCCCCGTCTAAAGTAAGTTCAAACTTATATTGCTCACTACCGTTTACGTATGCCTTAATAGCTGTAGCTGTTCCAAAATC
>NZ_WTLD01000019.1:0-32309 GCF_011379025.1 Polaribacter sp. 11A2H
TTAAAATTAATAAAAAAATCTCAGGTTAATTAATTAACCTGAGATTTTAAAACTTACACACTTTATGAGACAGTGCCGATACTGAAATAAATTCAGCATGACAAAATTTGTAATTAACATTAAAATTCATAACCTATAAATCTAAAGACGCCCATAAATTATTCCAACTAGGATTACCCTCTTCTATTAAATTTATTTTCCATTGACGCCGCCAATTTTTTAACTGTTTTTCTCTAGCAATTGCATCCTCAACATATTGAAATTCTTCATAATAAACTAACATTTTCAGGTTGTACTTTGCTGTAAATTTACTTCCTTTCCCCGTAATATGTCGCTCCATTCTATCATCAATACCTCCTGTTACACCAATGTATAAAGTTCCTCGTTCTTTATTGGTGAGAATATATACCCAATAGTTGTGGTAAGTACGTGGGGCCATTATTTATAAACTTTAATTTTAGAAACTAAAGTTAATAAAAAAATGTGAGATTTTCTTAACTGAAAAGATGCTGAAACGAATTCTGTATGAAAAAATATAAAATGATGCCCTGTCACCCTGAATTTATTTCAGGGTCTAAAGGCTATTGGGTGTTGAGATGCTGAAATAAATTCAGCATGACAAAGGTTAAATGGCACATATCACTCTGAATTTATTTTAAAGTCTTAAATCATGTCGTGAGATGCTGAAACGAATTCTGTATGAAAAAATATAAAGGGATGCCTGTCACCCTGAATTTATTTCAGGGTCTAAAGGCTATTGGGTATTGAGATGCTGAAATAAATTCAGCATGACAAAGGTTAAATGGCACATATCACTCTGAATTTATTTTAGAGTCTTAAATCATGTTGTGAGATGCTGAAACGAATTCTGTATGAAAAAATATAAAGAGATGCCCTGTCACCCTGAATTTATTTCAGGGTCTAAAGGCTATTGGGTGTTGAGATGCTAAATAAATTCAGCATGACAAAGGATTCATTATTATTACTTCTCTTCGTTAAAATACACTTTATAGTATTTCATTTTCTTTTCTTCATCATACCCTCTTTCTAAATATTCTGATGCTGCTTCTGGCGCATCTACATCTAGTTTTATATTGATGTTGGTATCTAACTTAATTTCTGTTTTAAGCTTGTTTTTCTCTTTCTTTAAAACAACTCCAGAAACATCAAAATTATTTCTGATTAACACATCATTTAACTTTTCGAAGTGGTTTTTATACTCGTCAAACTTTTCTTTGTGTTTCTCATCTTCAAAGACTTCATCTTTAAAAGTAGCGTAATCTACAGCTTCATTTTCTTTAAAATAATCTACTGTACTTGCTAAGAAATTACCTTTTTCATGCATTCCTAATTCTGGCTGAATAACCTCTTCAGAAAACTCTTTACACATTTCTAAATAGTTCTGTGTATGCGAATTATAATCGTCTGCTAGTTTTACAGATAAGAAATTCTTAACCCAATATTGTGCATCGTAATTGTTATTATCTACAGACAATACAACGGTACCTTCTTCGTCAGATGTATTTAACACTAAACATCCTTTATCTATTCTTTTTGTAGAAATTCCTTTTTGAACAACGATATCAAAACTCTCGTTATCGTCTAAATACGTTTGAAAGAAATCTACTTTATTTTCAATTTTAAAAACGCCAATTGCTTCTGTTAAGACATCTTTATACTCGATACCTTCTATATAAACAACCAATACATCTCCGGTTTTTATTTGTGCCGAATTAGATTGCTCAAATAAATGATTTACAATACTTTTAGAGTATTCTACAAAGCTTTCTTCGTCTGTAAAAATTTCTGAAGCAAATTTATTTACTTCATTTAAACGTACATCCTCATGCTTTGTAAAACGATAACTCTGCGTTAAATTTCCGAATGGTTTTAGTAAAAACCCTTTCATTAAATCGTAACTTTCTTGATCGAAACGAATTAAGTCTTCAGAAAAAACGTTTTGTCCGCTATTAAATTTATTGGCTACTTTATGTAAGATACATTTGGTAATTTCTGCTTTGGTTTTTCTTATCATTACTTAAAATTTTGGAGCGTAAAAATAGTTGAAGTTTTTAAATAAAAAGGAAATAATTGTATGAGATTTTCTAAAAGCTGACAAACAAGTCTAGCCCTGATTGAAATGGCATCCTTTTTTCTTTTTCAGAAAAAAGATATAACCTTTCGACTTCGCTCAAGATAAATTCCATGCAGGAAATAGCTTCTAAAAAACAACTTACAACTTTAATTTTATTTGTTCTGGCAGCAATTTAAACGTTTTTCTATGATATTTTGTTGCACCAAATTCACGAATCCCATTTCTGTGCTCTTTTGTAGGATAGCCTTTATTTTTAGCCCAATTATACATAGGAAATTCTTTATGAATCTTTGCCATATACTCGTCTCTATATGTTTTTGCTAGAACGGAAGCTGCAGCAATACTTAGATATTTTGCATCCCCTTTTACAATGGCTTGGTGCGGAATATCGTTGTAGTCTCTAAATTTATTACCGTCTACAATAATAAATTCTGGTTCAATTTTAAGTTTTTCTATAGAACGATGCATGCCAGTTATAGAGGCTTGCAAAACATTTATTTTATCTACTTCTTCTTGCCAAACAAAAGAAACGCCAAAGGCAATGGCATTTTTTTCTATAAACGGACGTAATTCTTCTCGCTTTTTTTCTGATAATTGCTTAGAATCATTCAAAAAAGGATGTGTAAAATCTTTAGGTAAAATAACAGCTGCTGCCACAACTGGACCACTTAAACAGCCTCTACCGGCTTCATCTGTACCTGCTTCTAAAGAAAACCCACTATAATTTGATGCTAACATTTTACAAAGAAAAGAAAACTTTTGCTTTTAACTTCTTGTTTATACAGGAATGACGCTTTTTTAAGAAAACTTGAAATAAAATAAAAAATATAGTTTAATTAACAGATTTCATAATAATTATTAACGATTATTTTCGTTAAATTATTTTACATTTGCCGTTGCAGAAACAATCTATGAATAAATCGTTATTTTTCTTATCAATACTTGTTCTCCTTATAACAAACACGCTATATGCTCAAGCAGATTTTCAATTGAGAAATGGTGGAAATAGTTTAGGAAGAAATCCTAAATCTCAAAATGATTCTATTAGAAATTCTGGTGAAATTTCTGTAACTTTATCTGGAAAGACAAAATATACAGACTATAAAATATTTTCTCACCAAAGAGATACTACTTATATAGACACTACCCTATCGATACAAAAGGATTATAAATTCAATTATTTAAGAACTGATAATTTTGAGTTATTGGCTTTTCATAATCAAGGACAAACTTTTACTAATTTAGGATATGATTTTAGCAATCTAAAATTAATGCCAGATATTGGTTTTACTGCTAAACAGTTTAGTTATTTAGATGTTGATGAAATAAAATATTACGAAGTACCAACACCAACTACAGAAATAACGTACAGAACTGGTTTGCAACAGGGGCAAATTTTAGATGCTATTTTTACTGCTAATTTTTCTCCAAGACTTAATGTTTCACTTTCGTATAAAGGTATTCGTTCTTTGGGAGCTTATAGAAGGTCTTTGGCTAGCCATGGAAATTTTAGAGGTGCTTTTCATTATAGAACAGAAGATAATCAATATGAAATTCGTGGACATATAACGTCTCAAGATTTCTTTAATGAAGAAAGTGGTGGTTTGCCTCAAGTTGAAATTGATAAGTTTGAAAGCAATGCTTCAGACTATAGAACTCGATCTTATTTAGATGTAAATTTAAACGATGCAGAAAATGATTTTGAAGGTAGAAGAGTATACTTAGACCATAGTTATAAGTTATTAGCTAATAAAGACACTATTAATAAAACAGATTTTAGCAACTTAAAAGTCGGACATATTTTTACTACAGAAACTAAAGAATATAGTTTTACACAACCTACAATAACAACAAGCTTTTTTGGAGAATCTAATAGTTCTGGCGCAAGTAATAACCAAGCTAAAAGTACCATTACAAATAATGAAATGAACTTAGAGTTTAACTCTAAATATGTTCTTGGTAAATTTAAAGCCAAAGTAAATATTACCAATTATTCTTATGGTTATGACTCTATTTTAAATTCTAATAGTACCATTTCTAAAATTAAATTAGAAGGAAATGCTATTTCTGTGGGTGCAGATTGGAATGCAAAAATTAATAACTTTTATTTAAATGCTACAGGTAATCTGTCTCCAGGAAGCGGTAGATTGTCTGGGAGTTTTTTACAAGGAGAAGCATTGTTTAAAAAAGACAGTCTTTTTGCAGTAAAAGGAAGTTTGTTAATTAGTTCTAAGTCACCAAATTTTAATACCTTATTACATCAAAGTAAATATGATAATTACAACTGGTACAATGATTTTAGTTCTGTAAATACAAGAGATTTAGGATTTGACTTAAGTTCTAAATGGCTAAATGCTTCTCTAAATTTTACCAATATAGACAACTATACGTATTTTGATAAAAACAACAAACCTCAACAATTTGATAGCCAAGTTACCTATTTAAAGGTAAAAGCAAGTAAAGAGTTTAGAATTAAAAAGTTTGCTTTAGACAATACCATAATGTACCAAAACGTAAGTAGCGGAAGTTCTGTTTTTAGGGTTCCAGAACTGGTTACTAGAAACACATTATATTACCAAGATTATTGGTTTAAAGGAAAACCAATGCTGGTAAATATTGGCGCAACTTTTAATTATTTTTCTAAGTATAAAATGAATGCTTATAATCCGTTATTAGCAGAGTTTACCATACAAAACGAACAAGAAATAGGTTTTCCTTCTGTAGATGTTTTCTTTAATGCACAAGTGCGAAGAACGCGTTTGTTTTTAAAAATAGAGAATGTAACTTCTAGCTTTACAGAAAAAAATTATTACTCTGCACCTAACTATCCTTATAGAGATTTTGTAATTCGTTTTGGTTTGGTTTGGAACTGGTTTATATAGTTCCTATTCTAAATACTTACCGAAAGAAAAAATTTTAGCTCGTTTGTCTAAAAATTAATTTTATTATGATCTTGATTCTTTCATTTCTTTTAATTTTAATAGCAACAAGCCTTATTAGTTTACTGCTATTATTCAAATGGAAACATTTAGCAACTTTTATTTTACTAAATATATCAATAATCATTATTTATATTACCTTGATGTATTTTATAAATGACAATTATAATTTTGGCTTCTACTTTAGAATTCTAACCTATTTCACCCTTCAATCATCTATCATTTTTATATTTTCAATTTACAAAAATCTTAAATTAAGGATAAATGAAAAAACAGCTAAAAGATAACTGGAAACTCTTTTTAATTGCAAGTTTAACATTAGGGCTTACACCTTTTAATCCGCCCCATATTTTAGGGAAAATTCAATGGATTTTAGGTGGAAATGCTTTTTCTGGAGAACATGCCATGCAAGCTAAAGATTGGTTTGATGTTTTGCTACACGGAATTCCGTGGTTGTTTTTAATCATTTCTATTGTTATAAATCTTTTTGCATTAAAGACAAAAAACGACCTAAAATAGCACTACCTATTTGCTCTTTCACTAAAAAATCTTGCGATTTATAAAAAGGAATTGCGTTTGGGTCTGCTACTAATTCTATTGTTTTTACTTTAGAAATTGTTGCCTTGTTTAAAGCATGGGCTAATAACTTTTTCCCGATTCCTTTGCCTATAAAAAGAGGTAAAACAAATAACATCTCTAATTTAACTAGGTTTTCTTTTGCAGTGTTTAAGACATAGAAACCAACAACAACTTTATCAACCATACATTTATACACTTGGCAAGTTTGTATGGTTTTAGAGGTTACGGTTAAGTCTGCACGCCAACTTTCTATCAACTCACTAGAATATCCCCAAAAAGCTTTCGATTTTAAGGCTATTTCTGTAAGAGTTTTCGCATCGGAAATAGTTGCAGCAACTATTGTATTATTTTTTAACAAGTTGCTTAATTTTAATATTAAAAGCGGCAAAGATTAAAGTCATAAAAGGACTTAACCAGTTAAAGATTGCAAAGAAAAAATATTCTGACACAGAGACACCTAAAACTCCAGATTGATAAGCGCCACAAGTATTCCAAGGAATTAAAACAGACGTTACCGTACCAGAATCTTCTAAAGTTCTGCTTAAATTTTCTGGTGCTAAACCTTTGTCTTCATAAGCTTTTTTAAACATTTTACCAGGAACTACAATTGCTAAATATTGGTCTGAAGCTGTTATATTTAAAACTAAACAACTTGCAACAGTACTTGCAAATAAACCAAAAACAGAACTAGCTAAAGTTAATAAAGCTTTACTAATTCTAGCTAATGCACCAATTGCATCCATAACTCCACCAAAAACCATTGCACAAATAATTAACCAAATTGTACCTAACATACCATTCATTCCGCCAGCCGTAAATAAATCATTTAATTCTTTACTAGACGTTTCTACAGCAGAATCTACCGTTATTGCGTTCATAACTCCTTTATAAGCCGAATTAAAAGTTAAAGAATCTGCACCAGCAACGTTCATTACTATATCTGGCTGTGCAATTATAGCAACAATACCTGCTAATAAAGTACCCGCTAATAATGCTATTAAAGGTTCTGTTTTTTTTACAATTAGAACAATTACAGTAATAGGAACTATAAACAACCAAGGAGAAATATTAAAAGCGCCATCTATAGCCGCTAATTTATCTGAAATATCTGGCGTACCTGTAGTTTCTATAGAAAAACCAATAATTACAAAAATTAATAATGTTATTATAATTGTTGGTATTGTGGTTATCGACATATATTTTATATGCGTAAATAAATCTCCTCCTGCCATTGTTGGTGCAAGATTTGTTGTGTCTGATAACGGAGACATTTTATCACCAAAATAAGCCCCAGATAAAACCGCACCTGCCGTCATACCTGCAGAAATGCCTAAAGTATTACCAATACCTACTAAAGCAATACCTACTGTTGCAGAAGTTGTCCAAGAACTACCTGTTGCTACAGAAATAATTGCACAAATAACTACAGAGGCAGCTAAAAATATTGTTGGATTTAAAATTTGTAGTCCATAATAAATCATAGAAGGAATAATACCACTTATTAACCAAGTTCCTGCGAGAGCTCCAACCATTAATAAAATTAATATAGCGCCAGAAGTAGATTTTAAGTTTTCTGAAACTTCTTCTATCATTTGTTTATAAGAAACCTTATTCTTAAAACCAACAAGTGCAGCAACTGCTGCCCCCATTATTAAAAGAAATTGATTACTACCACTTAAAGCATCGTCTCCATATACAAAAAATACGTTGTAAAATAACATACCAACTAAGGCAAAAACAGGAAGTAAAGCTTCCCAAATATTAAGTTCTTTATTTTCAATAATTTTTTCGTCTTCTATTTTTGTTGGTATAATATTCTTGCTCTCCATATAGTAAAAATTTTGTTTTGTAATGTTACGATATTAGAAGAAACTACGCAAATTGAATCCTTGTCTGCAACCTTTTTTAGCAAAAAAGAAAAATAAACAACTTTAATTATTTTTTATGGATATTAATACGGCTAAATTTCTTTTTATATTTTATAACATAAAAAACTCTTCTTTTTTTGAGTGATAGTAGTTCTTAAATTTTCATGTATTCGTAATATTTTTTAATTTAATTACCAAAAGCATCATAAATAGTAGCGGAAAGTTCTGTTTTTTTAATGTCATTATCATAATGAGCAGAACTGTTAACATAACTGTTTCCTATTTTATTAAAACAGTAATTACTTCTCTTCTAAACACTGTCATTTTATCTACCTCTTCAATAATAATTTCTATACAGTGTCTCTAATAACTGTATTTTTAGCTTCTTTTAAAGCATTGGACTAGGGATTAATAAGGAAGCGTAATTTTCTTTTTGACTAAAGGTAGTAGTTATTGAAAACAGGGAAATACATAGACAAAACGAAATAAACTTTTTCATACAATCATAGGAATAGCAACCCTAAGTTAAAAAAAATAAAAAAAAAGAGGCTAAAAACATACGTTTTTAGCCTCTAAAATTGAATTTGAATTAATCTAATTTACGCTTTCGTTTTTACAACAAAAGAGAAAGTCATAATATCATCAATAAATTTATCTTTTAATCCTTCAAAGAATTTTTTAGATCCATATTTTACATTAAAATCTGCTCTATCTACATTAAAAGTTTCACTTGTAAATATGGTAACTCCATTCTCGGTAGAGATTGTTGCTGGTATTGTAATACTTTTTGTTACATCTTTAATTTGTAAATTTCCAGTAACAGCTAATTTTCCTTCAAGCTCTTCTACTTTAGTAATTACAAAACTAGAGGTTGGATATGTAGCTACATCAAAAAAGTCTTCATTACTTAAATGTCCTACTAATTTTGCATTTCCTTCATTATCCACAGGTATATCTAAACATACAATTGTAGACATATCAATTACAAACTCACCATTTGTAAGTTTACCATTTTCAACTAATAATCCTCCACTTTTTAAAGCTACTGTTCCATTATGCGCTCCACCTGGTTTTGTTCCTGCCCAATTTAAAACAGATACAGCAGTATCAACATTATTTAATTCAGCAACATTAACCTCTACTTTTACAGCTTCTTTAACTTCTACTTTTTCCTTCTTTTCTCCTTTACATGCAGTTAAAACTGATGCTACTAATACTAATGATAAAACTATTTTTTTCATTTTTAATTTGATTTAGATTGATTTTTATTTTATTTCCCATGGCAAATATACGTGATTTATTTTCCGTGGAAAGTATTATTTTAATTTTTAAATAAAATTAACATTTAACGGTTTTATAAAAGTTACTCTTTATTTTTAGAATCAATAATAATTGTAACCGGACCATCATTTACCAAAGCTACTTTCATATCTGCACCAAACTTACCTGTTTGTACTTTATTATCGATTTCTGCAGCTAATGTTTCTACAAAATTCTCATACAAAGGAATTGCAATTTCTGGTCTTGCTGCTTTAATATAACTGGGTCTATTTCCTTTTTTGGTGGACGCCTGTAATGTAAACTGACTTACAACAATTACTTCGCCATTAATATCTACGAGTGATTTATTCATCACTTCATTTTCATCATTAAAAACCCGAAGATTTGCTATTTTTCTAACCAAGAAATCAATGTCATCCTGAGTGTCTTCTGCAACAATACCTAATAATACTAAAAGTCCGGTTTTTATTTCTGCAACTTTAGCACCATCTATTGTTACACTGGCTTCTAATACTCTTTGAATTACTATTTTCATAATGTTTTACTCCTCATTATCTTCTTCATTCCAAACATCAGTTCTAAAATGTTCTTTCTCTTCATCTCCACTTAAAATTTGAAGGTAACTTTTATAACGAGACCAAGAAACACGCTCTTCTTCTAATGCTTCTTTTACAGCACATTGTGGTTCTTTTGTATGAATACAATTATTGAATTTACAGTCTTGTTTTAAAGCAAAAAACTCAGGAAAATAATCTCCTAATTCATATTTATCAATATCAACAACACCAAAACCTTTAATACCTGGTGTGTCTATTATTCTTGCATCGAAACCTAAATCGAACATTTCTGCAAAAGTAGTAGTGTGTTTACCTTGATTATGTTGGTCTGAAGTTTCTTTTGTTTTTAAGTTTAGGGTTGGTTCTATTGCATTTACTAAAGTAGATTTACCAACACCAGAATGCCCAACAAACATAGATGTTTTGCCAGTCATTAGTTCTTTAATGGTATCTATGTTTATGTTTTGCGTTGCAGAAACTTCTACACAACGATACCCAATTGCTTCGTAAATATCTTTTAAATACAGAATCTCTGCTCTTTCTTCTAGTTGATAAGAATCTATCTTGTTAAAAACTAATATAGTATCTATTCTATAAGCTCTAGTTGCTACTAAAAAACGATCTATAAAAGTGGCAAATGTAGGCGGATTATTAATGGTTATCAATAAGAAAACTTGGTCTATATTAGACGCAATAATATGTATTTGCTTAGATAGGTTTACAGATTTTCTGACAATATAATTATCTCTGTCTAAAATCTTTTTGATAACACCTGTTTCTTCATCATTCTTTTTTTCTAAATCGAACACAACTTTATCACCAACCGCAATTGGGTTGGTACTTTTGATGTCTTTAATTCTGAATTTCCCTTTGATTCTACATTTGTAAAACTCTCCGTTATCAGCTTTTACTTGATACCAACTTCCTGTAGATTTATATACGATTCCTTTCATTAATACAAAGATGCTGAATTAATATTGATTTATGAAAAATTGGATTGAAATTGCCACGAATTCACTAGTTTTTGTCTTTTCTAACAATTACTATGGTTTAATTTGTGTTAAAAAGACCTGTCTGGTCAACAATATCGCTCGCGCTCGTTTATAACGTGTATAACATTAGTTTCGGTACTCGTTGCAAACGAGCACTAACTGGGAAATCTCATAAGACTTTGTTTGTAATGTGGGAATAACTGTTATGGGATTTCTCCTAGCGTAGAAGTGACAAGTTCGTGTTTTCACCCCCAGTTTGTCATTTCGAACAGAGAGAGAAATCACATAAGGCTTCTGCTGCTTTGCGGAATCACTGCTATAGGTTTTCTATTCGCTTCGAAATGAAACGTTTGTAGATATTAATTTTATACAACTTTAGTTAAGGCACTTATCTACACTTAAAAACTAACAATTGTTGTAATTTATTGCATATTAAAAAAAAAACTCACAGGTTTTAAAAACCTGTGAGGCCTGAATAGCTTACTGCTAGTTTTAAAGAAACATACTTTTTAGGTTCTCACTAAGCGTTAAGGATTGAGCAATTATTTGAGCTCTTTTTTGTTTTTTTAACAAAAAAAGCGAGTGCGAAAGCCTGACCAAGCTTTTTTGCTTGGTAACGCCCAAAAAAAATACCTTCAAATTATAAAACTTGAAGGTATTTAAATAAATATATGCTTAAAAATTATCCGTTGATAATTTTTTCTTGATGTACGATAGATTCTTGGTGAATTGCTTTAAACATTTTTAAAACAAATTCTTCACTTAAACCTTTACTACTACCTTCTAAAACCATGTTTCCTAAAATCTCGTTCCAACGACGTGATTGTAAAACGGCTACGTTTTGATCTTTCTTTAATTGACCAATTTTATCGGCAACTTGCATTCTTTTACCTAATAAATCTATTAATTGATCGTCTACCACGTTAATTTGAGCTCTTAAGTTCTCTAAAGGCTCTCTGTAACTTACAGCAGTTTCAGTTTCTTTCTTCACTTTTAAGTCTACCATTATTTGCTTTAAAGCAGCAGGAGTAACTTGTTGTGCAGCATCTGACCAAGCATTTTCTGGGTCAAAGTGAGTTTCTATCATTAAACCATCAAAGTTTAAATCTAATGCAGTTTGGCAAACATCAAAAATCATGTCTCTCTTACCTGTAATATGAGATGGATCGTTGATTAATGGTAAGTCTGGAAATTTATTCTGAAACTCAATAGCTAATTGCCATTCTGGAGTATTTCTATATTTAGATTTTTCGTATGTTGAAAATCCTCTATGGATTGCTCCTAAGTTTTTGATTCCTGCAGTATATAATCTTTCGATACCACCTAACCATAAAGCTAAATCTGGATTTACTGGATTTTTTACCAATACAATTTTATCTGTACCTGCCAAAGCATCTGCAATTTCTTGCATAATAAAAGGCGATACTGTAGAACGTGCACCAATCCATAATAAATCTACATCATGCTCTAAAGCTAACTTTACATGGGCTGCATTTGCAACTTCTGTACAGGTTTTCATACCTGTTTCTTCTTTTACTTTCTTTAACCAGTGTAAACCAATCTCACCAACACCTTCAAACATTCCTGGTCTTGTTCTTGGTTTCCATATTCCTGCTCTAAAATAGCTTACATCAGAATCTTTTAGTTCGTGTGCAATTTTTAAAACCTGTTCTTCGGTTTCTGCACTACAAGGCCCTGCTATTACTAGTGGATGATTTAATTTCATATCGTCCAACCATGTTCTTAATTCTTTAGTATTCTCCATTTTTCTGCTTGTTTTGGCTTATTATTTTATGCCGTTTAAAATTTGTTTTATGTGATTTGTATTCTCCATTTCGTTAAAAATCTCAGAGAAATCATCTTTTTGCATCAACTCTTTAAACTGTTGTAAATTGTTAATGTATGCTTCTAACGTTTCTATTACGTTTTCTTTATTTTGTTTAAAAATTGGTGTCCACATTGCTGGACTACTTTTTGCCAAACGAACTGTGGAGGCAAATCCTGAACCTGCCATATCAAAAATATCGCGTTCATTTTTAGCTTTATCAATAACCGTTTTACCTAACATAAATGAACTTATGTGAGACAAGTGCGAAACATACGCAATATGCTTGTCATGAGAAACGGGGTCCATGTAACGAATACGCATTCCAATATCCATAAAAAGCTTTAATGCTTTTTCTTGAAGCTTAAAAGTTGTCTTTTCTACTTCGCAGATAATATTGGTTTTCCCAACATACAAGCCGGATATAGCTGCTGTTGGTCCAGAATTTTCTGTTCCTGCAATTGGATGACATGCTAAAAAATTTCTTCTTTTTGGATGATGTTCAACTACTTTACAAATTGCTTCTTTTGTAGATCCGGCATCAATTACCAAACCATCATCAGATATTTTATCTAAAATAGTAGGTAATAATTTTACGGTTGCATCTACCGGAATAGATACAATTACCAAGTCTGCATTTTCGATATCGTCTAAAGTTGCTTTCTTGTCTATTAGGTTTAATTCTAAAGCCTTATTTAAGGTTTCATCTTTTCTACTAATTCCGTGAATTACAACATCTGGATTGTTTTTTTTAATGTCGATAGCAAAACTACCGCCAATTAATCCAATACCAATCATGTATATATTTTTCATTTTTTCTTTTTTCAATAGATTTTAACCACGATTAATGGGTTGAAACCACGTTCAATGGGTTGAAACCCATTGCTATTCATTAAAACCTGCTAATTGCTTCTTTTATAATATCTGTTGTTACACATAATGAAAAACGGATGTATCCTTCTCCTTGAGAACCAAAAATGGTTCCTGGTGTAATAAAAATATCGTTATCATATAAAACTCCATCTGTAACTTCTTCAGATTTTTTTCCTTCTGGTATTTTTGCCCAAACAAATAACCCTGTAGAGTTTTTATCATAAACAGCATCCAATTTATCTGCCAATTGCCAAATTAAATTTCTACGTTCTTCGTATATTTTATTTTGTGCTAAAAACCAATCATCTGATAATTGTAATGCTTCTATGGCTCCTTTTTGAATTCCGTAAAACATACCAGAATCCATATTAGATTTTACTTTTAATATTTCGTTGATGAATGTTGCGTTTCCTAAAACCATACCAACGCGCCAACCTGCCATATTAAAAGTCTTACTTAAAGAATTTAATTCTAAAGCAATGTCTTTTGCGCCTTCTACTTGTAAAATACTAATAGGCTTATCGTTTAAAATAAAGCTATACGGATTGTCATTTATAATTAAAATATGATGTTTTTTACCAAAAGCCACTAGTTTTTCAAACGTTTCTAACGTTGCATTTGTTCCTGTTGGCATGTGCGGATAATTGACCCACATAATTTTTACATCACTCAAATCTTGTGCTTCTAATGCTGTAAAATCTGGTTGCCAATTAGTTTTATCACTTAAATTATAAAACAAAGGCTCTGCTCCTACTAACTTCGTAACAGATGTATATGTTGGATACCCAGGATTAGGAATTAATACTTTATCGCCTTCGTTTAAAAAAGCCATAGAAATATGCATAATTCCTTCTTTACTGCCCATTAATGGTAAAATCTCATTTTCTGGATTAGAATCTACAGAAAATTTGTTTTTATAAAAAGTAGCTATTGCATTTCTTAATTCTGGTAAGCCCTGATAAGATTGATATTTATGCGCACTTGCATCACTTAAACTACCCTGAATTGCTTCTAAAACTTCTGTTGGTGGTTGCAAATCTGGAGACCCAATTCCCATATTGATAATTGGTTTTCCGGCTGCAACTAAACCTCTAACTTCTCTTAACTTTTTAGAGAAATAGTATTCTTGCACTGTATCTAATCTTTTAGCTGGTTGTATCATAACTATACTATTTTCTACCGTTTTTATAAACTCCTAAAATTTTGAATTCTTCTGCCATTATTTCTATAATCGCTTTTGCTTTTTCGTACTCACTATATTCTTCAAAAGTAACATCTACAAAAAATGAATATTTCCACGGAGTTTCTATCACTGGTAAAGACTGTATTTTGGTTAAGTTCATTTTACAATCACTCAACACATTTAAAATTGCAGCCAAACTTCCTCTTTTATGATTCAACTGAAATTTTAAAGAAGCTTTATTTACTTCTTTATTAACTTCTGGTTTAGCAGTTTGTACAATTACAAAACGTGTAGAATTATCTTTTATGGTTTGAAGTTTATCTTCAAGGATTTCTAAACTAAATATTTCTGCTGCAATTTTAGGTGCAATTGCTGCAATACCAACTAAGTTTTCTTTCGAAATTCTTTTTGCAACCTCAGCAGTATCAACATCTTCCACTAGTTTTATATGTGGATATTTTTTAAAAAACTCCTTACATTGTAACAATGCCATTGGATGAGACCAAACTTCTTTAATATCTGCTATTTTCTGACCTTTTAGAGCCATTAAGTGATGATGAATATTTAAATATTCTTCATCTATTATGTGTAAATTATTATTATCAATTAAAGCATAATTAGGAATTATAGAACCCGCAATGGTATTCTCTAAAGCCATAATACCCAAATCTGCGGTATTGTCTATTAAACTAGCTACCAACTCATCAAAAGACATACATTCTTTTAATTGTATAGTGGTTCCATAAAAGTTGCGTGCAACTTTATGATGATTTGAGCCTTCTGCTCCCTGTATGGCAATAATTTTATTCATCTATTACAAATAATGTCAAAAAAAAAGCCTCGAATGAAATTCGAGACTTTATATGATATGAATGTTACTTAAAAACATGATACAAAGTCTCCTCTCTTACTAAAAAAGTAAAAGTAAAAATAGAAACGAGTAAAATAGTTATTTAACATTTGTATTCTCTTTGTTTATACTGACAAATCTAAAGATAAAATTGAAACAAACAAACTAAATAGCATTTTTTATAAAAAAAATGATAAATTATTAAAAATCAGATAAAAAATAAAGCTATAATTATGAATTCCCTTAACTAAAAAGAGATTAAAAACAGAATTCTAAATGTAAAACTGTTCTTCTTTTATCTTTTTTCTACCGAAGCATCTGTTTATAACAGCGATAATTCTTAATTACCTCATTTACAAGTTCTCTAAAACAATTCTTTATTATTATTTATTATTTTTTCAGATAGACTTTTAAACCCAAAAAAGTAACTTATTATTTATGCGTTTTATAAACTACGTATCGTAACAAAAACACTCACAAATTATATATGTATGTATTAATTTAACTATTTTAGGTAAGGATTTTTTATATCATTTTTTTCAGCAACCACACCATTATATACTAAAAAACAGCATTCTATGTGTTTTGTATTTAAGAAATGCTACCACAATAGCAAAAGCACAATTAGATATTTTATAATTGCTACAAATCATTAAATTAATTTAACCGAGTATAAACAAACATAGAAAAACCCTCAAATTTACTCCGTAAAAATCAATAAATAATTCTTACATTATATTTGTACATTTGCTAACTTAATACTAATTTTGCCAACTTAACTGCGCCCCTAAGCAGATTATGTCGTATTCCCCCTACGTATTTTACAATTTTAACAATTCCCCCAGAGAACAATAAAACAAAAACCATGAAAAAAAATACTTTTCAGGTATGTGAATTTGGGGAAATTCAACACCTATTTAACAACAGCTTAAAAAGCTTAACAATACTTACCGTATTGTTATTTGCCACTTCCTTTTCTATTAGTGCGCAAGGACCCGACACCAATGATAATATTAATTTTTACAAGAAGTTTTCTGGAGCCAATCTTACCTACAAACAAATTGGTAATAGTGAGGTTTCATACGAAACAACGGGAACAACTTACACTTGTATAAAAAATAATGGAAGAGCTACTAGTGCTAATTTATCTATACCTGCAGATGCAGTAATACAAGCAGTATACGTACAATGGTTTGCTCTTGTAAAACATGGTAGAACTGGTTTAACATCCTATAACCCTTTATCTACAACTATTCCTATTAAATTTCCTAACGGAATCACAAAAACCATAACACGAGATAAAAGTTATAAGGAAACTGTACCGTTTAATACCTTAAGTCCTCAATACGAAGGTTATTTAGCAGATATTACTGCAGAAGTATTAGCACAACCCAACCCTTCTGGAACGTATACTGCAGATGTTATCTCAACATCTACAAATAGTAATGTATTGTATAACTTTAATGCTGCTTGTGCATTTTCTCAAGAAAACGTAAGAGCATGGCAAATGCTTGTAGTATATAAATCTAGAACAGCTGAACCAGGTATCAATCAAGTATATGTATATGATGGTTTAAAAGGTTTTGTATATGGAGATATTACTGTTCCTGTAACAGGTTACAAAGTATATTCTGGTGATGTAGCAGGTAGTATATCTGTAGCTTCTTTACAAGGAGATGCAGCTATAGACGGAGAAAGTATTAAAGTTTCAGACAATGCCTTTGCAGACTTCCCTATAGATTTTGCAAATTCAGGAGGGGTTTCAGACCCAGCTCCAGGTAATAATGCTTATACAGGTAGCCCTTATGGAGCTTGGGATATAGATGTTGTAAACAGTAATTTTACAGCAGGTTCAACCAACTTAAATCTATACGCAGGGTCATGGCAAGATCTTATTATGTTAGATTTAATTGTATTAAAAATACCAACAGGAGGTTTAGTTGTAACTAAAAAAACTACCACACCTAAAGTTAATATCGGTGAAAATGGTACTTACCAAATAACTTTAACAAATGCTACCAATGTAGATTTAAAAGGCGTAACAGCTAAAGATATTCTACCAGCAGGTTTTACCTATGCATCTGGCGCTAATATTATATTAAAAGATGCTATACAAACTTCTACAACAAAACCACAAGTTGGAGATACTACGCTTAATTGGGGGAAATTTAATATTGATGGTAAAGGAAGTGTTACTATTATTTTTGATGTAAATGTACCTATGAACCAACCTTTGGCAGTATACCAAAATAGTGCAACAGCTACTGTTACAACCCCAAATGATACCGTAATTACAAATTATGAATTTGGTGATTCTAATGATGAAGACATCACTGTAGGTAACCGTTGTGACGCAAAATCTTCTGGTAACTTAGATACAGACGGAGATGGTATTAGCGATATTTGTGATTTAGATGATGACAACGATGGTATTTTAGATGTTGATGAAGATATTTGTGATATCTATGGTACTCCTTTACTTAATGAAGATTTTGGTGTAGGTAATGCTACAACTAGTACTCGTTTATCTGGAGGGGCAACTACAGATTATAGATATTTAGAATTAAAAAACCCACGTAGTAATGATATCAGTCGTGATCTACAAGATGATCTTTACGCAGTATTTAATAACATCCCTAACTCCTCAAGTTGGGCAGATAGACAATGGCAAACTTTAGGAGACCATACAGGTGGTAGCTTAACACCAACAGCAGATAACATGTTAATGGTAAATGCAGGTACAACACCAGATGTCATTTATCAAAAAACAATAAAAGGTGTTACCGCAGGTGCTCTTTTAGACGTATCTTTTTGGGTATTAAATTTAGATGTTGACAATAACGTTAATGATAATCCTCTTAGAGTTTTACCAAACATACAAATAGAACTTTGGCAAAATGGAAAACTTTTAGGTCCTTCTGTAAATACAGGGAACATTGTTAGAGAAAAAGCAGGCAGTAAAGATGCATGGAAATATTACGGTACAAATGCTCCTTTAACTACATTAAATAACAGCGACATTACTGTTGTAATCAGAAACAATACAAAAGCAATATTTGGAAACGATTTAGCTATTGATGACATTATAGTAAGACAATTATGTAATACAGATTCAGATGGAGATGGTATTCCTAATCGTTTAGATTTAGATTCAGATAATGATGGTATTCCAGATGTTATAGAATCTGGTGGTAAAGATGATAATCGTGATGGAATGGCAGATGGAGTTGCTGGTACTACAGCATCAACTAACGGAATTCCACAAAGTGCAGGTACAGGTAATACACCAACATCAACAGACGGAGATGGTATCCCAGATTATTTGGACATAGATGCAGATAACGATGGTATTCCAGATAATATAGAAGTACAAACTACAGCTGGCTATATTGCACCAAGTGGTATTGGTACAGGAATTAGAGACACTAATAAAAACGGTATAGATGACGTTTACGAAGTAGGTGGTAAAGTTTTTATACCTGTAGATACCGATGGTGACAAAATACCCGATTATTTAGATGCAGATTCAGACAATGATGGTATTCTTGATATTGCAGAAAATGGAGACCTTCAAAATATTCTTACAAAAAAAGACACAGATGGTGACGGTTTAGATGATGCTTTCGATGATAATACAGACAACCCTACTATTGGTTTCACCGTAAATGATGGTTTAAGTCCAGATAAAAAAGTAACCAGCTTGTTAACTTTAAAAAAATCTTTTGGTGATGAAGATAAAGACTTCGACCCAAATAACCCAAGTACAGGTAATCTAGATTATAGAGATATTAAGGATAATGATAATGATGGTATTCCAGACAGCATCGATTTAGATGATGACAATGATGGTATACCAGATACTATTGAAAATGGAGGAAACTTAGCCGAAGGCGATGAAGATGGAGATGGTATCCCTAACTATTTAGACAACCATGATGATGGTAATGCTGGAGATGGAAGTACTACAAACTACGCAGATTCTAACAATGACGGCATACCAGATGTATATGATAACGACGGAGATGGTATTCCTAATCATTTCGATTTAGATTCAGATAATGATGGTATTCCAGATATCGTAGAAGCTGGTGGTATTGACACAGATGGTAACGGAAAAGTAGACGATCTTAATACTGATGGTACACTTAAAAACGATATAGATAAAGATGGTTTAGATGATCGTTACGATGCTAATGTTACAGGTGGAAACGCAATTACAAATCCAGATACAGACGGAGATGGTATTCCAGATACACAAGATTTAGACTCAGACAACGATGGTATCCCAGATATCGTAGAAGCAGGTGGTACAGACATTAATGGAGATGGTAAAGTAGACAACCTTAATGCTGATGGTACGCTAAAAAATGATGTAGATAATGATGGTTTTGATGATCTTGTAGATGGTGATGTTGGTCAACTTGGTACACCAAATAACAAAGACAATGCATTAGTTGTTACAGGAAGTGACACGAACAATGATGGTAAACCAGATTCTTATACAACAGGAGATGCAGATGGAGACGGTATACCAAACCACATAGACTTAGATTCAGATAACGATGGTATTACAGATATTACAGAAGCTGGTGGTATTGATGCCAATGGAGATGGAAAAATAGACAATATAAATACAGACGGTTCTCTTAAAAATGATGCTGACGAAGATGGTTTTGACGATGCTGTAGACGGAAGCGTTAATGGAAGTAACAACCCAAATAAAGCTTTAATAGTTACCGGAGCAGATACAGATAATGATGGTAAACCAAATTCTTATCCTAATGGAGATACAGACAAAGATGGTGTATTAGATTTTCTAGATTTAGACTCAGACAACGATGGTGTTGCAGATATTGTAGAAGCGGGTGGTATTGATACTGACGGAAACGGAAAAGTAGACGATATTAACAGTAACGGTACACTTAAAAACGATAAAGATAATGATGGTTTAGATGATCGTTATGATTCTCAAGTAACCGGTGCAACGAACGGAAATAACATTACAAACCCAGATACAGATGGTGATGGTATTCCAGATGCAAAAGATTTAGATTCAGACAATGATGGTGTTCCAGATGTTGTAGAAGCAGGTGGTACAGATGCTAATGGAGATGGTATTGCAGATAATTTCTTAGATACTGATGGTGATGGTTTTAATGATTATGTAGATGGTGATGTTAACGGAACTATCAACAAAAACAAAGCTTTAATACTTACAGGAAGTACAGACGCTAACAATGATGGTAAACCAGACGCTTACATAACTGGTGATACAGATAACGATGGTATCCCTAATTATTTAGATTTAGATTCAGACAATGATGGTATTCCAGATTTAGTAGAAGCTGGCGGAGTAGATGAAGACGGAAATGGTTTAGTAGATACTATTAATGCTGATGGTACGCTAAAAAATGACATTGATAACGATGGTTTTGATGATGCTGTAGATGGTAATGTTAATGGAACTAATAATAGTGCAAAAGCATTAATAGTTACCGGAGCAGATACAAACAACAATGGTAAACCTAATAGCTACCCTAATGGAGATACAGACCAAGATGGTATATTAGACATGTTAGACTTAGATGCAGATAATGATGGTATTCCAGATTTAATAGAAGCTGGCGGAGTAGATGAAGACGGAAATGGTTTAGTAGACAACATCAACAGTAATGGTACATTAATTAACGATACTGATAACGATGGTTTTGATGATGCTGTAGACGGAAAAGTTGGTACGATCAATAATAGCAACAATGCCTTAGTAGTTACTGGAGCAGATAATAATAACGATGGTAAACCAGACTCTTATATTACAGGAGATTCTGATAAGGATGGTATCCCTAATCATTTAGACCTAGATTCAGACAACGATGGTATTCCAGATGTTATAGAAGCTGGTGGTAAAGATACCAACAGAGATGGTAAACAAGATACTACAGTAGATAGTGATAATGATGGTTTTGACGATGCTGTAGATGGTTCTATAAGTGCTGCAAACCCTTTAATAATTACCGGACCAGATACAGATGCTACAAATACAACAATAGATGGTAAACCAAACTCTTATGTAAAAGGAGATGCCGATGCAGATGGTAAACCAAACTTTATAGACATTGATGCCGATGACGATGGTATTCCTGATAATATTGAAGGACAATCTACAAGTGGTTATAAAAAACCTTCTGGAGTTGGAAACAACATTGCAGACAGTAATAATAATGGTGTAGATGATACTTATGAAACTATTGGTGGCTATACAGGTTTTGGCATTATTCCAGAAAATACGGATGGAACTGACACTCCAGATTACTTAGATGCAGATTCAGATAATGACGGTGTACTTGATATTGCCGAAAACGGAGATTTACAAAATGCGCTTGCAAAGGATGCAAGTGGTAAATTATTAGATACAGATGGTGATGGTTTAAATGATGCTTTTGATGATAATTTAGACATTATAAATAACGGATTTACAGTAAATGATGGAGGAACAGCACCTAACAACATAGTAACAACATTAGCTATTTTAGAAAACGCTTTTGGAGATACAGATGGTAATTTCGATCCAAACAACCCAACTACTGGCAACCTAGATTATAGAGATATACCAGAAGCTTCAGACGTTATGATTACGCAAATTTATCAGTTTGGAGAAGAAAGATGGATTGAAATAACAAATATCGGTTCAGAAGATATTCCTGCTAATACAATTAAAGTTCAATTGTATCAAAATAAAACAATAGCTCAGGTTGATGCACTAGCAATAGCAACACCAACTGAAGAAGTTGTGGTAGATTCTGAGTTAAAAGTAGGTAAATCTATCTTGTTTAAAAACAAAACAACATCAGACATAACAAATTTAGGTGATGCAACAATCATAAAAAACAGCGCATTAACTGCAATTGTTGGAGCAAATGATATTATAACACTTTCATCTGCAACAGGAAATTTTGCATGGGCTAATAGATATGATATCGTTTCTAATATTACAGACAATACTTCATTTGTTAGAATAGATGAAGTAACGGCACCTAATAAAGATTATGTTTCTAGTGAATGGGTTGTATTTATAGATGATGCCATAAACACATACCTATCTGGTTATGGAGCAGGTAATGGAAACACGAAGAGACATCCTGAAGATCCATTAATCTCAGAAATAACAAGTTCTAATAAACAAGCAAATACATTGTTAGGTTTACATAGAATTAAAGAAACTACAACAAATGCAGGTGGTACTTGGGATAATGGTTTTCCAGACAGATCTCGTTATGTGATAGTTGATGAGTTTTATAACCATGAAAACAATAGATTAAGTGCAAGAAAATTAAAGGTTGTTAAGGATAACGAATTGAGAGTAACAGATCAATTATTAGTCGTTACAAATGATATCGAGTTAAACGGAGAAATTCGATTATCTGGTTCTTCTGCTCAATTGATACAAACACACACAGATGGTAGTGAAGTTTCTGGTGATGGACAATTATTTGTAGATCAAAACTCAGAAGTGCCTAGTTTATATCGTTATAACTACATGAGTTCACCAGTTACAACTTTAAATACAGACACCTATTCTTTAGAATCTGTTCTTAGAGACGGTACAACAGCAAATACACCTAAAGAAATTACATTTGCTAGTGGATATGATGGTTCATTTACTGGATCTGGTATTTCCTTAGCAGATTACTGGGTATATACCTATGCTCCTGCTAGTAACGGAAGAGCAAATTGGTTACATAAATATAAAAAAGGACTTATAGATAGAGGTGATGGTTATACTTTTAAAGGACCTGGAAGAAAACAAAACTACACATTTGTAGGTACCCCTAATGATGGTGAGTTTAAGACTAAGCAGATAACTGCTGGACAATCTTATTTAATAGGAAACCCCTTCCCTTCTGCTTTAAATGCTAGAAAATTTTTAGATGATAACAACGCTTTAATATCAACTATTTATTTTTGGCAACATGTTGCAGAAACGGAAGCTTCAGGAACTGCAGGTCATAACTTTGGAGGTTATATTGGTGGTTATGCTGCTCAGAACGTAAGTATGGCAACTAAAGTAAAAACGGGAGAGACAGGACCTGTAAACTACACGCTTCTAGCTGAAGATGTAACTGAAACTACCGGTTTTTTAGAATCTATTATAAATCTATTAGGATCTGTAGTTAATTTAAACAGTAGAGATTATATCAAATTCTCTAACATTCCTAGAGGAGTAGAAACTTTAAAAATAAACTACGCATCACTATTAACTAAGAAGTTTAATATAAAAATTGATAATGTAGATAAAGGCGATTTTACTTTTCCTTCTACCGGTCTATTTTATAAAGATATAACCATAAATTTATGTATACCAGCAGGTAGTGATATTACTATAACTGCAACAAGTGACTTAGGTACGCTTGCTATAAACAAATTAATCTTTCAAGATGATGATGGCCTTATATCTTGTGTTGCTAACTCTGGTGGTAGTGAATATGATGATTTATACAAAGATCCAGAACCTTATGTTGCAATAGGACAGGGATTCTTTGTAGAAGGTATTGGTAACGGACAAATTAAATTTAACAATAGTCAAAGAGAATATAAAACAGAAGGAGATGGTACCTCTATATTCTTAAAAAGCAATCAGAAAAAAACTGTAAAATCATCTAATAATGAGCTACCTATATTAAAATTAGGAATGAGTTATTCTAATGATCAAGGAAGTAATTTACATCGTCAGATAGGGATTTCTTTTAATCAAGCAAATTCTTTTGGTTATGAAAAAGGATATGACTCAGAAATGTTTGATGTTAATACTACAGATTTCTATTGGAAGTTTCCAAATGATGCAAATAGCTATGTAATTTCTGGAGTACAAGAAATTTCTAGCGCATTAGAAGTACCATTAGAAGTTATTGTAAATGAAAACAGTATTATTACAATTGGTATTGATGAAATAAACAACATCAATCAAGATGTTTACATCAAAGACAAATTAACAGGTAAAACACAGAAAATAAATGATGTTAGTGCAACGTATCAATTAAAAACAGGTATCTACACAGACAGATTTGTTTTAGCTTTTAATGCAGCAGAAGGGACTTTATTAGGTGTTGAAGAAGATATACTTACTGGTAAAACGAGTATTTATGCAGACAATGATAATAACAACATTGTAATCTCTAAAAACCAAGAAGTAAATATTAATAATGTTGATTTATTTGACATACTTGGTAAAAAAGTAACTACTTGGAGTATTAAGGAACAAAAAAGTACTTACCAATTAGACATCAAAAAACAAATAACAGCAGGTGTTTATATTGTAAAAATGAATACCAATAAAGGCACTATAAGTAAGAAAGTAGTTATTGAATAACAAATACTCTACACCTCTATTTTAAAAATAGAGGTGTAGTTTTATAAAACTATATAGGAAAAGTTTTAAAGCTAAATATAATTATCAATAGCACTTTCTTATAAAGTGTGTAAATTTTAAAATCTCCGGTTAATTAATTAACCGGAGATTTTTTTTGTTTAAGTTTCACATACTTATAAAACCATAAGATTTTTAAAAGCAATTTAAAACGAATTAGAACTCACTATTTATTTTAGAACATACTAAAATCAGCCATATAAAAAACACTTAAAAGATAGTTAGATATTCATTTAGATTATGATAAGAATTAAAAATATACATCAATAAATTTTCTATACAGGTAAGCTAAGAAGAAATTAAAAACAACTTTAGTAGATACAGAAATAAACGCTTTAAGAGGTCGTGAAAAATCTATTAACACAATGTGTTATTAAAAAAGAGAAAGTACTACAGAGGCTATAGAAAATATTAATTTTAATGACTTCTATACCGTTTACTATTATAAAGTATTGTATTTTTTAATGTGATATTTTTTTTAGAGGTTCTACTATAATATCTTCAATACCAAAACCTATAACTCTTGCCTCATAAACAGAATTTCTAGTAAGGCTTCTTAACTAATAATTCCCTTTTTAAAAGTGTGATTTTTAGTGCTTGTAACTAAACCAATTTCAACTTTTATAAATTTACTAAATAGTCATTTTCGGTTGGTGTTTTCTCTTCTAAGATTCCGAAATTTCGAATTTAGAAATTCTATTTTAAATTTGGAATTTACTTTAGCTATAAGACAATTTACAAAAGTAGTTCTCATTAAAAAGTTTATTAAATCAGATTTTTTAAAAAATAAAGTAGCATTATAGTCTTCTTCTAAATTTCTAATAGATTTATAAATTGCTTGCTGTTCTGTGAATAATTGTTCAGCAATTTTAATAAAACTTAAATAATTTGCAATTGTTAAAAAATATGAGAAGTTTTGTTTTATTAACAGCTTAGGTATAAATAGGGTTGTTAATAAAATGAATCTATTATTTTTAGGATAGCTTAAAAGTACATGTAAACTTATTTTAAGGCTGTATTATAATAAAAAACTCGATACTATTTCTAGTATCGAGTTTTAAGAATGGATTAAAATCCTACTCCAGGATTTTCTGGAAGCGCAGATGAGGCTTGTGCTTTTTGCGGACTTAAAATCATGTAAGTACCTAAAGCGGTTAACGCGGCATACTTGCCATATTTCCCTATCTTTTCTAAAGCTTCTTTTCTATCTATTTTATTTTCACTTTTAATATTCATGTTTTCTGTATTAAGAGGTTAGTCTATAATTATTTTTTTAGAAACAGATTTTCCTTCGGTAGTAACTTTAACTAAGTAAACTCCTTTAGAAAAACTACTTAAATTAATAGGACTGTATTTATCTGTGGATTGGTTTTGATTTAAAATAACTTTGCCATTAAGATCAAATAAATCAATTTTTAAAGTTCTTGCATTTGCTCCTTTTATTTGTAAGAAATTATTCTGATTATAAATCTGAATTTTTGTTACATCATTAGAAATTACACTTAAAGCCCGTGTAGAAAAATGTACATAAAAACGTCCAAAACCACTAACATCACTACTTAAAGTTAAGGTATAGTTTTTGGTATCGCTTAACTCATAAGAGCTACCAGTTTCTTTATCTTCTAAGTAAACCTTCATTCCTTCTGGTAAATTACTATTTAATGCAGAAAAAGTAATTTTCTCATTTGCTTTACCTTTAAGGTTTAAAGAAATTACTTGGTTTTCATAATTGTTATTAGGTATTGTTTGAATTGTATAATCTGTATCTGTAGCATTATCTAACAATTTAGTTGTTAAATCAAATTCTGAAGAATTAAAATTGATGATATCTTTACCTGCATCAAAACCTACAGTTGCATTTTCAGAAAATAAAACACCTGTATTTACCTTTAGGTTTCCTTTAGCAACATATAATTTTATATAAGATGTTGTTTCTGCACTTTTATTAAAAGTACGATTTCCTGTAAGCGCTGTTTTAGTTCCTATTTTAGTGTTATTAAAAACAACCATTTCATCGGTTCCAGAAGGTTTCATTTTTATAAAAAATCCTTGACCTGGAGCTAATACTTTAGTCGTTGTAGATTCTGCAGAGTAAGCAACATATTTTGCTTGGCTATTTTCCCAAACATAAACTGCAGGAGCATCTATAGCTAATTTAGCAATATTATCTTGTATAAAATCTCCAGAAGTACCTTTATTTGCTGGGTAAAATGCTGTATAGGGATTACCTATTGCCATCCATTTACCATGTGTAGCAGAAACATTTAAGGTATTTGTTTGTAAATTTCCCGTAAAAGTAACTTCTCCATCGGTTCCTCTAGAAACAGAATATCCATTACCCTTTTCAAATGCTACTGCGGCACCTACATTTACATCAAAATATTCCCATTTTTCACCAGTTGCATTTGCATCATTATATTTTGCAATTGCATATCTGTTTGGATCTGTACCTGTGTTTGTGTTTTTTCTGATATCATTAGCTGTATTTAAAGCAAAATCTTTTACTTTTTGTCCTGTTACAGGAGGCGTAATAAGACTCCATTGAGTAGCTAATAAACCACCTCTTACATAAGTTATGTTACCAGTACTGTTTCCTTTTACAATTAAAGTTCCACTATCAGTAGCATCAGAATACATAAATAAACCACTATTTGCAGAATCAAAATTATTTTCAATTGTTAAATCAGCATTTTTATAAATATCTAAATATCCAGTATCTGCAATTTCTAAAGAGTTTGCAACTGCACCTTCAGAATCTAAAACTACTTGTTCGCCTGCTTTTATTATAACATCGTCTACATTAGTAGGTAAATTTTTACCTTCCCAGTTATTTGTTGTAGACCATTTAGAACCATCTATATTATCAAAATATTTTTGATCATTATATACCCACATACCTCTACCAAAAGTACCTACGTATACGTTACCATTATTTGCACTTATTTTAATATCGCTTATTCTTACGCTTGGTAAACCCGTTCCTAATTTAGACCAATTAGTTGTTGAGTTGTCTGTAAAGTAGACACCAATTTCAGTTCCTAGATAGATTGTTTCATTCGTTTTATTTGGGTCTAAAATAACTTTAAACATAGTTATGTTAGGTAAATCACTACTTATATTAGTCCAAGTATTTCCATTATCTAAACTCTTATACACCTTTTTACCGGCTTCGTAACTTTTTACGGTTGCATAAACCGTATTGGTGTTAGGTACACCATATATACTATTAATTGTTACACCAGCAGGACTTGTAATTGTAGACCAAGTTGCACCATCATCTATACTTCTTTTAAGTGTAGAAGCTTCTGCAATTTCTCCAATTGCAAATATTCTAACAGAAGAATTGTTTAGAGAAACATCTAGAAATTCTGTTTTTGTTAAGCCAGAGTTAAGCATGGTCCAATCGCTAATACCAACACCACCTCTATTTGTAGATTTTTTAACATCTCCGTGCCCCGCATAAATAGTTGCGGCATCAGTAGGGTGTAATGCTAATGGAGAAATAAATGCTGCATTGGTTGCATCTGAAGGTAATACTTGTATTGCATTTTCATAATGTAGCGCATAACCATCATCTGTTCTGTTTAATTGACCATTGGTTCCTCCTAAATATCTAATAGCAGGGTTTTCTATATCAATAGCTGTACCTGTTCCGTCTCCTGCTACTGCAGCAACCCATTGTTGAACTCCATTTTTATATACTTTAGAAAAACCATCGTTATCTTGATTAGCCATCATGTAATCATCACCATTTAAACCATGTGTAATAGCAATATTATAAGATTGTGTAATAATTAAGCCACTAGAAATATCTGGGAAATCTGCTTCTGAAGTTGGTGAGAAAGACCCCATTCTAAGTCCTGCGTCATTTCCGTTAATAATAGTAGAATTATCTTTAAATAATAAAAAGTGATGATCTGCATGTACGTGAATTTGATCTTCTGGTGCTGGGTTAGTATATGCATTTAAAACAGGAGAAAAAGTATTTCCATTATCTGTAGATTTCCATCCTTGTACACCACCAACCATTAAATTCATTGGGTTTGTTGGCGAAACAGCAATACATTGTATATACCCTTGTTGAGAATCAAAAGGAGTAGGAGTACCGTTAATAAGTGCTGTAACATGTATAGATTTAACTAAGTCTGCAGCAGTATTATCAAAATCAAAATAATATTTTTTAAAATAACCATTTTGATCTATTCCATAAAAATACTCTGTATCTGCCGGCGTAGATGCAAGTCTTAATTTATTTGCTGTAGGGTAGTCTCCTGCTACTGCTGGTGCTGCTGCCTTTAGAACAGGGTGTTGTATAAAACTAACTCCGGCATTAGTAGAATACCATATTCCTCCCCAGACATCAGAAACCACAATTTTGTTCGGATCATTTGGGTGAATAACCAATGATTGAAATTCTTCATTATAACTATATGGGTGCGTAAATGTAGCGTCGGTCCAAGTATCTCCATTATTTGTAGACTTTCTTATTCTATCATTTGTTAAAGCGTATAAAATTGATGGATTATTTGTAGCGAATGCAATATCTCTAATGTACTCATTTTGACTTAATGAAAAACTAAAATCTGGTACAACAGTCCAAGTGTCTCCAGCATCTGTAGATTTAAATAAACCTATAGAACTAATATGACCACTATCTCTATCTCCAGTTGCCATATAAAGAATATTTGTATTGTTTGGATGAATTAAGATATCTGTAACGCCCATACCAGCCAAATTATCTGTTTTTGGCACCCAAGTAGCTCCTTTATTTGAAGTTTTCCATAAACCACCTGCAGGCGTACCTACATACATAATATTATCATTATTAGGATCTACAGCCACAACATCAACTCTACCAGGTCCTGGGTAATCAAAGTTCTCATTTTTGTTTACAATTGCTGTTGGTCCTATTTGTAACCAAGGTTTTGTTGTAGAGGCCGTTTTAGCTTTTGTAGTAGAAGAAGTTCTAGCGCTTGTATTAGAATTATTTACTAGTAAATTTAAATACTCTTCTTTATTAACTTGGTTCTTAGGGAATGTACCGTTAGAGTTTACTCTATCTTTCCAGCTCCAAGCCCAACGTTCAAATATTTTTCTAGTTTTCTTTTCTAATCTAGTTTCTACAGTTTTAGAATTTCTTCTTTTTTCTACAAACTGCGCTCTAGTTTTATTTACAATCTCAAAGAAATTACTATTTTCTTTGGAGGCCTCTTTTTTATAATTTATTTTTTGTGCGTTTACTTGAATGCAGCCAATAAAAAATAAAATAAAATATACTTTGTGTACTGTATTTTTCATGTTTTATTTTGTGTTAAAAAAATGTTAACACAAATATCTTCTTTTTATTTGATTTTGTATTATGAAAACATTGAGACAGAGTAAAATAAGACTACGCATTAACTACGCAAACATAGTTAAATAGGTTTTTTTAAGGCTATACAAGGTAGGTAGGTGTTTTTTTTATTATATAATAATTCGTTTTTCAACGAAATGATAAAAGTAATTATATCTTGCTTTTTCTTTTTGCTTTAGTACTTTTGTTGAAAGCGATTTTAATAGTAATTTTTTTAATATATTTTTGTGTCAAATTTATTTAGGTTTTTCTTTTTTCTTTTAAGTGTTCAATGCTATGCGCAAAAAACTGATAATATTTATTTAAGGTATCTAGATTCTGCAAGTAATAGAATGGATAATTATCCAAGGATATCAGAAAAATTTTTAGATTCCATACCTAAACCTTTAGAAGAAAATATTAAAGGACAAATTGCAAAATACTATCATCTTAAGGCAGTATTAAGTAGTCATTTAAATCGTCAGGCAGAGATATATCATTATAATATTCTTTCTTTAAAATATGCAGAAAAAGAAGAAAATTACGAGTTAGCTGGTGCTGCAAGTATAGAGTTGTTCTATAACTTATATATTGTAAAAAAAGAGACCAGCTCTTTAAATTATCTTAAAAAGGCAGAAGAGTTTTATACTAAGGATAAAAACAAAGATGGATTAACAGATGTAATGCAAATGAAGGCTTACATTGAACTTTATAACAAGAATTATAAAAAAAGCAACGATTTAATTCTGCCTAAATTAGATTATTATAGCTCTATAAAAGATGATTCTTTCTACTATTTATATGCATTGTTTATGACAACTTTAAATTTTAGTTACCTAGATGATGATATAAATCGTGATAAATATTACGCCCTTTTTAAAACACTAGAAAACGATACTACTATTTCTCCTTTGCTTTTTAACATACACGATGTTACTTTAAAACTGATTATGGTAGAAAAATTTTTAGGTGAAAAAAAACTAGACGCTGCTTTGTTATCTTTAAAAAAAGCAGGTGAGTTGCATGCCTATATGAACAATTCTGATAAAGAGAATTATTACACCTATTATATAGACTATTATAAGGAATTAAAAGATGCTAAAAATGAAAATAATTATATAGACTCTCTTAAATACCTCCATGAAAATTTAGTTAAAGAAAATATTGATGCTAGTTTTAATATTAGTGAATCCTTTTTAGAAAATTCTAAAATTTTAGAAGTAGAAACAAATAAAAATATTTTAAATAGAAATTGGATTATTTTTTTAATATCCTTATTAATTGTAACTATTATTTTCGTAGCTATAAAATATAAGAGTCTAAAAAGAATTTTAAGTGATTTTACAAAACGTAGAAAAGAATATTCTTTAATTGAAAATAATCATGACAAATTAAAGTTAAAAGTAAAAGGTTTAGAAAATTATATAGTAGATTTAAAGAAAGAAATTAAAAATATTTCTTCAATTACAAATATAGACGATCAAAGAAGTAAAATTAAAGATCTTCATAAAGAAATTCATCATAGCTCTTCTGTTCTTTTAGAAAAAGGAGAAGATCATTTAGATTTAATAAATAATCTTAATGTAGAGTTTTTTAATAAAATGTCTCTAAAACATCCAGAGTTAAACCCTTCTGAAGTAATTATATGTTACTATCTATTTATGGGGTTTAAGAATAAAGAAATTGGTGTTTTTTTAAATACATCTGTTAGGTCTGTAGAGAGTAAAAGATATAGAATTACAAATAAGCTAAATGTTAAAAAAGAAGATTTTAAATTGGTAGATTATTTGATAGAAAGCTTTAAAGATACTGCTACTTCTAATTAATAAAAATAGTTAAGATTAATTAACCTGAGATTTTAAAACTTACACAGTTTCAGACAGTACTTAATTATCAACTATTTTGACAATAGAAGTACAAAATGCTTCCGCAGAATCTTTTAATGCTAAAATCAAGGCCTTTAGAGCACAATTTAAAAGGATTAGAGACATCAAATTTTTCCTTTTTAGACTCTCAAATATTTATGCCTAATTTCTAAATCCCACAACTTTTGGACTTGATCCTTGATCCTTGATCCTTTTTAAGCTTAATTTATTTAAATTTAACGCAAAAAAAAGAGTAATCATTGCTGATTACTCTTTGATAGTAGCGGGAACTGGACTCGAACCAGTGACCTTCGGGTTATGAGCCCGACGAGCTACCTACTGCTCTATCCCGCGTTGTACTTCGAAAATAACAACTTAGCTTTTAACTTTCGAATCATAAAATCGATTAGTTATTTCCGGCTGCAAACATACAACTTAATTAGAGAATTACGATCTTTTTAAATAAAAATTATAAATATATTTTTTATTGATACTTGATCCACAAAAACCAACTTTAAAAATAAAAATTTAACGCAAAAAAAAGAGTAATCATTGCTGATTACTCTTTTATAGTAGCGGGAACTGGACTCGAACCAGTGACCTTCGGGTTATGAGCCCGACGAGCTACCTACTGCTCTATCCCGCG
>NZ_WTLD01000002.1:0-127084 GCF_011379025.1 Polaribacter sp. 11A2H
TATATTTGAAAACAGGATTAAACTATAAATAATTTAACCCTGAGTTTTTTAACTTACACAGATTTTAGGATAGTGTCAAAAAAAGCGAAACTAAATAAGTTTCGCTTTTTTTATGTGATATAAATTTAGTCTAGTTATTAACACTAATTAGGTTAATATCAAATACTAAAACAGAACCACCAGGAATACCTCTATTATTATTTATTCCATAACCTAAATTATATGGAACTATTAAAAGACCTTCACCACCTTCTTTAAAAAGTTGTATACCTTCTGTCCAACCACTAATTACTTGACTTAAATTAAATTCTATTCCGGCCTCAGTACTTTTATCAAAAGTAACTCCATTTAAAAACGTTCCTTTGTAAGAAACAGTTACATCAGAACCGCTTGTTGGTTGAGTTCCTTCTCCTTGACTGTTAATAACATAATATAAACCAGACTCAGTTTTTGTAGCATCTAAATTATTGTCTTCAATGTATTTTAATATATCAACTTCTGTTTGAGGTTCAGGTTGAATTACTTCATTTTCTGAATCTATACAAGAAGTAAAAAGCACTATTGATAAAAATAAATATAAATAGGATTTCATGGTTCGTTTTTTTATTTAGGCGAATATAAAAGAAATACAAATCATTATATAATTTAACAATGGAAACTATTCATTATTTTAGTTATATTAAGGCTCTAAATTAGAATAATTATGAAATTACCAAAAAGAGCTGGAGATAAATCTATACCAGTTGAATTAGAAGAAGGAAAAAACTATGCATGGTGTACTTGTGGTTTGTCAGAAAACCAACCTTTATGCGATGGGAAACATAGAGGAACCGGTATGAGTCCGAATGTATTTACTGCCGAAAAAACAGAAACAAGAAATTTATGCGCTTGTAAGGCTACTAAAAACGGACCATTTTGTGATGGCTCGCATAAGTAATAATAATAAGGCTGTCTAAAAAGCAATAAACCTTGTCATGCTGAACTTGTTTCAGTCTCTTAACTTACTGAAATTCAATCTTCATAAGAATCTGAAATAAATTCAGATTGACAAAAATTCACTTTTTAGACAACCTTATTTATTTTATAGTAAACAAACCTATTTCTCATATAATTTTGTTTACAAGTGTTTTTACTTCGTTATAGTTTAATATAAAAAAACACTAGTTTATTGGTGTATTATTCACTTTTGTATACGAGACTCTCTCTTTTATTCTGATCATTATTTTTTAAAGTTTAATTACCTTATAATTAATAGGTTTAGATAAAAATCTTCTTAAATTTGAATATTAATTTCATTTATGATTAAAAATTTAATTAGATATTTTAAGAGTATTTATTTTATTAAAGCATTTTTAGTTGCTTTAGCTATGGTAATTGCTGTAATTGTCTCAGTTTATTTTTTCGATAGTTATAATGTAGGGTTTAGTATTGCTTTAGGCGCTATTTTATGTGCACCATCAGATGTTTCAGGTAGTGTAAAACATAAATTTTATGGAATGGTGGCATCCATAATTTTAGCTTTTTCCATTACATTACTAATAGGTTCCTTTAATAATTATCCATTTATTCTTGCTCCTTTATTAATTATTTTAGTTTTTTTAGTTTCTTATATTTCTGTATTTGGTTTTAGAGCTTCTTTAATTTCTTTATCTGGCTTAATAGCAATTGTTTTGGCTTTTGGGCACCATAGTACAGAAATTTCTATTTTAGAGCATTCGTTATTTATCCTTTTAGGAGGTGTTTGGTATTTAATTTTAGCAATTTCTACCCAGTTATTGTTGCCTGCAGTTCAGGCAGATTTTTTGTTTGTTCAATTATTAGAAAAAACAGCAGAATTTATAAAAATAAGAGGAGCGTTATTGGTTGAAACGAATGATAGAAGTTCTCTTTTAGAACAACATTTTAAACTTCAAACAGAGATAAATGAACTTCAAGAAAATATAAGAGAAGTTGTTTTAGAAAAAAAGTTTAATTCTGGATTTAGTCATAGAATACGACGTCAACAATTAATTTTTTCTAAAATTATTGAAATCTATGAACTCGGAATTTCAAATACAATTGACTATGAAAAGTTAGATGCTATATTTAAAGATCATCACGAGAAATTAGATGAATTTAAACTTTTAATATTTGAAGTTTCAGAAAAATTAAAGCACATTTCAAAAGTTATTTTAAAAGAAGAAAAGCTAACATATCAAAACAATTTTAAGGTTTTACTTAAAAAAATAGAAAATCATATTGAAATTTATAAAATAAAAGTTGGTTTACCAGAATCTAGGGAAGGCGTTATCTTTTTATTAAATTATAAGGGGTATCAAGAAAAACAAATCAGTAATTTATTAGATATTATTAGAATCTTAGATAACTACTATAAAAATGATAAAATTAGAGCTATTAAAGATGCAGAACAGTTTTTAACTCCTCAAGATTATGATTTTAAAAAACTAAAAGTAAATTTTACTTTTAAGTCACCTATTTTTAGGCATTCCTTAAGATTAACACTCACCATGTTAATTGGTTTTATAATTGGTTCTGCTATAGAAATGCAACAATCTTATTGGATTTTATTAACCATAGTTGTTATTATGAGACCTAGTTATGGTTTAACTAAAGAAAGAACCAAGAATAGAGTAGTAGGTACATTAATTGGTGCTGCAGTGGGAGTTGGAATTATATTTTTAACACAAAACCCAGTTATTTATGGAATAATAGCTGCATTATCTTTAATAATTGGTTTTTCTTTAGTGAAGCAGAATTATAGAAATGCGGCAGCTTTTATTACACTTTATGTCGTTTTTATGTATGCTTTAATCCACCCAAATATCTTAAAGGTTATACAGTTTAGAGTTATAGATACCTTAATTGGTTCTTTGTTAGCATACGTAGCAAATTATTTTTTTTGGCCCGCTTGGGAAGCTAAAAATATAAAAGAAGTATTATCTAAATCAATTGATGGTTTTTTAGCGTTTTTACAACAAATAGATGTGTTGTATCACAAAAAAGGAGAAGTGCCTACCGTATATGCCTTGGCCAGAAAAGAGGCTTTTTTACAAGTAGGAAATCTAAATGCAGCATATCAAAGATTGGCTCAGGAGCCAAAATCTAGGCAAGAAAATATTGCGATATTTTATGAGTTAATGACTATTTTTAATACCTATTTGTCTTCACTTTCATCTTTAGGGATGTATATAAGAACTAATAAAACGGGTAAAGTGCCACTACAATTTGAAGTGTATGTAAAGCACATTTTATCTAATTTAGAAAAAGCGAAAGAACTTCTAAATAATACGGAATCTACTATTTGTTTAGAGACTGAAGAGTTGGCTATTGCTACAAAAAACTATGATGATTATTTTCAAAGTTTATCAAATGAGAGAGATAAAGAAATAGAAAAAGGATTGCCAATTACAAAAGAAATGAGATCTCAATTGCACGAAACACAATTGGTTTCCGAGCAAGTAAGATGGCTATTAAGTTTGTCTGAAAGTTTGATAAAAAACATCAAAAAAATTTAGTTTTTTATCAAACTTAAAATAGCAAATAAAGTGTTTATATTAATACACTTTTTTACCATTTACATAACTAGCAACTGCTTTTGTATTCGGTATTTTATGGCCATCAACTTTCATGATGTCTTGGTTAAGAATTACAAAATCTGCAAACTTGCCAACTTCAATAGAGCCTTTTTCTTCTTCTTCGAAGTTAGAATATGCAGCCCAAATAGTCATTCCTTTTAAAGTTTCTTGTCTAGTTAATGCATTTTCCAAATGAAAACCATTTTCTGGATAATTGTTAAGATCTTTTCTAATAGTAGCAGCGTAAAATGTTAAAAACGGATTTACTTGCTCAACAGGAAAATCGGTACCCAATGCAATTTTTCCATATATATTTAGTAAGTCTTTAAAAGCATACGCACCTTTCATTCGCTCTTTTCCAATTCTATCTTCTGCCCAATACATGTCTGAAGTTGCATGGGTTGGTTGCACAGAAGGTAATATATTATCAAAGTTTTTAAAATCTTCAGGAGCAATAATTTGTGCATGTTCTATTCGCCAACGTCTGTCTTTTTCATTTTTTAAAACTTTTTTATAGGTTTTTAAAAGCCAAGTATTTGCAGAATCGCCAATAGCGTGTGTATTCATTTGAAAATCAGAGGCTGCAATTTGTGTTGCAATTTCTTCGTATCTCTCTGGCGCATAAATTAAGGCACCAAAATGGTTTTCCCTATCAGAATATGGTTTGCGCATTGCAGCGCCTCTAGAACCCAAAGCACCATCTCCATATACCTTAAAAGAACGTACATTTAGTCTGTCTGTTTTTACAATTCCATTGTTAATGTAATAATCTATTTCTTTTTGATTATCGCCAGAAACCATTGCATAAATACGCATTTTTAAACTTCCGGTTTGTTGTAAACTATCAATTAACTCAATTGTTTTTTTGTTGATACCAGCATCATCTACCGTAGTTAACCCGTAAGAAAAAGATATTTTTTGAGCATCTAATAAACCTTGAATTGCTTCTTCTTTTGTAGTTTCTGGAAACTTGATAAAATCCATGGCAGCATCAATTAAGACTCCAGTTAATTCACCATCTTTCAAAATAATTTCTCCCCCAGAAACTTTGGTATCTTTTGTTATTTCAGATAAATCAATTGCTGCTTGATTTACCAATAAAGCATGTCCATCAACTCTACCAACAGCAACAGGAGTTGTTGGAAATAATTGATCTAATTTTTCTTTAGTAGGAAATTCTTTTACTTCCCAATCATTCTGATCCCATCCACGACCCGTAATAAAAGTGACGTTTTTTTCTTTTTGAAAAGCAACAATCTTTTCTAAAACTTCGTCGTAACTTTTAGTGCCTTCTAGAGGTACTTTTTGTTGTTGCATACCCATTCCATAAAAATGACAATGTGCATCTATTAAACCAGGTACAATTGTTTGGTTTTTTGCATCAACTATATTTTCTGATTGATATTTTTCTTGAATTTCTTCGGATGTTCCTATGGCTATAAATTTTCCGTCTTTTATAGCAAAAGCTTCCGTTTTATCAAAATTATTATTAACGGTATAAGCATTCGAATTGATAATAATTAAATCTGTTTTCTGTTTGTTATTGCAAGAAATAAAAGCAATTGATATGGTGAAGAAGAAAAGAAGTTTTTTCATTTTGGTTGATTCTAAGGTTATGAGTTTAGGTAAATGAGGTAGGATAAATATATTAATAAAAATTGTAACGGAATTCTAACAATAGCTATTTTTTTAGAACCAATAGCAGGTCTTTCTTTGGTAACATCCCAAATATGAATGGGCAAGAAGAGGATCAGCAAAATAAAAATTCCTATAGCAGCATTTTTTACAGTAGATGGAAAAAACAGTCCTAAGCCTACTGCAAACTCAATAACTCCTGCAATATAATTGACCAATCGTTTCGGTAAAAAATTGGGAATAAAATGTTTAAAAATATTAGGTTTTATAACGTGCATAATTCCTGCGAAGCAGAATAAAACACCGAAAAATATTTTAAGAATTAGTATAAAAATTGCCATTCAATTCTGATTTTAAGAGTTTGTTGTTAAATAAATGAAACCTACATTAATTTCTAACACCCTTTTTTATCCTATCTATTTTTCTTCGGATGAAAATTGAACATTATCCACTGTTTTTTTAATTATCTATTACAAAATATTAGTAAGATTGATGATAAAAATTAGAGTAGTCATTTTTCATATTTGTAAAATCATTTAATTTTATAAAGCTACAAAAATGAAATGACTCTTTATTTAACCTGAAAATGAATATGATCATCATGTCTAACAGCACCACAACCATGAAATCTAATTTTAGAATTACGGATGTTAAACCTATTTTTAAGATGAGGTTCTATAAAAATTTTGCTAATAGCATCTTCTTTTAAGATGTGTATAATAAGATTTTTGGTTGCTTTTTCTGAGATTTTTAAAGTTGAATTGAAGCTTCCAAGAGTAGCGTATTTGGTATAATCATATTGCCAAAAGCCTTTTTTCTTGCAAATATTGGTTTGATGAATTTCATTATTTAAAGGTGTTACAAAGATTCCATAACCACTATTTGATGGTTTTAAATTAGATATGATTCCTTTTTTAGTTTGATAAATAAAAGAAATATCAATCTTTTTACCATCATTATGACTTAAATGGGGAAGTAGCGGAAAGCCATCAAAAAAAGGGAAATTTGCATCTAAATATACCACTTTTAGAGTAGGCGATTCAATCTTCATTTTTAAAGAAACAGCAGTTAACACTTCTTGTAGTTTAGGTGTAATGTAATTTCTATTAAAGAGTTTGGTAATAAAGTTATGTGCCTCTAAGTTTTTATTGTTTTCAATTTTAACACGTCCAAATAATGGTGCAACTTTAGGAACTATTAAAAAGGATGTTATGAAATATAAGGTGATGAAAACAAATGTTCTTTTCAATTTATATTTTGATACTTTATAAGAAACTAATAAAAATGTAATTACATATACTATGCCACCAATTTGAGTTGTTGCAGTTAAAAATATAAAAATTAATAGATGTAATACTCCTTTAAATAAATATTTAATTTTCATTTAGAATTTTACGAGCCTCAGAAAGTATGCTTCTATGTTTTCTGGCATTTACGTTTGTCATTGCATTTATTTCTGTAGTAACTTCCGTTAAAATTTCTTTAGCAGCTTCTTTTTTATCATTTCTAATTAAGAATTTTGACAGTTCAAGTCTTTCAGGGTAATGAGAATATCTAATGTCAATTTTTCTTAATTGAATTTCTGCTAATTCTAATTCACCTTTTTGCTCTAGCGCTAAACCATAAAAAAAGATGGTTTCTTTAAAGTTTTTTTCAATGTTTATTTTCGGAGCGTAAGCAATAACCTTGTCGTAATTTTGAACGTTATAATAACAAATAATGAGTTTATTTATGGTATGTGGGTCGTCTTTAAAGTTACTTGCTAGCGCATTTTCGTAGTGATCAATTGCTTTTAGGTACTCTTTGTTTTGTGCATACGCATCTGCTAAATTAATCTTGTTTTGAAATGTGTTAGAAAATTTTAATGCAGTTTCTAGCTCTTTAATTTTTTTAGTAGGGTTAATTATAGTGGTAATTTCTTCTGTAATTTGTGTAACGTCTGTTTTATTTATTACTTGTGTTAAAAGATAAATAATACAACCAATTACTGGAACAAAAAATATTATAAAATACCAATACATATTGTTTCTATTCTTATAGGCGTGGTATGCACAATAAATTTGAAGTCCAATAATTAAGTAATATAACATAAAATAAGTTTAGTAAAAAGGTTGTTTTTATACCCGTTTTTTAAAAATCGAACTTATAGGTTAACCCTCCAAGTATTTGAGCTCCTTGTGTATTAAAGTTTGCAAAACGTTGGTATTTTGTATTTAATACATTGTTTAATTTTAGAAAAGCAGAAAACTTATCGTTAAAATGATACCCTCCGTTTAGGTTTACATCTGCAAAAGAATTTATAGATTCTGTACCGCTTAAACTAGCTGGATATTGGTTACTATATAATGCATCTTTTCTCTCGCTTACAAAGAAAATATTAGCACCTGCAAACCATTTTGTTGCTTTGTATTTGGCAGAAATACTTCCTTCTACAGAAGGTAAGTTCCAAGCCTCTTCTGCATTTTTTAACTTGTAGTTGTTGTATATTCCTTGTAATCCGAAGGATAAATTTTTAGAATACTCATATTCTAGTTCTGTAAATAAAGAATTGGTTTTTACATCATCATAAGACACGTTAAAAGAATTTCCGTATTCATAACCGTTTAAATCCATGCTATTGAAAGCAGTATTAGTTCCATCAGATTTAGAATTGTTTCTTATAAACAAAGGTTTGTCTTCTTCTGATTTAAAACTGGCCTTTACGTTAAAACTTAAATCGTCTATAATTAAACCTTTAAGTCCAAAAAAGAGATTCGATTTTTCTAACGTTTGGGTTATAAAAAGGGTTGGTGAAACGTAAGGATTTTCCTCTGTAAAATTTTTGTAGCTATTGGTATGTAAATCACCAGTAAAACCACCATAAATGTTTAAATAATCGTCCATTATTGGTCCTTCTACAAAAATATCTGGTAATATAAAAAAGTTATTAGCGCTGTTTTCTGAATCAAAAGAAGCAATTAGTTTTAAGCCCGTTTTTATAGAAAAACCTTCATATTCTATTTTATATTGAGGATTTATGTTGATGGTAGATGTTCCGTATTTTAAAGAATTAGAGTTGCTATAATCGTTTTTAAATTCTCCTTGTAAAAACTCAATACTTGTTGCTAGAGAAAGGTCATTTAAATTTGATCCTATAAAATCTAAAGGCAGGTTCAATTTTGCATCAAATTTAACTAAGGTTTCCTTACTTTTATAACTATCTGTAAAATTGGCAATGTTTATTTTTCCAGAATCAATATAGGAATCCTCAAAAGTAAACTCACCAATTAAGTCGAAATAATTATATACTTGCTCTTCGTTAATAGCAGAAATTGTTGGATCAGTATAATTAAGGTCGGGTAGGCCATACCAATTATAAAGATTTCTTTCAGAATTTAAAGTTACTTTCCAATCGAAATAGCGCTCTTCTTGTTTGTAAAATGCGCCAATATTAAAGTTAGAAAAATTACTGTTAAGTACGGTATTACTTACATTGTCTAGAGAAGCTAAATACTTGGCATTAAAACCAAACTCGTTTTTAAAACTGGTACTATATTTTAGATACGCTTCTAAATATGGAGTTGTATAATTACCAAAACCAGCAGCTAAATAGTTGTTGTAAATTCTTTCTTTAACGCCCACATCAATGCCTTTTACAACACCACTTTTAGGGATAAAAGTAGAGGCAACTGGAGCAGAAAAAATAGTGTATTCTAGTTTTTTCTTCTCACTTTTTTTAAGCAATTCTATTTTTGGGTTTTTATTAATTTTTTTGGCATCAGAAATTTTAGGATTGTATTTTGTAACAATATTTACAACTTCTGTTTTTACGGTGTCTATAGCCTGATCCTTTTTTTGAGCGTTTAAACTTAAAAATGAGAAACAAACGAGAAATAATGTGAAACCTTTTTTCATTATTTTTTATTATTTTTAATAGTATTATCCTCTTTAATAGGAGTTACAGAGTTATTAGTTTTGGCTTCGTTTTCTTTTATTTTTCTGAGCTCTTTTTTAGCCTCTTCAACAATGTCTTCAAATTGAGTAAAGTTTTTAATAATGTTTTCTAAAACAAAAGTAGCTTGATATACATCTTTTAAACCATAATAATTTTTACCCATTATAATATAACTTTTTACAGCCCAATATTTATAAGAAGAGTAATTGGCAATTAAATTCTGAACCGTTTTATTAGAGTCTAGGTATTCTTCTTGCTGATTTTTAAAGAAAGCATTATAAAATAATGCTTCTGCTTTTAATTCTCCAGAAGCTTTAGTTTCTACTTCTGTATAATATTCTTCTGCAGTGTAGAAATCTTCGTTTTTAAAAGAAGCGCGTGCAATTATTATTTTAGCATCGTTTTCTAGTTGGCTATTTAACTTCTCTTTTGCAAGAACTTTTTTCGCATATTCTATAGCCTGCCCGTAAGCTGCTGTTTCATAATAGCCTTTCATTAGATTACTTTGGGCAAATAAAACATTTTCTGCAGTATAGGCCTCTAACTCTAATCTGTCTAAAATTTGTATGGCATTTTCAAACTCATCTCTTTCAAGAAATATTTGTGCTAATTTAGCAAGAGAATCTTCACTATATTCATTTTGTCCTTCTTCTAAAACATTTTGATAATAGGCAATGGCCTTGTTAAATGCTTTTTCTTTAAATAAGATATCTGCCAAGTAATAATTAGCCTTTAGCTTATGAATTCCTTCAGGAAAAGAAAGCGTATATTTAGAAAGTGCGGCAATAATTTCATTTCCTTCTTTAGCTTCAAAATATTTCTTTTCAGCCACAGCAAAGGTGGTATTATCTAAATCTGAATCTGTAACATTGATAAATTTTAAGCCAGATATCCAATTTACATAATCGTTTAAATTGCCATTATCAATATAAATATTTCTAGCATTTGCAACTGCTTCAAAAGCATCTGGAGAATTTGGGAACTGACTGGTTGTTTGTTTAAATTTTTCCAATGCTTTTTTACTCTCATTTTCACTATAATACAACAATCCCTGACGGACTAATGCCTTTGGTAGAAAAATACTGTTTGGGTGTTTTTCTATTAACCTATTGTAGGCATTATGTGCATTGTTATTCTCTTTTATGATGGTGTATGTATTTGCTAGTTGAAATAAGGCATCGTCTTTTAAATTTGAAACTTGGTATTTATTTACCACATTGGTAAGCGCTGTAATTTTTGCTTGGTTGTCTTCTATAAAACCATAACTCATACCAATTTGATACTGCGCATAATCTGCTTCTGCACCGTAGGTATTAACAACGGTAGTATAAGCATTAATGGCATTTCTATATTTTCTTAGAGCAAAGTAACTATCTCCCAAACGAATGTAGGCATCGTCTTTAATATCTTTTTCTATAGAACCTTTTTTTAAGAAATTTTCGAAAGAAATGGCAGCACTAGCATATTGTTTTAATGTAAAATTACTGTACCCTATATTGTAGTCAATTAGTTTAAAATCTTCTCCTGTTGATTTTAACTCATTTTTTAAAGCGGTAAATTTAGCCAGAGCTTCTTCTGGGCTTTCTAATTGATATAAGGTTTCTGCTTCCCAATATTTAGATTTTTCTCTAATAGATACGTCTGTTGCTTTTTTACCTGCTACAAATAAAGGCAATGCTTCTTGTAATTTTTGATCATTAAATAATTGAATACCTCTATACAGAGAAACTTCGGAAATTAATGAATTATTTTTCTCAGTTTTCTTTTTATTTAAAAACTCTAAAGCTCCTTTAAAGTCTTGTTGATGTAAAAAAGAAGAAACTACTAAGTCGTTAATTTCTTCATAAGCTACAGATTTTGGGTATTCTTTTAAATACTCTTGTAAAACTTCTGCAACACTTTTAAAAGGGTTACCTGCTTCGTAACTTAATTTAGCATAATTTAAAGCAGCATCTTCTTTAATTTTTCTGTCAAAATCCATTTCAGAAGCCGTTTTAAACGCATTTAAAGCCTCTGTCTTTTTTTCTAAATTAAGATAACATTCACCTAAATGATAATAGGCATTTTGAGAAACAAAGTTTTTTTCATCAATAATTTTATTAAAATTACTAATCGCATTTTCAAAATCGTTTTGTTTGTAATAGGCATATCCTAATTGATAAAAATCGGTGTTATTCCATTTTCCTTTTTTACCAGTATATGCTTTTAAATACGGAATTGCTTCGCTGTATTTTTCTAAATTAAAATAACTCTCACCAATTATTTTAGAAATCTCCGATCTATCTTTTTTCTTAAAAGTATTAATTAGTTGTTTACCAACGGTAATACAACGTTCAAATTTACCTGCTTGAAAACTAATGTCTAATAAATAGTAAGAAATTTCTACACGATAGGTTTCGTTGTCTGCAATTTCTTTAAATGTAGATTCTGCAACACCATAATCTTCTAATTTATAAGCAATGTAGCCATAATAATATCTAGAATCATTTCCGTATTTGGCGTCATTAATTAAAGGTAGAAATTTATCTTTTGCCAAAGGTAAATTGTTGCTCACAACATAAGAGTATCCCATTTTAAAATTGAGTTCTTTTTTATCTTCTTTAGATAGATAACTAACGTCTACTTTATTGTACCACTTAAGTGCGTAAGCTGCTTTTTTATTGGCAAAGTAATAATTTGCAACTGCAAATATTGCTGTATTTTTTTTACTACTATTAGGGTTTTCTTCAATAAAAGTTAGTACTTTTTTATCTGCATCTGGCTGCTTTAATCGAACAGCACACATGGCATCATAATAAGCAGCATCTGCTTTTAAGTTAGAGGCTGTAGTTGCCGTTTTGTTTATCGCTATAAAACTTATTTGTGCAGCAGCATAAGCTTTATCGTTAAATAATTTTATAGCATTATTGTACTCTGTTAAAGGATTCGTTTCTACAATTGTTTGCTGACTAAAACCAACAAAAACAATAAGAAAAAAGAAACATGTAATAAAACGTTTTTTTATAAAAACAAACTTCATATAATTATTTTTGATACCTAGAATGAATAACGAACTTATTTTAATTTTGTTTGATGTTAGAAGAAAATATTTCAAAAATATTTTAATTCAAAAATAAGAATTGTTTATAATTCATAGTATAAAATCGTTCAAAACTTTTAAGTTTGTAAAAACAAGTTTTTTATGGAAAAACCAGTCTTATTTTTAGAGAACGCAGATATTTATCAAAGAGAAAATTTGGTACTTTCTAACGTGAATTTATCAATACAAAAAGGAGAGTTTTATTATTTAATTGGTAAAACAGGAAGCGGGAAAAGTAGTTTAATGAAAACCCTATATGGCGATTTAAAACTACAAAAAGGCGCCGGTAGTATTGTAGACTTCGATTTAAAAGAAATAAAAGAAAAAGAAATTCCTTTTTTAAGACGAAAAATAGGAATTGTTTTTCAAGATTTTAAATTGTTAAGTGATAGAACTATTTTTGGTAACCTAGAGTTTGTTTTAAAAGCTACAGGTTGGAAAGATAAAGTTAAGATTGAAGAAAAAATTAACGAGGTTTTAGATAAAGTAGGGATGAAATCTCAAGCTTATAAGAAAACCTACGAGCTTTCTGGAGGAGAACAACAAAGAGTTGCTATTGCAAGAGCGTTATTAAATGATCCAGAATTAATTTTAGCAGATGAGCCAACAGGTAATTTAGATCCAAAAACTTCTTTAGAAGTGATGGAACTTTTAAATGAAATTCATAAAAGTGGAAAAACCATATTAATGGCAACTCATGATTATCAGTTAATTGTAAAATTTAAGCAAAAAACCTTAAAATGTGAAGGAGGAGAGTTGTTTGAAGTAGCTCAGAAAGCCACAATCTAATGCTATCTGTTCTTATACCGACATATAATTACAATACTTTTTTTTTGGTGAAAGAAATGCATCAACAATTAATTTTAGAAGACATACCGTTTGAAATTATTTGTTTAGATGATGGATCTAAGTCACCTTTAAATATACAAAATAACGACATAAATAAACTTTCTTTCTCTAGTTTTAAAAGCCTAGAAAAGAATATAGGTAGAAGTGCCATTAGAAATTTATTAGCAAAAAAAGCAATGTATAATTGGCTATTGTTTTTAGATGCCGATGTTGTTCCTGCAAAATCTAACTTTATAAAAAAATATTTAAATTGTTTCAAAAAAGATAGAACTGTTTTTTGTGGAGGCTTGTTATATGAAGATAAAAAAGAAAATTTTAGATTATTACGTTATAAATATGGGAAAAAACATGAAGAAATTTCTTTAGAAAAACGGTTAGAAAACCCAGAAAAGTTTTTTTTTACCTCAAATTTTTTAATTCAAAAATCAGTTTTTGATTCTGTAACTTTCGAAGAAAAATTAACAGAGTACGGTAGAGAAGATTTGTTGTTTTCTTTAGCGTTGATAAAAAAAGGATATAAAATTGAACATCTAAGTAATGAGGTGTATCATTTGGGTTTAGATAAAAATGATTTGTTTGTTTCTAAAACAAAAAAAGCGATGGAAAACCTTGTCTTTATTGATAAACAAACTTTAATTGATACAAAAGAAATGCCTTTATTAGAGCTGGTAAGAAAAATAGCAATCCTAAGAATGACGAGAGTAGTTGGTGTATTTTATCTTTTGTTTGAAAAATTAGCCATTAAAAAATCTTCCGTTTTTTTCTTAAATTGTATGAAAGTAAGCTACCTGTGTCATTTAAAATTGAAACATGAATAGAACTGAAATAGCCCGTTTAATTTGCATTAAATTAATTACAAATAAAGAAGTTTTAAAAATTCAGTTTTTAAAATCTAAAAATACTATTGGTTATTTTTTTATAGATGATTTGTTGCCTAAAGAGCTAGCGACAGAAATTTACAATAAATTTCCTACAACCAAGGAAGCTGTTAGAAAAAAGAATTTAAGAGAGTTTAAATTTACAGCCTACCAAATGGATAATTACAATACTCTTTTAGAAGAAGTTATTTATGCATTTCAAGACAAAAGTGTGGTAGATTTAGTTGCCGAAATTTGTCAATTAGAAGAAGTCTATAGTGATAAAAACTTATATGCTGGCGGACTTTCTTTAATGGAAAAAGACAATTTTTTAAATCCGCACTTAGATAATTCTCATGATAAAGATAGAAATAGATGGCGCGTTTTAAACCTTTTGTATTATGTTACACCTAATTGGATGGCAGACAACGGAGGTAATTTAGAGATTTGGCCACAAGGATTACAAAAAGCAGCAACTACTATAGAAAGTAAATTTAATAGATTGGTTGTTATGACAACGCATCAAAATTCTTGGCACTCTGTAAGTAAAGTAGAAAAGGACGCTGTTAGATGCTGTGTTTCTAATTATTATTTTTCTAACAAACCTATTTTAGTTTCAGATACTTTTCATGTAACAACATTTAGAGGAAGATCTTCAGAAAAAATAAAAGATGTTTTCTTAAGAATAGACAATAATTTACGCGCTAGTGTACGTAAGTTCTTTAAAAAAGGCATTAGAGAAAACCCGCATCAATACAAAAAATAACTATTTTAAATTATTAAAGATTGATAATAGTTTTTCTTCTTGCTTTTCCCAAACCAATTCTTCTTTAGTTTTCTTTAATTCTGTAGAGAAATCTTTTTCTAGTAACTTTTTAATTTGTGCAGCAAGTTCTTCTGGGTTTCTACTTTTAACAACTTCACCTACTTTATAATCTATTGCAATTTGCTTCATTTCTGGTAAATCCGAAACTAAAATAGGGACTTCGGCTTGTATATAATCAAATATTTTATTGGGTAAAGCAAACCTATAATTAAGGCCTAAATCTTCTTCTACACTAATACCTAAATTAGCTAAAGGAGTTAATGTATGTAGTTTTTCCGGAGAAATTTTACCTAAAAAATGAATTTTATCAGTTAAATTATTTTCATTTACTTTCTGTTTTAGTTCATCCGAAATATCACCATCACCAATAATAACTAAAATAGTATGGTCTAAAAACGGAATGGTATCAATCATCAGTTCTAAACCTCTACCTATATTAACCGCACCTTGGTATAGTATAATTTTTTCGCCTTTATAATTAAACGGAAATTTACCAAAGCGTATCTTTTTTGCAGTAGGTAAATTTATGATTGTTTTAAAGTGAGTATGGTATTTTTTATTATAAAAATCAGCAATACTTCTACAAACAGTATATGTGTTTTTTAGTTTTGGAAGTATCCCAGCTTCTAAATGAGACCAACATTTTTTAACAAAAGGTTTATGCACCAATTCTGGGATTTCAGGAAACAACTCGTGGCTATCGTACACTATCTTTTTTATTTGTAACACACTAACCAAATAGTTTGGTAGTAATGTATCTAAATCGTTAGACAGTAAAATGTCTTTCTTAGAAAAAAGTAATACAAAAAATAAGCGCAAATTATATTCCACATAAAACAAAAAACCTTTATTACATATTAAACGAATTCTTTTGGTTGTGTAAGATCTGTTTAAAGGAATACTGTTTTTTAATTTTCTACCGATTAAAATAATTTCGAATCCATTTTCTTGTAACGTACAACAAACTTTATCTACACGTTGGTCTGTAGATAAATCATTAGTTACAGAAACGATTATTTTTTTCAATGTGTTAATTTAAATGTAATTTAGAACAAAAACATGGTTCAAAAAAAAGTTAAAATATCAACTTAAATATAAAATAAAAACCTCCAAATTTGGAGGTTTTTATTTTTTGTGGAGACGCCGAGAATCGAACTCGGGTCCAAACGAGCAGCTAAAAAGCTTTCTACATACTTAGTTCTTTCTTGGTTTTCGACTAAAAGCTGATTAAGAACAATCTGCTTTTAGCTTATCTTCTTTAGTTTCAAAAACCCTCCGAAGTACCAGGTTTTCTATATTTACTTTTACGATATCCAAAAGTGAAACGCCGTAAATCAGGGCTTTCCGTGGACATAAAGCTTGCACACCTAGTGTGCCGAGGCCAATCCTACTGTGATTCGGATTAAGCAGCTAAAGCGTAGTTATTCTCGCCGTTTAAAAAGTTGAAATTAGGTTTAACGAGTGTTATTTCATAACTCGGTATGCTTACAAATCCACTGTCCTCGCTGTCAAAACCAGTCGTCCCCGTTTTAATAGTTTGGGCGTTACCACACAAATAAATGTGGTCAGGCTTTCCGTTATATCTTTTTTAATTGAAAAAATTAAAAAAGAATGTTACTTCAATCCTTAACGCGGTTTGCAAAAGTATAAAAAATACTGTTGCTTATCACCATAAATTCTAATATCTTCGAGCAAATATTATACCAATTCTACTAAACTAGTTTTAGTAGGCCTAAAAACCTTAATATTATGAAGTTTGGCATTATCAAAGAACGTAAAAATCCACCAGATAGAAGAGTTGTTTTTTCACCAGAAAAGCTACAAGAGTTTAAGGAAAAGTATCCAGAAGCCGCGATTAAGGTGGAGTCTTCAGATATAAGAGTATTCTCGGATGCAGCTTATAAAGCAGCAGGATTAGAAGTTACTAAAAATGTGTCAGATTGCGATGTTTTGTTTGGCGTAAAAGAAGTGCCAATTAATGCATTAATCAATAATAAAAAATACTTTTTCTTTAGTCATACCATTAAGAAACAGCCTTATAATAGAGAGTTGTTATTGGCTATTTTAGAAAAAAATATAGAATTATACGATCATGAAACCATCGTAAAAGAAAACGGACTGCGTTTAATTGGTTTCGGTCGTTATGCGGGTATTGTAGGTGCTTACAATGGTTTTAGAGCCATTGGTTTAACAAACGAAACGTTTAACTTACCAAAAGCAGCAACTTTAGATAGCCAAAAAGAATTAATTGACGAACTAAAAAAAATAAAGTTACCAAACATAAAAATTCTTTTAACAGGAAACGGAAAAGTTGCTTACGGAGCAAAAGAAATGTTAGATGCTATGAGCATTAAAGAGGTTTCTGTAGATGAATATGTAAGTAACTCGTTTGATGAACCTGTGTATTGTTTGGCAGATGTGTTAGATTATAACAAACGGAAAGACGGACAAACACTAGATAATTTCGATTTTTACGATTACCCAGAAAAGTATGAATCTGATTTTATGCGTTTTGCAAAAGTGTCCGATTTCTTTATTGCCGGTCATTTTTACGGAAACGGAGCACCATATTTATTTACACGAGAAGATGCAAAAGCAAAAGAGTTTAATATAAAATTTGTGGCAGATATTTCTTGCGATGTAGATGGACCAGTGGCATCAACCTTAAAATCATCAACGATAGCAGATCCTATTTATGGATATAATGCACAGACAGAAACAGAAGTAGATTATAAAGAAAAAGATGCCATTGTTGTAATGGCTGTAGATAATTTACCTTGTGAGTTGCCAAAAGATGCAAGTGAAGGGTTTGGAGAAATGTTTTTAGAAAATGTAATTCCTGCTTTTTTCAATAATGATAAGGATGGTATTTTACAACGTGCAAAAATGACAGAAAACGGCAAGCTTACAGAACGTTTTTCTTATTTACAAGATTATGTGGATGGTGTTGAATAGGTTTAAAATTTAATATTTTAAGTCTTCAAATTGCAGATTTGAAGTGTATCCTACAGCGCGGTTTAATAGTTTAATTCTATTACAAAATAATGTTACAAGACAGACAATTTCTTATCGATTTAGCAAAAATGAAAATGCCTTTTGGAAAATACCAAGGCAGGTATTTAATTAATTTACCAGAACATTATATTGTTTGGTATAAAAATAAAGGGTTTCCTGCAGGTAAATTAGGGAAGCAAATGGAGTTGGTATATGAACTTCAACTAAACGGATTAGAAGATATTATTAGAAAAATTCAACAAGATTTTACTTAAAAAAAAATATATTTGTTAAGGAAACAGTCTCACTTCTACCGTTTTCTTAACAAATAATTGGATCTTAATCAATTATTAAATAACGAAATTTTTATAAAAACTGCTTCTATATTTTTTCTTTTCAGACTTATTTATGCAATAGTAATAATATTACAAAAAGCAACTTTTAAAATAGTGAAAGATAATAGCTCTAAATACAAGTTTAAAAAGCTAATATATTTTATAGGCTACCTTTTCTTTGTTTTCGGAATTTTATACACCCTTAATACAAAATTATCGGGCATTGGTACGGCTTTATGTGTTGCTGGAGCTGGTATTGCATTTGCTTTGCAAGAAGTAATTGTAAGTATAGCTGGTTCTGTAACCGTTTTTTCTAGTAATTTTTATAAAGTTGGAGATCGTGTTAAGTTAGGTGGTACAAAAGGAGATGTTATAGATATTGGTCTGTTAAGAACTACTTTAATGGAAATAGGAGACTGGGTAAATGGCGATTTATATAACGAAAAAATGGTAAGAGTTGCCAATAGTTTTGTTTTTTAAGAACCTGTTTATAATTATTCTGGCGATTTTCCTTTTCTGTGGGATGAAATTACAATTCCTATAAAAACGAATGGCGATTATAAGTTTGCCAATGATACTTTTACCAGAATTTTAGAAGATGAGGTTGGTGATTTTGCAAAAAACTTCTCAGGTTGCGTGGGATAAAATGATTGGAACTTATAGTATAGAAAATGCTAGAGTAACACCTATGGTTTCTATGACTTTTGATGAAAATTGGATTACTTTTACCTTAAGATATGTAGTAGATTATAAATCTAGAAGAGGTATTAAATCTATTTTATTTGATAAGATTTTAACAGCAATAAATGCATCCGAAGGAAAAATAGAAGTGGCTTCTGCAGGATTTGAAATTACTGCTTTTCCACAAAAATAATTAATAAATTTAATGTGTTTCTTAGTTTTCTTATGGAAAATGAATTGCATTTTACTGTTTAATACAATTTTAAAACTCAATTCTAGATTCAAACGGAAGTGACCATTTAGAAGCTCTGCCAATCGCAGGAGCTAGTGTTGCAAATATTGCTGTTTTCTTTAAGAAATGAGAACTTCTATTGGTTAATTTACCTAGTTTTAAAGTCATAGGAACTTCAAAAACTTCATTTTTAGATGTAACAGTTATCAGTTTTGTTTTTTTACCTAAATACTCATCTTTTTTATCTTTAGAGATGGGGATAACTTTGCTTTCATCCCAATTAGAAACCATAAGAGGTGCATCTAATTCTCCATGAATTTCATAAACAAATAAATGCAAACAGTATTCCATTTTTAGATGTAAGTCAATATCATGGAATTCAATGTCTACTAAAATAGTAAAATCGTTATCGTTGTCATTAACAACGATAACCTCTGGAATAGAAACAAATTTTACAGATAAAATCTTTGCCATTATATTTTTATTTAGTTATTTATAGTAAGTAAAAAGTTATACGATTTTAATACTTAGAAAGAATTTGTTCTATTTTTTTTAAATTTAATAGACATTAAAACACCAACTAGAATACCTATAGAAAAGCTACCTAAAATAACTAATACTCTAGAAATAGATAGATTCCAGAATAAAAAATTGACATCTGTTGCTTCTGCATTTTGTATAGAAAAAATTACAATTAAGGCTATAAAAATTAAAGATAAAATATTTTTGTAGTTCATAAGATTAGAGTTTTAGACTCATATAAATAACACTAACAAAATTAAAAAGTCACTTTTAGTTTTTTTTGTTATGGTTATTTAGCTTCGTAAATGAGAAATTAAAATGTATCTTAATCTTTTGATAAAAACTATTATCAATAAAAAAGTTATTTGTTATAATAAGAACGTGACTTTTTAAAATTAGACGTGTTATATGTTTAAACACAATATTAAATGAATCTAACGTCGTATAAAAAACTATCCGATGATGAAATTATTAAGATTATATGCGAATCTAATAATTCTTTAGTTTTTGGTGTTCTTTATGATCGGTATTCGCAAATCATTTACAATAAATGTTTAGGGTTTACAAAAGAGAAGGATGATGCCAAAGATTTAACACAAGAAATTTTTATCAAACTATTTTTTAAACTAAAAGAGTATCAATCACAATCTAAGTTTAAGGCGTGGTTGTATGTATTTGTATATAATACATGTATTAACTATGTGAATAGAGATAAACATCACAATCAGTTAAAGTCTAAAGCACCAATTTATGAATTAGAAAATTTTCAGGAGGAAGAAGTTAGTGATTCCAGTGTTTTTGAGTTAAAAGTAGAAGCGCTAGATAAGTTGCTAATGCAAATAAGTCCGGAAGATAAAACGATATTATTGTTAAAGTATCAAGATGAACTTAGCATTAACGAACTCTCTAAGTTATATGGTGTTGGAGAAAGTGCTATTAAAATGAGAATAAAGAGAGCAAAAGAAAAGTTAGTAAAATTAAAGAATCTAAACGATTAAGATACAATGGAAAATCCTTTTAAAGAATTATGGAAACCCCACCATGAAGTACCTCAAGAAATTAAAAAAGAGGTAAAAAATGAAATAGCTTTTCGTTTGTTAGTTAGTGATTTAGCTAATTTATTTACAGTTAATTACGGAGAAGCAGCTAAAAGTATTATAGAAAATAAATCAACAATTAAAACAAAAACGAATGGAGAAGTTTAATGCTTGGAAAGAAATATCAATAAATTCTTTTAATAATTTATTTGAGGTGATTACCGAATTATTGCCAAATATTATTGGAGCGATTTTTATCCTTTTTATAGGGTGGTTAGCTAATAAAGTAATCGCGTTCTTTTTAAAGAAAGTTTTAAAATTGATTAAAATTGATGATTTATCTGATAGACTTAATCAAAAAGGAGTTCTTGGTAGGGAAATTAGAAATTTAGACATTTCAAAAATAATACTACTTTTTATTAAGTGTACACTTTTCTTAATTACAATAACTTTAGCTTTTGAAATTTTAGAATTACAAGCAATCTCTTCAGTTATTGGTAATTTACTGTTATACCTACCAAAATTATTCGGTGCAATAGTATTGTTTATTTTAGGTTTATATATTGCTAATTTTATTAAAAGTTCTTTAAATAAAGTCTTTGAATCTTTTGATATTATGGGAGGTAATATTATTGGTAATTTTGTGTTTTATATGATAGTTACTATTGTTACTGTTGCTGCAATTAATCAAGCAGGTGTAAATACTAGTATTATATCTAACAACTTAACCGTTATTCTTTTTATAGTATTAACTTCTATTGGGTTGTCTCTTGCTTTGGGGTCTAAGGAAGTAATTAGCCAATTAATGAAAGCCTTTTATGTAAGAAAGAAGTATAATATTGGTCAGAAGATAAAAGTAAAGAATCATACTGGTTATATTGAGTCTATTGATGGTATTTCTCTTACGTTAAATACAGAACCTAATAAGATTGTTTTTCCTATTTCAGAAATTGTTACTAATGATATTGAAGTTATAGATTAACGAATTTCTTTATAGTATATACTAAAAAGAGAGCATTCTAAAATGCTCTCTTTTTTCGTTTAAAGGGTATTTAAGTCATTTTTTTGTTGTTATTATGTAGATTTAAATACCTGCTTTTTGTTTATCTCTTAGTTATTAAATTTGCTACTGTCAGTAGAGTATAGAACTATTAGATCTCTAAAATAGGTTTCGACTGCGCTCAACCAGACATGTTGTTTATTTTTTAAACTAAACTCTATACAACTAACTATTTATCACCCTATTTTTATTATTCCCAGTAGATTCTCTACAATTACTAAACGTCACTTTAAGTTATCGTTTTATTACTGTTTAGGCTTAACTTATACTTTTATCAAGAAACCTAAAAGGTGAAACTTTTTTTAATGCATATAAATGATTTAAAAGTAAGTTTGCGTATTTGTTTAAGTTAATATGAATCTAATTATTTTGCTTTTGTACTAGATTTAAGCATCAATAAAAACCTATTTAGACAGTTCTTTACGTACCTTCTTTTAAATTTATTAAAACAAAAAAAAGCTGCTCTTATCTAGAACAGCTTTTAATATAATATTGCAATAACTTTGTTAATTAGTGCTTTAGCAGCACTATGTAATTAAATAATCTGAGTAACTTTTTTTAGTAAAGTAAGCTATTGTTTTTTATTAACTTCTTCACTATTTTTAGAGTTAGATTCAATTTCTTTATTTAAAGCCTCTATTTTCTGAAGAAGTTTACTATTTTTTTCCTTTTCTGTTTGTTTGTTGTTATTCAGTTCTAGTAATAACTTTTCTAATAAATTAACTCTACTATCTAACTGTTCAATTTTTTGATCTTGTTCTGTAGTATTGCTTTTTGTCTGTATCAATTTATTTTCTTCCGTTTTAGCAGGTACTGGATTTTCGTTATCTATATTTTGAAGAATTTTTTCTATTAGAGATTCAAATTCTTCAGGTGTCATTTTAATTAATCTCGGTGTTTCTTCTAATTGATTAGGAGTAGTTTCGGTTTTAATGGTACTTACTTCTTTTTCAGAAACCACAGCAGTAGCAACAGTAGTAGTTGGTTGTTCTACAGCTTTTACTTGAACTTTTTCTACCTCTTTAACTTTCTTTAAAGATTCTTCAACTTCTTTTTTCTCTTCAAGAATTTCTACTGCTTTTTCAACATCTTTTGTTTCGTAAGCTAGTTTAAGGTCGGCATTTAAAGTATTAATGTCAGATTGATATTCTTTTTTAAGGTTTTCAATCTTTTTATTATTTACATCATCTTGAGCTGTTAATTCTCTTTCTAAATTTTCTTTATAAACGCTACTAGGAGCTTTTGATTTTTTACCTAAAGTAAATTTAATCCCAGCACTGTAAAAAACATGTGTTTGAATATCATCTGTAGTAGTAATGTCTTTAGCATCTTCACCAGAAGTAATCATTGCTCTTGCGGCACCTGTAATTAATATATGCTTACCTAAAGGAATATTTAATCCTAAACCACCAGTAGCAAACTCGCCACCTTCTACATTAGAAAAAAGTCCATCTGCATTAGGTGCAGAAACATAACTATCGCTGGTACTTATATAACCACCACCTAAAGTTAAAAATGGTATTACGCCATTACCATCATTTAATCTTGCTCTAAACTCACCACCATACATGGCCATTTTATCAAAGTTGGTAGAGATTTCGTCATTTTCAGTTGCTTGAAAATAAAAGGCTCTAATACCAATGTATTCATTTAAATCTAAACCAGCATAACCACCTAACATATACGTGTCTTTGTACAAAGATTCTCCTGCAAAATCTACATACGCAAGACTTGGCTCTAGTACCCATTGTAAACCTTTAAAACCGCCTTTAAAATTTTGAAGATATGCCTTATCTAAATCAGATAAAGTTCCAGGTTTTCTTCCTCCTAAATAAAATTGTAAAGAACCCTGAGCAGACCAGTTAGATAAACGTTCGCTATTAAAATCTGCATCTGTTACACCAAAGTTCGTTTTATCTTCACTAGATAATAAAGAAGCGCCAGAATTAAATTTATAGCTTGTGTTTTTTGCCTCTAAAGCAAAAACAATACGTTTTGTAATATTAAATTTAACGCCTAAACCTAAAGAAGCATATACTTGTTCGTAATCTTCATTAGTATCTAAATTTATATTCTGTACACCAGCACCCAAAGTAAAGTAAGGCTTAATTCGTTTAGTGCCAAAGTTTGCTTTAAATTCTCCTCCATAACGAGAAACGGTTACATCTTGTGCTTTAAAAAGGGAAGGATTATAATTAGCAATACCAAAGTTACTGAAATCTGTTTTTTGATCTAAAGATTGTAAATAAATACCTCTAAGTTCTATATATTCACCAAAACCAAAACCTAGTTTTCCACCAACTAGTACATTGTTTTCTAGACCTGCTTTATCATCCCACCAAGTGTATTCTGCTGCTGGTGATAGTGTAAAACTGATATCTTTTACTTGTGCTTTACCTACGTAGGCACATAGAATAAGAAGCATTGTTGATAATTGTATTTTTTTCATTTTATTTAATTATTAACATTAATTAGTTATTGCTGTCAATATTATAAACACACTATTTATTGATAAGTCACAATTTTTTAAAATACTGTGTTCATAATGTGACTTATAGTATCTTTATTGTGTTTTATAAATAAGTGGTGTAATTACTATTTAATTTTTTAAAAAAATATAAAAATGAATTCAATAAAATATATTAGTATTTCTTTTCTTCTATTAGGTTCTCTAACCATGAGTTATGCACAACAAAACGATGCTAATATTTCTAATGAGAGTATGGTGGTAATGAGTGAAGATGACATTCTATCTTTAACTAAAAAATTAAGGTTGTACAAAAAAGAAAAAACGCTACAAAAGAATTCTAAAGAACAATTAATTAAGGGAACTGATACTGTTTTTAGTCAGCAAACTAATTCTAACTTCGAATTCGATTATTTAAAAAGTAGGGTAGCAGCGTTAGAAAATCGTTTAAATAATAAAAATGATAGTATAGAAAGAAATAATACTTCTAGTTCTGAATCTAGTGAGTTAAAAAATCTGAAATCTGAAATTAATCAACTTAGACAATCGTTATTACAGCGACAATCTAATAACGGTAAATCTAATGTTGTTTACCTACCTATTATTGCTCCTGTTAATAGAAATAAAGAAGAAGAGAATCAAATTGAAGAAGAAAAAGATGCTATTAATTCTTTGGTAGTACAACAAAAGCAAGATTCACTTTACGAAGGCGTAACTGTTTTAAATGAACAGGTTAAAACCGATTCTATCAATAATTTAGAAGCATTAGAATTAGAAATACAAGCGCTTAAAAATGAGATTTCTCAAAATAAGATGCTACCAAGTACTTATGAAAAATTAGTTGAAGCCTATAAAAACTTTAAAAAAGAGCTTTATTTTGCATCTAACTCTAAAGTTTTAAATGAGAACTCATTATTTATTGTGGAAGACTTGCATGCTATTTTAGAAGCAAATGTAAATCTAGATATAATAATAAATGGGTTTGCAAGTAATAAAGGAAATGCAATTTATAACGAAAACTTATCTATGCAGCGTACAGAAGCAGTTAAAAAAGCGCTAATGTTAAAAGGTGTACATCCAACAAGAATATTAACACAATACCACGGAATCGATTATAGCGCACAAAGCGACTCACAAGCAAGAAGAGTTGAGGTTTCTTTTCTGGTAAGAAAATAATTATAGCTTAAGGGAGGTATATTGTTCTTTGCTTTTTTAGATTCTTTGTACAGTAATTTTTAATTATCAACAAAAGTGAATTGTTTTTAGTTTTTATTGATAAATTTCTGTGAGATAGCTAATAAAACTTATTCTTTTACAGAAACACCATACGCTACATGTGCTATTCCTAAAATAGAAAGAGATGCAGACCAGTAGGTAGGTATTAAAAAACAGATAACTGCTAAAAGAACACTTAAGCCTGCTAAAATTAACAGATTTTTTCGATTTTTATTGTTGACTGAAAAGAGTAAAAGTCCATATAAAATAAGGAAAGTAGGAGTAAGGTAGGCTATATAACCAAGATTCATTAAAATTAGTAACGAGGCGAAAATTATGACCAATGCAATCATATATTTTTTTAAAGCTACTTTGCTTTTATCATTCCAAAGTAGGAGTTGATGGTTTTTAGCATTTCTTTTTCCATTAAAAAATAGTGCCAAAGAAGAAAAAATAAAAACGAGCAAGATAATAGTGATAATTAATATTTCTGTAGTTTGAGAAGACAGATTAAAAGGAGTTTCTTTAACTAAAAAACCTTTTAATAGGGTTTCTATTAAAAAGCCTGCAATAAAAAAGTAAGCACCAATTAAAATACTTGTAAATCCTTTTAAAGAAAAGTTTATTTGTATATTATCGTTCATGTAACTGTTATTTTTTAACCTTTGCGAATATACAACAATGAAACCTGTAGAAGATTATATTTTAAAGCAACCAGAACCTTTCAAATCTATTTTAATGCATTTGCAGATTTTAATTGAAACTAGTTTTCCGGAAGTAGATTTACAATTTAAATGGAAAATGCCTTTTTATTATTTAGATGAAAAGCCATTTTGTTACTTAAATCCTTCTAAGAAAAAAGGATATGTAGATGTTGGTTTTTGGGTTTCTGCACATTTAACAAAATACAATGAACATTTAATTTCAGAAAATAGAAAGGTTATAAAATCCTTGCGTTATTGTTCTATTGATGCTATTAATGAAGAAATTTTATTATCCGTTTTACAAGAAGCGCATCAACTGAAAGAAAAAGGGTTTTATAAAAGAAAATAATTTTTCCTGCAAGGTTTCCAAAACCTTGTAGGTTTAAATAGAAAGTACCAAATAAACAATTAAAACTATCGATTAAATTCTTTTGGTATAAGCAAGTAATAAATACCTACAAGGTCCAAAAAGAGACCTTGCAGGAATTGTGTAATTGTTTTTTATTGAAATTTAGTAATTGCGTTAAGGATTGAACCTTTCAACTACGCTCAAGAGAGGCTCTATGTTTGAGCTCTTTTTTTTTAGAAAAAAACAAGTAGTGAAAGCCTGTTAATACGCCTAAAAAATTACTCTTTTATAAATTATTTATCGTTTTTCTAATAGCAACTAAATTTGTTAACAAACCTTCTAAGTTATCTAAATGTAACATGTTTGCTCCGTCAGACTTTGCGTTTGCAGGGTCAAAATGAGTTTCTATAAACAAACCATCTACGTTATTTACAATTCCGGCTCTCGCAATAGTTTCAATCATGTCTGGTCTTCCTCCAGTAACACCAGCTACTTGGTTAGGTTGTTGTAGAGAATGCGTAACGTCTAAAATTGTAGGTGCAAATTTTCGCATTTCTGGAATTCCTCTAAAATCTACAATCATATCTTGGTAGCCAAACATAGTACCTCTATCGGTAATCCACGCTTTTTCAGACCCTGCATCTTTTACTTTCTGTACTGCATGTTTCATAGCACCAGGACTCATAAATTGTCCTTTTTTTAAGTTGACAACCTTACCCGTTTGTGCAGCAGCTACTACTAAATCTGTTTGGCGCACTAAAAAAGCAGGGATCTGTAACACATCTACATATTCTGCAGCTTTAATAGCATCTGAAATTTCATGAATATCTGTAACAGTTGGCACATTAAAAGTTTCAGAAACTTTACGTAAAATTTTCAATGCTTTTTCATCTCCAATTCCAGTAAAACTATCAATTCTACTTCTATTTGCCTTTTTAAAACTCCCTTTAAAAATATAAGGAATTTCTAATTTGTCTGTAATTGTAAGTACTTTTTCTGCAATTCTCATGGCCATTTCTTCACTTTCAATGGCACAAGGACCTGCAAGTAAAAAAAAGTTATTTGAGTTTACGTGTTTTATGTTTGGTATAAGAGATAAATCCATTTTATATATTTTTAGCAAAAATACGAAATAAAATTAGCTATATTTATCCTTTTAAAAATCTATTAAAATGAAGAAAATTAGCTTAATTTATGTCCTTTTGTTTGTGTTTATTTTTTCTTGTAAAGAAAGCTCTAAAGTAGTTAAAACCAAGAGAAAGGTAGCAACAATAGATTCTATTACTGTAAAAAAACACCTTTACACATTAGCTTCGGATGATATGGAAGGTAGAAATACAGGTACCCCTGGAATTGAAAAAGCTGCGAAATACATAGAAAATGAATTTAAAAAAATAGGTTTGTCTACTTATGATACTTTAAAGAATTATAGACAAACGTTTACGTTTAAAGATAAAAGCTCTAAAAAGGAAATTACAACTAGTAATATTATCGGTATTTTAGAAGGGAAATCTAGAAAAAATGAAATTGTAGTTATTTCTGCACATTACGATCATTTAGGCATTGTAAAAAAAGAAGGACAATTAGATAGTATTTATAATGGTGCTAATGATGATGCTTCTGGCGTAACAGGAGTTTTGGCTTTGGCAGCATATTTTAAAGCGAAAGGAACTAATGAAAGAACGATTCTTTTTGTTGCTTTTACAGGTGAAGAAATGGGGTTAATTGGTTCTACTCATTTTGGTAAAGGAATTGATGCGAGTAAATTTGTTGCAGGTATTAATTTAGAAATGATTGGTAAGGTGCCAAGTTTTGGACCAAATACAGCTTGGTTAACTGGTTTTGAAAGATCTGATTTTGGAAAAATTATTCAGAAAAACTTAATAGGAACTGGCTATCAATTATTTGCAGATCCGTATAAAAAGTTTAATTTGTTTTTTAGATCAGACAATGCTTCTTTGGCAAGATTGGGTGTGCCTTCGCATACTTTTTCTACAACACCAATAGATGTTGATAAAGATTATCATCAAGCTTCTGATGAAGCAGAGACTTTAAACATGACGGTAATTACAGAAACGATAAAGGCTGTTGCTAAAGGTACAGAGAGCATTATTAGCGGAAAAGATACCCCAACAAGAGTTGTAATTGAAGAAAATAAATAATATTTCTGATGAAAAAAACCCAATACTTCATATTACTTTTATTAATGAGTTGCTCAACCTCTAAAGTAATTACAGATTATGATGAGAACACCAACTTTAAGGAATACAAAACCTATGCTTTTTTTGATGATATTGGTGCTGGTTTAAATGAATTTGACGTGGATAGGGCAGCAGATGCACTATTTGAAGAAATGGAAGAAAAGGGTTTTAAAGAAGTAGAAGTTCCTGATTTTTATATCAACTTTAAGTCAAAAACATCTGCTCCTAAAGTTACAAATACCATTGCTATTGGTTTAGGTAGTGGAGGTAGAAACGGTGGTTTAGCTGTTTCTGGTGGAATACCAATTGGAGGAAAAAAACTAGATGAAGAAATAAAGGTAGAATTTGTAGATGCTAAAACCAACGAACTTTTTTGGGAAGGAATTTTAATATCAACCATAAAAGAGAAAAGAACTCCAGAAAAAAGAGTGCTTTATTTTAAAGAAGTTCTCCATAAAATATTAGATAGTTATCCGCTAAAATAAAAATAATAATGGCTTATAGTGAATATTTAGCAGATAGAGTTTCTCAATTTTTAAATGAAAAAAGTGTTTCTTTTATTACTAAAAAGATGATGGGAGGTTTGTTATTTATGGTAGATGATAAAATGTATGTTGCTGTAATGAAAGAAGAAATTATGGCGCGTATTAATCCTAATATTTATGAAGCATCTTTAGAAAAAGAAGGTTGTAACAAAATGAATTTTACAGGAAAACCGATGAAAGGTTTTGTATTTCTCTCTGAAGAAGCAGTAGATTTAGAGGAAGATTTAAACTATTGGTTGCAATTGGCTTTAGATTTTAATCCGCTAGCAAAAGCGAGTAAAAAAAGAAAACCCTCTAAAAAATAATTTAGAGGATTTTTTTTATAATCTTTTATTATCTAGAATTGGTACCTGATACCGAATGCTACGTCATTATCAAAATCATTGTATGTATTTCCAAAACCAAATTCTGGCCTTAAATCTAAAGAAAGTAATATTGGTGCGTCTGTAAAATTGTACTCAATTCCAATATCACCAGCTGCAAAAGCAAATGTTTCAGAAAAATTATCTTTGTTGTCTTTTCCACTGTAGTTTCCTAAACCACCACCTACACCAGCATACCAATTAAAACCACCTTCAATATTCCAAATCCATTGGTAAATACCAGTAGCTTTAAAACCGTCGTAGTTTTTGTTGTTTCTTAAACCTAAATCAATTTCTAATCTGTTATTATCTCCTAAAGCTCTTTGGTAAGATATTTCTCCTCCAAAACCATCATTATCTCCTAAACGTAAACCGATTGCGTTTTCAGAAATACTTTGTGCATTTACAGAAAATGCTCCAGCTACTAATAGACCTATAATTAAAAGTGTTTTTTTCATGTTTATGTGTGTTTTTTATTATGTTTCAAATTTAGATGTTTTACTGTATCTAAATGATCTTTATCCATTGAATTATTGATTCAAAAGGTTTTTCGATATAAACTTTAGTTTATAATAAAAAAGGTCCAATAGTTACAGTAGAAGGTTTTTAAAAGGTAAAATAATTTTAAAGTATGCCATAAACGAAACCAATAGAGCTCTTTAAAAGTAAATTTCTAATTGCGAGCATTAGGTTTAAATTATTGATTGTAATTAGCTTTGGGTTTTATCCTGCTAGTAAAAGCGAGTAAAAAAAGAAAATCCTCTAAAAATTAATTTAGAGGATTTTTATTATAATAAATTAATTATTTAGAATTGGTATCTTACAGAAAGTGCAATATCCGAGTTTACACCGCTTAATCCTCCAGTAATTCCTACTTCTGGTCTATAATCTAAAGAAAGTAAAATTGGTGCATCAAAATTATATTCAATACCTACAACACCAGCTCCATAAATTGCTGTTCCACCATTAGAAACGATTCCTCCACCAGCTCCTGCGTACCAATTAAATTTATCTTCTAAATTCCAAACCCATTGGTATAAACCTGTTGCTTTAAAATCAGCAAATTCATTTGCTAAACCCAAATCTACTTCTAAACGGTTGTTTTCACCTAATGCTCTTTGATAAGATATTTCTCCTCCAACTCCATTTCCGCCACTAAATCTTAGACCAATTGCATTTTCAGAAATACTTTGTGCATTTATAGAAAATACTCCAGCTACTAAAAGACCAATACTTAAAAGTGTTTTTTTCATATTCATTTGTTTTTTTATTAAAGTTCAAAGTTATATTTAATTTTTCATCTAAATGAACTTTATTTATTGAAAAATGAATCCAAAAGAATTTTTCCTTAACAATTTAGCACATAAAAAAACCTTCTAATGATTAACATTAGAAGGTTTTTTTTAGGGGGATTTTTTTTAAAACTGATATCTAACGGCTATACCTATATTAGAAGTTAAACCGCCTAAAGCCCCAGAAAAACCAAGTTCTGGTCTATAATCTAAAGAGGCTACTATTGGGGCATTAAAGTTATATTCAAATCCTACAACTCCAGCTCCGTAAATACCTAATTTACTAGCGGATGCAATTCCGCCACCAACGCCTGCGTACCAGTTAAATTGTTCTTCGATGCTCCAAAGCCATTGGTACAAACCTGTTACTTTAAAATCGTTAACTTCACTGGCTAAACCTAAATCTACTTCTAAACGGTTGTTATTGTTTAAATGCTTTTGGTAGGAGATTTCTCCACCTGTTCCATTTCCGCCGCCGATACGAACACCAATTGCATGGTCGGATATGTTTTGGGCTTTTACTGTTAAACTTACTGCAAATATTAAATTGAGGGCTAATAATATTTTTTTCATTATTTTAAATTGGGGGTTACTCAAAAATACAACCTTTTTACCCTTTTTTCAAAATATATGAGGTACTATTTTGCTAGGTAAAATGCTTAATTTTCTAACACCTTAATTCTTATCCCTTTAGAATGACTGCTAAATTCTGGAGCATACATACTTTGTATGGTTGTAATTCCGTTACTAAAATTACCAGCATTATTAACTCTTACATCATATTCGAAAACATAAACACCTTTTGGTAATCGATCAAAAAAGAAGTTCGTTGCAGCATCTTTAGTGCTTTCGTAATATCCTAAATTGTCTTGCCATTTATAGCTAGATAAAACATTTATGGGTTCTACTCCAGAAGCTCTCATATCTTTCATGTGAATAAACTCCATATCTCTGTCACTTCTTAACTCAATTCTAACTGTAATTAAATCACCAACCTTTAACTGTGTGTTTTTTATTATTTCTTGTAACTCTTTACCTGTGTCTGAATTTACTTTTAAGAATAATTTCTTATCTAATTTTAACGGAGTTTCTGCAGAGGTAATTTTATCTAAATCTTCAAAATATTGCCAATACAAACCTCCCCATGCAATTCCTTCTCCTTTCTTGTTGATGGTAATTGCTGCCATTTTTGGTGTAATTTCAGACCCATTCCAAGAAGTTTTAAAATAACCAGTTCCGGCTTCCACTTTTACATCTTCCAACTTTGTTGGATTAATTTCTTTATCACCAACTTTTATATCGACCATTTCTGTCACCGAAACCCAATCGCTGCCATTTAATAATAAGGCATACACTGCTTCAGACGTTGCTTTGGTAGTTTTCCAACTATTGGTTTGCTTGTTTTTTAGCAACCAAATTTTTAAATTGTCAATATCACTTAGATTCCTCTTCGCTCTTTGAGGCTCATTCGGAATGACACCAACTTCAGAGAAAACCTCTATCATTAATGCCTGAGTTTCTATAGGAGCTTGATAATAATAGTACCCTGCAGCATTTTCTTTCCAATACATTCCTAATTCATCAGAAGTAATTGAATTTTCTTTTAATGATTTTAAAATTTTGTTAGCAGTTTCTTTTTTATCATTTCTAAATAATGATAAAGCAATTTGTCCTTTTGCATATAAATTATAATCATTCCAATAGGTAACAGTTTGATTTCTGTAATAAGCAACCGCTTTTTGCAAGTTGTTATCCATAGAAATGTTGCTGTAAAAACTACGCATATACAAATACTGAATGGTAAAATAGTTCAAATTATTTTTAGCTAAATAATCATTGTATGCTTCTTTACCTTTCTTTTCTGTTTTTGCTTTTTGTTTGATTTGTTCGGCATTGGCTAATAACTTCTTATACTGATCATCCAATTCTTCATCTAAGAACTGTACAGCTTTTTCAATCATTTTTTTTGTTGAAGCATCTAAATCTGTAACGCCCAATTTTTGCAGATGACCAAAACCAGTTGCAATATGTTGTGTTATAAAATTGCTTTCATTTCTACTACCTTTAAACCAAGGAAAACCACCAGAATTCATCTGAATTCCTTGTAATTTATTGATGGCTTTTTCTTGCTCATTTTTCATCTTATTCAAGTCGAATAATAAAGCAATTCTCTTTTTTTGTTCGGTTTCAGATTGTGCATCTCTTAACCAAGGAGTTTCTTGAATTATCAAAGATTTTAATTCCTCATTTTTTTCTAAGTTTGATAAAAGCGCATCAGAAGATTTCCAAGCATTAAAAACCTCTTGAATTTTAGGGTTAGAATTTGCGACAAAACTCGCCAAAGTATTTGCGTAATATCTAGAGAAAACTTGCTCTGCGCATTCATACGGATATTCCATTAAATAGGGCAAAGATTGAATTGCATACCAAACTGGGTTTGATGTCATTTCTAAAGTCAACTTATGGTTTTTTAAAGTAGAAGAAGTATTATTCTTTAACTTATCTAAGGTAAAAGTTTTAGTTTCGTTAGATCTTACCCACATTGGTAAAGTTTCTGTAACCAACATTCTGTTGGATAAAACAGGTAAAACATTTTGTTCACCATCAGAGAAATCACCAGCTTTTGCAACAATTTTATATTGTACTGCTTGCACAGTTTCCGGAATTGATAAACTCCAAGAAACATTGGTATTTCCGTCTTTATCTACGGTAAATTTTTTGTTAGCATTGAGGTTTTCTAATGCTGTATCAATTTCTTTTCCTGTAATGGCATCTGTTAAAATTAGTTTAGCAAAACCACTTAATTGGTTATTTGTTAAGTTGGTTACTTTTGCCGAAAGTGTAATTTCATCTCCTTCACGTAAAAATCTTGGTGCATTTGGTACAATCATCAATTCTTTTTGCGTAACCGTTTCTAATGTTTTGGTTGCAGATTTTAACGATTTTGTATGTGCTAATAATTGCAATTTCCATTTTGTCAATGCTTCTGGCATTGTAAAAGAAAAACTTACTTGTCCGTTTTTATCAGTTCTTAATTGAGGTAAAAAGAAAGCAGTTTCATTAAAGTTTTTTCTGATTTGTATTCCTTCTAAAGAGACTTTTTCTTCTTCCTCTTTAACAAAAGAAACATCATCAACCATTTCACTTTCATCCGTTTCTGTAGATTCAATAATGTTTTCTGAAACTTCTTTTTCATCTTCAATTACCACAATCATTTCTGGGCTTGGTGCACTCATTTTTGTCATTTTACGTCTTAAATGAAGATTTCTATTCGTTCCAAAACGAAACCCAAACCAATTATAAGTATCATAAGAAATTGTTGGGTAACCAGATAGATTTCTTTGAGCATTAACGATGTTAAAATAAGTATTGCTAAAACTATTATTAGCATTACTATGGGTATAAGAATAATATTTTGGCTTTGAAGCTATCGGATTAAAACTCCAATTATGCGCTTTAAATTCATCTAAAGAAGCATCGTACATAGAAGCTAAAACTTCAGCAGCAAGTTGGTCGTTTTTATCATTTTTAATAGTAAAACTCCAAGTTTCATCTTGTCCTGGTAATAACTTGTCTCTAAAGATATTGGTTTCAATCTCTATGCTTTCTCTTTCTTCAGTTACATTAATTAATAAGTTTCCACTTTTAAAATAATTATAATTTACAAAGTGATATTTTACAGCAAAACCACCAATGTCTTCTTTGTTTACTGGTATTTTTATTGTTCTTGTATCGTTGTTTAATTTAATTAAACGAGTTTCTATAATTGTATGATTTTTTTCAACCTGTACAACAACAGTAATGTCTTTAGATGCAGAACCTATTTGGACTTCAACGACATCATTAACTTGATAAGCAGTTTTATCTGCATGAATTACAAATAAATTATTGTCTGTAACTTGTTTCTCTTTGGTGGCAAAAAATGTAATTATTTTTTCGTCTTTTACCTTCTGATTGAATTTATCTTTACTTTCTAAAACTATTTTATATTTACCAGAAAGCCAATTTTTGGTGTTTTTTAAAAGGAGTTTTTCACTAGTTTCTGTGTTAAACTCTTCGTTAAAAACAAGTGTTCCTTTTTCCCAATTTGTAGCATCCATTTCATTGTCTGAATAGGCATCATTAGGAAATAGTTTTCTAAACTCGTTTTCAGAAATATCTTGATAATCTGGCGCTGCCCAAGGTCTGTCTCTTAACGGATTTTTTGGAGCTTCTAATTTGTATATTTTGATATTTCCTTTTGCAGGAACAAACTCGCCATTTAAGTTTTTTGTATCAATATTTAAAGTAGTGTTATTACTATTTTTATCGATGTTGTTTTCTGATAAAATAGTTGTAACTAAAGCATGATATCCAACATTTACAATGCTAGTTGCACTGCGAGTTTCTCCGTTGATATCTATAACGTCTGCAGTGATTTCATAATTAAAAATAGGTAAACTTTCTTTATCGACACTTTCATCAGGAATGGCATTAAAGACTATTTTAAATGCGCCATTTTCATCAGTAATACTTTCTCCGTGTAAAATTTCTTGCGAACTAGAAACCGGATTTGGTCTTCTCCAATAATACCAACTTGGGAATTGCACTTTTCGGTGTACACGATACACTACTTGGGCATCGGTAATATTTGCGCCAGAAAAAGCTTTTGCAAATCCGTTTACGGTAATTGCGTCGTTAATTTTATAACTTTCAGTAATGGGTTTAAATTCCGTTTTAAATTTTGGTCTTTTATATTCTTCAACAGAAATATAAGAACGATTAGAATATAAACGAATCGAATTTTTACTTTTTGCACTTTGTTTTATTTCAATAGCATATTGACCAGTTAAACCATTGTTTGGTAAGATAAATTCGCCAGCAACAGAGCCAAATTCATTTAGTTTTAGTTCTAATGTACTTACCGTTTGATTATTGACGTCTTTTAAATTGATTTCTATAAAATCATCAGTAAACACAGTAGATTCTTCTCCTTGTTTCTTGATAATAATCGATTTAAAATAAACTGTTTGTCCTGGTCTATAAATACTTCTATCCGTAAAAATAAAAGACTGTAAACTTTGGTTTACTTCATTTGGTTGTCTTCCATTGGTTTTATATAAATAATGATTTCCAAAAGTAGCAACATCATCTTTTGTTTTTACTTTAATAATTACATCAGCATAATAATCGTCACTTTTAAAAGAAGCAAATCCGTTTTGACCTGTCGTTAATGTCTTATTGATACTCGCACCTCTTCTAGGTTTGTTGTTGGTTAGAGATACTTCTGCATTTTTTACAGGTTTCCCCGTATTTCTATCTACAATTTGATAATTGTATTTGTCATCAAAATTATTTTGGATTAAAGTTAAATCGGTTGCTTGAATTGTGGCTGTTCCAAAAATGGACTTTTCAACAATAATTTCATCTTCCGAAGAAACAATTAAATAATTCCCGTTGTCAAATTTTGGAAGTATTACTTCTGTACTGTGCTGTAAATAATCGTGCTCATTTCTTAGTTTATTGTTCCAATTTTTGTTCTGCTCTAAAGTGTTTATAAATTTTATTTTATCAGCGTTATTATACGTTTTATTGAACTTTTCTAGTTCTGTACTTGTAATTTTATACGCTGTAAAATAGATGTTATCAATATTTTTATAATATATCAATGCTCTAGAATTTGTGTTAATGGGCACAAATTGCTCAGCAGTAATAGAAAGTGATTTTTCTAAAATTTGGCTTTTAAGAACCGCACATTTTTGCGCTCCCATACTTTTTGGAAACTCATTAATTACCTCATTACAAATAGAAAAAGCAAGTCTATAATTGTCCTGTTCTCTATGGTATTTCGCTATTTGAAAAGTATATAAAGCACTTGCTTCATTTTTAATTAAATATTGTTTCGTTTTATTTAATGTGCTTAGATAGATTTTCTGTTTGTCGTTAAAAGCAGCATGTTCGTAAATAAAGTTTATACGTTGAATATCGATATCTACTAAAGCATATAAATTGTTTTCTTTAGTATGAAACTGAATTAAATTCTGATAGATTTTTAACGCATTAAATTGTAATGATAAGTCATCTTCAGTTTCAATTTTTAAGTCTGAAAAGGTTTTGTAATCAGATAAAAAATCTGAATTATCTAACACAAATTTATAAGAAGGTCTGGTAATGCTAGTTTCTGATGATTTATAGAAATCTAAAGCATTGTTTGCTAAAAAATCATATAAAGTTGGTCTGTATGTTTTAGACTCTTTGGAGATTTGTAAAATATCAGAATAGTCATAAATATCTGTTTTCTGTAATTCTTCTGCATTTTCTAAAGAAGCTTCAAAATGACAGTGAATTTCTTTAAAAAGGGTTTCTAAATCCCAAGTTCTAAAATCACCTTTTTTAAACTCAGAGCTTGTCGAAGAGGCTATTTTTGTTCGGTTGTAAAATTTGTATCTATTTTCATTAAAATATTGCCAATATAAATTTCCTAGTATGTTTTCTAATACGTTTCTTGTTGGAAATTCGCTTTTAGCAATGTGTTTTTTAAAATTATCTATGATGATTAATTGCGCATCTTCTTCTAATGTTAAGGAATATTTACTTTTATAAAAAAGTGTTTTTATCAATTGGGCAGCATTGTTTTGTGTATCCGCTTTAGCGTAAATATTTTCTACAATTTTTAAAGCAGATTTAGGTAAATTGTCTTTTTCAAAGGTATCTACTTGTAACCAAAGGTCTTTAAAAGAGTCTTGAGCGTTAGAAAAAGAAGAGAAAGCTATAATCATTATTAGTGTTGTTGTCAGTTTTTTCATAATCAATTTATTTTATGCTTTTAAAGCACCTACAAATTAGCTTGCAAATCAAAATTTATTTGAGTTTACGTCTAAAGATACTTTATATTGTAGTAAGCTTTTGTATTTTTACTTTTTTAAATTTTGTTCGATGAAAATTCATTTTATTGCTATTGGCGGAAGTGCCATGCACAACTTAGCAATTGCTTTATACCAAAAAGGATACCAAATTTCTGGATCTGATGATACAATTCACAATCCTTCTAAATCTCGTTTAGAAAAATACGGTTTATTGCCAGAAGTATTTGGCTGGTTTCCAGAGAAAATAACATCAGAATTAGATGTGATTATTTTGGGGATGCATGCTAAGAAAGACAATCTAGAATTATTAAAAGCCCAAGAATTAGGTTTAAAAATTTATTCTTATCCTGAGTTTTTATACGAGCAATCTAAAGATAAAACTCGTGTTGTAATTGGGGGTTCTCATGGTAAAACAACCATCACTTCTATGATTTTACATGTATTAAATTACCATGAAAAAGAAGTAGACTATATGGTAGGTGCACAATTAGATGGTTTTGAAACCATGGTACATTTAACAGAAGAAAACGATTTTATTGTTTTAGAAGGTGATGAGTATTTGAGTTCGCCTATAGACATGCGACCAAAGTTTCATTTATACAAACCAAATATTGCGTTGTTAAGTGGAATTGCTTGGGATCATATTAATGTTTTTCCAACATTTGAAGGTTATGTAGATCAGTTTAAAATCTTTACAGATTCTATGGTAAATGGAGGAAGTATGGTGTATAATGAAGAAGATGCCATCGTAAAAGAGGTTGTAGAAACCTCAGAAAATCATATTAAGAAATATCCTTATACGACACCTAAACATTTTATTGAAAACGGAATTACCTATTTAGAGACAGCAGAAGGAAACTTACCTTTAGAAGTTTTTGGTAAACACAATCTGCAGAATTTAGCAGGAGCAAAGTGGATTTGTCAACACATGGGGGTTGATGAGGATTATTTTTATGAAGCTATTGCTAGTTTTGCAGGAGCAAGCAAGCGATTAGAGAAAATTGTAGAAACTCCATCAACAGTAATTTTTAAAGACTTTGCACATTCACCAAGTAAAGTGGAGGCAACTACAAAAGCGGTTAAAGAACAATATTCAGAAAGAACAGTTTTGGCTTGTTTAGAACTACATACCTATTCTAGTTTGAATGCTGAATTTTTAGCAGAATACAAAGGAGCCTTAGATGCAGCCGATAAAGCGGTGGTATTTTATTCTCCGCATGCTGTAAAAATTAAACAATTGTCAGCAGTTACTGCAGAGCAAATTGCAAATGCTTTTGAAAGAGATGATTTGGTTATTTATACGAATCCAGATGAATTTAAAGCCTTTTTATTCAGTCAGAATTTAGAAAAATCTGCGGTGGTTTTAATGAGTTCTGGTAATTATGGTGGTTTAGATTTTGATGAGGTTAAGAATTTGGTTTAGGCTTTTTTAGACCAAATTGTTTTAAATAAAATGGAACACTTTTAAAACGCCTAAATGTATATGATCGATACTCTTTATCAGTAAAAGAATATTGTAGAATTTTTAGCTTATCTTTTAATTTTATATAAGAATTAATTCGATTAATTTTTTTGATTTCCGCTTGGGAATTTTCTGAAATTAAAAGGTAAGATTTTAAATATTTAGAAGCTTCTTCATTTTTGATAAAAGTTAAACTCTTAGGATGATTCAAAATTTCTGATGCAACAATTGCATAATTATTAAGATATTTTTCTAATTTTTTATTATTTAAAACTCTCTTTTTTGAGGTTGTTTTGTTAGCTAATAAATAGCTGTCATAGACATTTCTTAAAGTAATTGTTTTAGAAAAATAGAGATTATCATTAATCTGTTTTTGTAAAACGGTAATTAAAGATTGATTTTCAAAAGAAGCAACTGTAATTTTATTTACACTAAAAGAATCTTTTTTTAAAGTTTGGTAATCTAAATACTGAGTGTATGGCTTTTTTAAAACTTTGTTATGCACTTCTACAGCAGCAATACGGTTCTCTTTTACCATTTTAGGATAATGCCAATGAAAGTTCATGTAAACCTCATTTTTAGCGGAATACATTTGGTCTTTTAAAAGCTGAATAGCTTTTTTAAAATCGGTATTAGAAACAATTATATCTATATCCCCAACCATTCTCTCGGCAATATCTTCATATAATCCTTCAAGCAAGTTGCCTGTTCCTTTTAAGAAAATAGTAGTAATGCTATTAGCTAATAAAATAGTGTTTATTTCTTTAGCTTGATCAATAATATCCTGATTTCTTTCTCTATTTAAATCAGTAATATGAATCATATAATTCACCAATTCTTCCGGTAAATAATTCAGAAAATTGGCTCTTTTTAGATTGCAATACAAAGCAGGAAATACAAAATGACCTGTGCTTACTTTTACAACAGCATCCCAATCTATTTCTGTAGTTTTTAGTTGTGTCTCAATTTCTATTTTGTTTTTTTCTTCCGAAGAAATTGTTAAACATTTTGCAACAAAAAAAAGCGTTTCTTTATAAGTCATTCTTAAATATTTTAGAAACAGTTGCTATCATTTCTTCATTATTAGAGTAGGTTAGTTGGTAACAATTTAAACTACTAAACCAGTCTAAAAATATTTGTGCATTTTCTTTCTTTGGTGAGATCCAAGAATCCGGAATCAATTGCTGGAAAGCAGTTACTTTAGAAATTTTCTCACAAGTTAAATCAGCATCTTTTTCATACTTTATAAAAATCAAATCATTACAAGGTAAATGATTGAAATAATTGGTGTTATTAGGCTTTAAATAGCGTACAATTTTATTTAATCTCGTAAAATTATATTCTGCGGTTGTTTCTAATTCTGGATAAATAGGAAGCAACGTTTCTAAGCTGTTTTTTTTGATGGATATAGAAGCAGGAAAACTATATACTTCTCTTTTTTCGATATCTATAGGTACAAAATCATCTGCTAAACAAGTAAAACCGTTTGCTTGTAAAAGTGCTAAAGAAGTACTTTTTCCATTGCCGGAATCACCTAAAAATAAGATTGATTTTTTTTTGTCGCTTACAGCAGATGCGTGAAAAACGCCCATCCATTCGTCTTCTTCTTTCTGATGAATTTTCTGAATAAATTGCATCGAAAATTTTCCTTGAAAATAATGAATATCATTACGGCTCCAAGCACCTATCAGTTGCTTATCAACAATAAGAAAAATAAATTTATTATTTATAAAAACATCAAATTCATAATCAAAATTGCTGCTATCCTTAATCACTAAATGTGCAAATTTAGGATGCACAAGAGAAAGTTCTTTTTCACTTAAAAAAGAAACTTTAAAAACAACGTTGTTAACTTTGTAGAACTTTATAAACTCATAAGATTTTGGTTTTTCAATATCTCTATAATCATTAATGATTTCAGATTCCTTATTGCTTTTAGGTACGTAAATCTTTTTTTCTAAGTCTATTATAAAATCTATAGTTCTATCTAAAGGAACTGCCAATTTTTTAGATAAAGCTTCAGCAATTTCTTTTACAGCAATTCCTTTGCTTAATCTTTTTAAAATATCTGCAGTGGTATTTTCTAGAATTAGATATTCATTACTATTTTCAAACCAAACAATAGTTTTGTCTTCAATAGCTTTATACAAGAAATTCGATTGTTTTTTCATAAAGAATAAAAGTAGCTTTTTTATTATTTATACAAAACAAAAAACGCCTCAAAATTGAGGCGTAAATTATTTGAAAATTAAATCTATAATTAATTTTTACGCCAAAAGAAAGGAGTAAATAAAATAAGTACTGTAAAAAGTTCTAAACGCCCAATAAGCATTAAAAAGGAACAAAACCATTTAGCGGCATCAGATAAATGAGAATAACTATCTACAGGGCTTACACTACCAATAGCGGGTCCAATGTTTCCTAAAGAGGAAGCAGCTGCACCTAAAGCAGACATAAAATCTAAGCCTAAAAGGGTTAGTATTACAGAGGCTAATATAAAGATGAGCATGTAAATAATAAAAAACGATAGTATATTAAATACAATAGTTGGAGGTATTGATTTTCCGTCTAATCGTACAGGTATTATTGCATTTGGGTGTAAGGCTTTTTTAAATTCTAGAAAACTATTTTTAAGCATTACAATGTGTCTAACTATTTTTATTCCACCACTTGTAGAACCTGCAGAACCACCTGTAAAGAACAAGGCAAAGAAAATACCTGTTGCAAAGAAATTCCACATGGTAAAATCTGCACTTACAAAACCAGTTGTAGTTACCACAGAAATCACCATAAAAAGTGAATGTCTAATAGCGCTTTCTACTTCACCATAAATCATAGGGTGCTGAATGGTTGTTTGTAAATTAGGGTCTTGAAAAAAGATGATTAAAATTGCTATTAATGTAGAAACGCCTAATATTCCAAAAAAGTAGTATTTAAATTCTTCACTTTCATAAACTTTACGAACCTTTCCTTTTAAAGCGAAATAAGTAAGTACAAAGTTAGTACCTGCCACAAACATAAAAAAGATAATAATATATTGTACCAGAGGTAGGTTGTTGTAGAAAGCTACACTACTATTTTTAGTAGAAAAACCACCCGTACTCATTGTTGCCATAGCATGGTTAATAGCATCAAACCAATTCATACCAGCTAATTTTAATAAAAAGAATTGGGCAAACGTAAGAGATATATAAATTAAATACAAGCGTTTTGCAGTATCTGTAATTCTAGGGTGTAATTTATCTGCAGATGGGCCTGGAGCTTCTGCCATAAAAAGTTGCATTCCTCCAATACCTAATAATGGTAAAATAGCAATAGTAAGTACAATTATTCCCATTCCTCCAATCCAATGCGTTGCACTGCGCCAAAATAAGATTCCTTTTGGCATGGATTCTATGTCTGTTAATATAGATGAACCTGTGGTAGAATAGCCAGATATGGTTTCGAAAAAAGCATCTGCAACGCTTGGTATGGTTCCAGAAAATAAATAAGGGAGCATTCCTGTTAAAGAGAGGATTAGCCAACCTAAGGTTACAATTAAGTATCCATCTTTCTTTTTTAAATGGGTGCTTTTAGGTTTGTTTAGAAAATAAAGTAATAGTCCAAGAATTACAGTTACAACTCCTGCATTTAAAATTCCCCACTTGGCATCTTCATTATGATACAGACTAAACGGATATGCAATAAACATAAAGCAACCGTTTAAGATTGCAGTAATACCTAAAAATCGAAATATTATTTTGGTGTTTAAAGTACTCGTCATATTTATTTAAATAAACGTTCTACAGCACTTATGGCTTCTGTTAAACAAAATACGATTACTTTATCACCTGTTATAATTTGTACATTTCCATGAGGCATAATTGCCTTTTTATCTCTAATAATACCACCAAAAATAGCTTCTCTAGGAATGCGTATATCTTTAATAGGATGTTCTGATACTTTAGCACCTTCTTGAACCTCAAATTCAAAAATTTCTGCATCTACATTGTGTAAATTGGCAAGGTCTAAAATTTCACCTTTTCTAATATGTCTAAAAATATTACTTGCAGCAAGTAATTTTTTATTAATTAAAGATTGAATGCCAATAGTTTGAGAAATATCAATATATTCCATATTTTCAACTAAGGCAATTGTTTTTTTAACACCTTTAGATTTTGCAAGTAAACAAGACATAATATTGGTTTCAGAGTTTCCTGTAACCGCAATAAAAGCATCCGTTTCTCTAATGTTTTCTTCTTCTAATAGTTCTAAATCTCTACCATCACCATTAATAACTAAAGTATCACTTAGCTCTTCAGCTAAAAATTCTGCTTTATCTCTATTCTTTTCTATAAGTTTTACTCTAAAATTATCTTTACAAAGTTTTCTTGCCGTTTTTTCTCCAATACTACCACCTCCAAGAATCATTACATTTTTAATTTGCAAGCGTTTTTTACCAGTAATAGGGTAAAGGTCTTTCATGCTGTAATTTGGTACACAAAAATAAACTTGGTCTCCTATTTCATAAACAATATCTCCTCTAGGAATAATCGTTTGAGATTCACCTTGTCTTTTAATTGCAATTGTGATGAAATCTACATCAGCAAATTTTTCTTTTGCATCTTTAACCGTTAAATCTACAATGGGAGATTTATAGGTTAATGGCGTACCTAATACATTAAAAATACCGCTTTCAAATGCTACAGTATCATTAAATGAAGATTGATTTAACAGCATTTTTATTTCATTAGCCGCTAATTCTTGAGGCGAAATCATAAAGTCTAAACCAAATTTTGTAAAATCTACTTCACAGTTATTCAAAAACTCAGGATTGTCTATTCTAGCAATTGTTTTTTTGGCTCCTAAAGATTTTCCAATTACAGAAATAGTAAAATTGGTATTCTGACTATCGGTAACCGCAATTAACAAATCTGCAGATTCAATTCCAATTTCTTTTAATAATTTTATGGATGTAGCATCACCTTTTTTAGTAATTACATCTAAATGACTGTTCAGATATTCTAACTTTTCACCATTAAAGTCTATAATATAGGTGTCTTGAGATTCGTAAGAAAGAAGTTTAGCTAAGTGAAAACCAACTTCTCCAGCACCAGCTATAATAATTTTCATAATTTAAAGGTAGAATGTGTCGGCAAAGATATAAAGAGTTTTCATGGAAATGGGTAATAAATAGATTTTTTCAAATTTAAGTAAGTATCGGTTCTTTAACAGATTTGTAAAAATAATAGTTAACAATGAGGTAATCGACAAAACAGAATATAAGCATATTAGAAAAAATAATTAGGAATGTTTTATAGGTTTATGAGGTATAAAAATAATTACAGTTATTTTTATTCTTTTAATAAAAGCCTAATTAGTAGTTGTGTATTTTGATTTTCACTGTATTTTATTAAGAGTCAAAAAAAGTATTTTTTCAATAAAAGATGATAAATATCTTCTTTTCTGTTACCTAGAAACTTTAGTTTTACTATTTATAAACATTAAGTTTCGTGAAATTAACCAACTTACGCTCATCCGTCTTTTTAAAAATAAATTCATTTTTAATCTTTTCCTTATTTATGATGTCTTTTTTTTCTTGTGATAAAAAACAAGATTATAAAGCTGTAGTAGCTGATAGTAGTGTTTTTCTTTCGGGGAAAATTATTCCTGATGATCATTTTTTAGGAGATCAGAAGTGTAAAGAATGTCATCAAGATCAATTTAAAAGTTGGGAAGGTTCTCATCATGATAAAGCGATGGAAATTGCCGATAGTGTTTCTATTTTAGGTGATTTTAACAATCAGAAATTTACAAGTCAGGGTGTGACTTCTCATTTTTATAAAAAAGACAATGATTTTTATGTAAATACAGAAGGACCAGATGGTGAAAACCACGATTATAAAATAATATACACGTTTGGTATTACTCCTTTACAGCAATATATTGTTCAATTTCCTGACGGACATTACCAATGTTTAAGAACTGCTTGGGATTCTGTAGAGAATAAATGGTTCGATTTATATCCAGATTTTAAAGTTGTACACTCTGAGTGGTTGCATTGGTCTAGAGGTGGTTTAAATTGGAATAATATGTGTTCTGATTGTCACTCTACAAATGTTCGTAAAAATTACGATGCAGAAACACATAGTTATAATACCGAGTTTGCAATTATTAATGTGAATTGTGAAGCGTGTCATGGTCCAGGAAAAGAACATGTTGCCGATGTAGATAAACTTGGTGAAGATTACATGGACAGCGGAACTTTTCAAATGACAATAAAAACAAGGCCTAAAGAATTGGTAGACCAATGCGCACGTTGCCATATGAGAAGAGAGCAGTTTTCTGGAGCCTTTAATTTTGAAGGAACGATGTTAGATCATTATTATCCACAGTTATTAGAAGCTCCTTTATATCAGGCAGACGGACAAATTTTAGATGAAGATTATGTGTATGGTTCGTTTACGCAGAGTAAAATGTATCAAAATGATGTAACTTGTACAGATTGCCATGATGCACATACATTAAAACTAAAGTTTGATGGTAATAAATTGTGTGCGCAATGTCATGTTTCAGAAAAATATGATACTCCTACACATCATTTTCACGAACAAAATACCGATGGGGCAAAATGCATTAACTGCCACATGACAGGAAGATTTTATATGGGAAATGACTTTAGAAGAGATCATAGTTTTAGAGTGCCAAGACCAGATTTAAGTGTAAAATATGGAAATCCAAATGCTTGTTCTGGTTGTCACACAGATAAAGATGATGTTTGGGCAGCCGAAAATTTCACAAAATTATTTGGAGAGGTAGATTCTATTCATTATTCAGAAAAATTAGCACCAGGAATAACCATGCAACCAAATGGTCATGAAGGTTTAATTGATTTGATGCACGATACGCATCAACCCGAAATAGTAAGAGCATCTGCAACAAAAGTGTTGGCTAATTACAATGCACAGAATTTTGTGGAAGATTATATTTCACTTTTAAATGATGATTCTGCTTTGGTTAGAGGAGCAAGTGTAGATGTTTTAGGTGGCATAAATACCACGGATTATAATGCTTATTTTTTACCTTTATTAGAAGACCCAAAAAGAACTGTTAGAGTAAAGGCTTTTTATGGTTTAGGAGGTTTGGCTGAAACAGATGTGCCTGAAGTTTATAAAGAAAGTTATCAAAAGGTAAAAAAAGAATTTTGGTTACATATTGATACAAATTTAGATTTTGTAGGGATAAGAATGAAAAAAGGTGACTATTTTCTAAAACAGGGATATATAGAAAAAGCCATAGAAACTTTTGAAAGTGCTCAATCTATTGATGTCATTAACAATCAAATTAGAATAAATTTAGCTACATTATATTATAATATTAAAGATTATGAAAAGGCAGAAATAGCTTTTAAAACAGTTATTGAACAAGAGCCAGAATATGGACCTGTTTATTACTCTTTAGCTTTAATGTATGCAGAATTAAATAGAGAAGATGAGGCAATTGAGCAACTTAAAATAGCGATGGTAAAAATGCCTGACAATATTCGTGTTTATTATAATTTAGGATTGTTGTACGATAAAAAACAAGACTTTAAAAATAGTGAGAAAGCATTGGTCAAAGGTTTAAAAGTAGATGCGCAAAATGAAGGTTTATTGTATGCATTGGCTTATTTATATTCTAAATCTGATCAAAAAGTAAAAGCGAAGAATATTGTGGAAAGATTAGTAGATTTATACCCAAAGAACCAACAGTATATTAATTTTCTAAATCAATTAGAATTAGATTAAATTTATTTGAAGGGTTTTTATCAATAAAAATAAGTTTATAACAGTTAATTTTCATTTTTGTATTTTTATGAAAAAAGAAAATGGAAAAGTTAACTATTAAATCTTGGGCTTTAGATGATAGGCCTAGAGAAAAGTTGTTGGCAAAAGGAAAATCAGCACTTTCTGATGCAGAATTAATAGCAATCCTTATCGGTTCTGGTAACAGGCAAGAAAGCGCTGTAGCATTGTCTAAAAGAATTTTGCAATATGTAGCTGGCAACATAAACGAGCTTGCAAAATTATCCGTAGAAAAATTAACCACTTTTAAGGGAATAGGAGAAGCAAAGGCAATTGCTATTATTACCGCCTTAGAAATTGGTAAAAGACGTCAATTAGAAATTGCCTTAGAAAAACCTAAGATTACGAGTAGTAAGGATGGTTTTAATTTAATGCAACCTGTTATTGGAGATTTAGAGCACGAAGAATTTTGGGTGCTATTTTTAAATAATTCTAACAAAGTTTTAGCAAAAAGTCAGATTAGTAAAGGAGGCTTAACTGCCACGGTTGTAGACGTTAGGTTGTTGTTTAAAAGAGCCTTAGAATTGGCATCTGTAGCAATGATTGTTTGCCATAATCATCCTTCTGGTAAATTACAACCTAGTAATGCCGATAAACAACTTACTCAAAAAATTAAAGAAGCAGGAAACACTTTAGATATAAAGCTGCTAGATCATTTAATTATTACCGAAAAAGCGTATTTTAGCTTTGCAGATGAAGGATTGCTTTAGTTTGCAGTTATCGGTTTTAGTAATCATTTAAAAAGGGTACTTGAAATTATAACTGAACACTGAGACTGCAAACTGAGACTGAAAACTGAATACATGATACTAGTTTACACACATAAAATTACACCAAGAGTTCGTTATATTTTTAAACATATTCTTACAAGAACTTTATTAATTCCGGTAGATTTTACTTCTAAAGTAGAAGAATTTGTTGCTTTTAATGGTCCTAAGATGACCTACACAAAAACACCTTTAGGGAATGAGTTTTTTGTAAAAAGCAACAATTTATTGTTTGAGCAGGGTGTTAATGATATGGAGATTTCTATGCAAAAATGGGATGAAACTCCATGTTTCTTTAAAACCGGACCAAAATCGTCTATTCCTTTTGATGTTTTTGCGGCAAGTTTTTATCTTATTACTAGATATGAAGAATATTTACCACACGTAAAAGATATTCATGGTCGTTATACTGCAGACCAGAGTTTGGCTTATAAAAAACGTTTTTTAGAAAAACCAGTAGTAGATATTTGGGCGTATAAATTATTAGATGCTTTAAAAGAAAAGTTTCCAGATTATGATTATAAAAATCGTACGTATGAATTTATTTCTACGGTAGATATTGATAATGCGTATGCTTATAAGTATAAGAGCTTGATAAGAAGTGTAGGTGGTTTTATTAATGATTTACTTCATTTTAGAGTGTTAGATGTTTGGAATCGATTTGCAGTTACGTTCAATTTAAAAAAAGATCCTTTTGATACTTTTCAGAAAATTTTAGAGATTAAAAAGGAATATAAAATTAAAACAATCTTTTTCTTTTTAATTGGTGATTATACTACTTTTGATACCAATGTTTCTGCTTCAAAAAGTAAGTACAAACTACTTATTAAAGAAATGGTAGATTATGCAAAAGTGGGTTTACATCCTTCTTATTTTACCATGCACAATACTGCTTTATTAAAAAAAGAAAAACTGAGGTTAGAGAATATTATTAATTCTCCAATTCAGAGGTCTAGGCAACATTATTTGCGATTTAGTTTGCCAGAAACGTATCAACATTTAATAGATTTAGAAGTAGAAGAAGATTACTCTATGGGTTATGCAAGCAACGTAGGTTTTAGGGCAAGCACGTGTACTCCTTTTTATTTTTACGATTTAGATTTCGAAATTCAAACTCCGTTAAAGGTGTTTCCATTTGCATTAATGGACACTACTTTAAACGATTATATGAAGCTAACACCTAAACAATCTTTAGGAAGAATAAGAGATATAAAAAATGAGGTAAAAGCGGTTAACGGAACTTTTATCACCTTATTTCATAACGAGAGTTTAAGTGATTATTTACGTTGGAAAGGCTGGAAAAGACTGTATGAATCTATGATTAAAATAGCTATTTCATAATGATTCAATATGTTAAAAGAAAAGATTTAAATATTCTTAAATATGATGCTTGTATAGAAAATTCTATTCAATCTAGAATTTATGCTTTTTCTTGGTATTTAGATATTGTTGCAGATAATTGGGATGTTTTAGTTTTAGGTGATTATAAAGCTGTGATGCCACTGCCATGGAAACAAAAATATTTTATAAAATATATTACACAACCTTTTTTTTGTCAGCAATTGGGTGTGTTTGCGTTAGAAAATATAACTGAAGATTTATTTTCGGACTTTTTGAAAGCGCTACCAAAAACCTTTGTGAAAATTAATTTACAATTTAATTCAGATAATTATCTGATTGAGAAAATGAATTGTAGAATTAATTATACATTAGGGTTAAATAATAATTATGATACTATTTTTAAATCTTTTTCAAAAAGAAGAAAACGTTCTGTAAAAGCAGGAGTAAAGAATAATTTATTTATAAAAAGTAGTTCTATATCAGATTTAATCAAAATTAAAAAGGAGTTCTATAAGCATATCAGTTTTCCTGAAAACTTGATTGAAAAATTAGCAGATTATATCATAAATAACGATAAAGGATTTATTTTAGGTGTTTTTAAGGATGATGTTCTATTAGGAGGCTCGTTATTTTTAAAATCTAATAATAGAATTATTTACTTGTTTTCGGCTTATAATAATGAAGCAAGAAAATTAAATGCATCGAGTTTTTTAATAAATAATGTTATTAAAGAATATCAAAATTCTAATTTTATATTAGATTTTGAAGGGAGTAACTTACCTGATATTGGTTCTTTTTTTAAGAGTTTTGGAGCCGAAAATGAACGTTACTATTATTTAAACTCTAATGCATTAAATATGTTTTTTTAATATATAATGAAATAATGAATCCTATTTTAAAAAAACTTATTGCAGTATCTAATCAAAGGGTAATTGTACCGTTTTATCACAAAGTTTCTGATGAAAAACCAACCTTTGAAAAAAGTTTATATCCATCTAGAAAAATTGCAGAATTTAAAAATGATATTGATGTTTTAAGTAATTATTTCAATCCTATTTCTATGAAAGAATTTATAGAAATTTCTAAATCTAAGGATGAATTAAATCAGAATTACTTTCACTTAACTTTTGATGATGGTCTTTCTAACTTCTACAAAATAGTCGCTCCAATTTTAAAAGAAAGAAATATACCTGCAACTGTTTTTATAAACTCAGATTTTGTTGATAATAAAGCGCTTTTCTTTAGATATAAAGCTAGTTTATTATTTCAAGTTTATGAAAAATCATCCGTAAAATGTAAAAAAGTATTTCATGATTTTTTTGAAGGTAAAGAAGCTATAGAAGAAATTTTGTTTGCAATTAATTATAACAATAAACATATTTTAGATGAATTAGCAAATGCTGTTAATTATAGTTTTGAGGAATATCTAGAAACGGAGAAACCTTACTTATCTTCTATTCAAATTAATGAATTGATAGATACGGGGTTTACTGTTGGGGCACACTCTAAGAGCCATGCTTTGTATGCAGATATTAGTTTTAAGGAACAAGTTAACCAAACTAAAGAAAGTATGGATTGGTTGGTTCATAAGTTTAATTTAGACGATCGTTTTTTTTCCTTTCCGTTTACAGATTTAGATGTTTCTAAAGAGTTTTTTACCAAACTATCAGAAGAAAAAATAATAGATATTAGTTTTGGTACATCCGGAATTAAAAAAGATAATATTGAAACTAATTTTCAAAGAATACCTTTTGAAATAGGAAACACAAATGCAGAAGACTATTTGTTAAAAGAATACATGAAATATTTTTTGAAGATTCCTTTTAAAAAAAATAAGATACATAGAAATTAAATGGTTACTATCAAAAAAATTTCACTTCAAGAATTGGATAGCTATGTAAATTCTAAGGAGTTTATCAACCTACAAAACAAGCCAATATCAAAAGCTAGGGTAAGATCGTATATAAATAACCCTAGAGCTCATAAAAATGATATTGTGTTGTTTATGGCTTTTAAAGAGCACCAAATTATTGGGTATAGAACTGTTTGGGCAGATACATTTTATAGTCAAGAAAAAAAAGTGTCTTTTGGTTGGTTAAGTGGAAGTTGGGTACATCCAGAGTTTCGTAGAAAAGGAGTTTCAACACTTGTTTTTAATGAAGTTTTAAAAGATTGGGATTACAAATTAATGTACACTAATTACTCTGAGACCTCTAAGTTATTGTATGACAAAACAACGCAATTTAAATTGTTAAACAGTTTAACAGGAACAAGATATTATATTCGATTTAGTCTTGCTGATATTTTACCACCAAAAAGAAGAATATTCGAGTTAACAAAAAGGTTTTGGTCTTTTGTTGATGAGGTTTTAAATTTCATTTTTGATCTTCGATTTACTTTTAAAAATCAAACTAATAATAAAAATATTGAAGTAAAGGTTAATGAAGTTTGGAATGAAGATATTGTAGTTTTTCTTGAGAATTTTAATAATAATTTATTTAAAAGAAGTGAAAGAGAGTTTCAATGGATTCAAAGTTTTCCATGGGTTTTAACGGGTGAAGAGGTAAAACAAGAAAATAAGAGTTATTTTTTTTCTTGTTATGCAAATCAATTTGAATCTAATTTTTATACAATTTATAACAAAGATCAGCAATTGATTTCATGTTTGATGATTACAATAAGAGATGGTCATTTAAAAATACCTTATTCATATTCTACAAATGAATATATGAATGAAATTTCAAGCTTTATTGTTGATATTTGTCTCCAGAAAAAGGTAAAAACAATTGTTGTTTACAATCGTGAATTGGAGGAGAAATTAAACCAGAAGCTTTTTTTTATAAAGAAAAAGACATTTAATCAAAAGTACTTTGTAACAAATAAATTGAGCAGCTCAATTTTAAAGAACACCATTTCTATTCAAACCGGAGACGGTGATGTGGTTTTTACTTAACTTATTTCAAAACTCAAATTACATATTAGATTTTAAAGGATCTATAATTATAGGCATTACTTTTTTACAAAGATTTTTGGGCTTATTTAGATAACTGTAATTTAACTAAACACAGTGTTTTTTTTGAGAAACTAATTAACCTCACCAGTTTATAAAATTAGTTTATCTTGTTTTTAGAATAATAAATGTACCATTGTGTAATTATCTCGTTGTAGTTTTTTGATGATTTATGAACGCTTAGTTTGTTTGAAGTCATTGCAATAAACATTTGGTTTGTAATTGGTTTGTAATTCATCCAATCATTTTTTTGAATGAGATACTGTTTTATAAAAGTTGGTAAAAATGGTTTTATTTGGTTTTTTACTTTTTGATTATAAATATTTTTTTCAGAAGGTTGTAATTCTTTTTCAAAATGTACATTATAGAATTTAAAATATTCATTAATTAGAATATCATCATAAAGAGTTTTCATAATTTTATGCTTTACAGGAACTTTCTTAAAGAAATCTAACAATTCTTTATCCCAAAAAGGGAACCGATGTTCAAACCCGAAATACGTGTAAAAATTTGCTGAATTAAAAATGTATTTGGCAATTTTTTCTTTAAGATCAAAATCTTCAAAAACAGATGAAGGATTTTTTTTTAAATAGTTTATATCAAAATCTAATAATGTTTTTTCAACTTCTTTTTTTATCCTTTTTTTATTAGAACTTGTAAGTTTAAAATTAGAATATTTTTTTGAAATAATTAAATCAACAATTTGATGGTGTTCTAATTTTTCAGGAATTACTTTTAGAAACTGACTGCCTCCCAAAAAATCTCCTGCATAACCAGGAATAAAGATGGAGTCTTTAGGGATAACTTTATTGTCTTTTAAATATTTTACAGCAAAATACTCTTGCAAATATGGCATAGAAGATAACTTTCCTGCAAAATGTGCGTATTCTTTAAATTCATTTGTTTCTAAATAATTGTTGATTATTTGAGAATTATATTCAATAAAAAGCCATTTAAAACCTAATACTTCTGCTGTTTTTTTAGAATTCTTAATTTCAAAACTATCTTTTCTACCATAGGTATAACAAATTACATTTTTGTAATTGTGTTTTTTTAACATTACAGCAATTAATCTGGAATCGAATCCACCGCTTAAAGGAATAATGGCAGTTCTATTATTTAATGAGTTTATAAAGCGTTTAAAAGTATTTTCAAACGCATTTATGGCTTTGTTTTTTAAAATTGCATAAGAATCTGAACTTTCTTTTTCTATAGCGTAGGAATAAAAAAAATTACTTTCAATGATATGATTATTTTCAATGATTAGAAACTCACTTGCTTGAACTTGATAAACATTTTTTAGTAATGTTTTTTTTCCTAGAGTGTGGTTTGCTGCCTTAAATTCTATTTCTGAAACAGCATCAAAATCGTTAATATTAAAGGTGTCTTTTAAATAATGAATATCATCACTTAAAAAAAGTTTTTTATTCTGAAGTGTATAAAAAAGAGGGAAGGTCCTAGTAACATCAGAAGCTATAAAAATATTTTCTTTATTTTTAATAATGATAGTAAAAACACCATTAATGGTATTTAAAACTTCTTTAAATTTATCTGTAGATGTTATTTTAGAAAGTAGATTTAGGGCTTTTTCTTTTTCGTAAAACGTATCATTTATATAAAAATACCCTTTTATAGAAACCGTATTGTTTTTATACCAAGAAAAACCTAAATTATGTTTTAATGTAATTTCCATTAAATAAACTTCTTTTTTATTTTATAAATAATAGCACTAGAATATAACGAAAACTGATATTTATCTTTTAGGATTGATAAAACTTTAGTGTAAAATTTCTTAGATATTAATATTGCTAAAAATGATTTGTTTTGCAAAGAACTTTTATCGTTAATTGTTTCTATCAATTTAGGGTTTTCTTTTCTAAATAAGATTCTATATGCTTCCTTTTGCCACTTTGTTTTATAATTAGAGAAATTACATAATTCTTCTATTTTTTCTTGAAACTCTTTAGAGTCTACGGAATCAATTTTTCCTTTATTAATAAGGTAAGGAATAAACTTAAATGTAAAGTTATTTTTTGTGAAATGAAACTTTAATAGTGCGCTATTGTTAGTTTCTTTATAGGGTTTGTGGTTTGGGATATCAAAAATAAAATTACCTAAAGAATAAAATATAAAGGTATTTTTATGTTTTTCATAACCTTGTAATGTATGAGAATGATGCGCAATAACACAGCTAACTTCATCTAATGCTGCAATTTTTTTAAGAAAATTTCTTTTTACAGTAGAGGGGTATAAGGTATATTCTTCTCCTCCATGAAAATTTACGAAAATAAAATTGACCTTGCTTTTATAGGTGTTTAATTGTTTTTTAAAGTCTAAAAATTCATCAGCATTAAAAACGTGTCCTTTGTCATTTTTTTTAGGGTTACATTCTGCAATACCAAAAAGTGCAATTGAAATTCCATCCTTTTTTATAATTAATGGTGTAATTGCTTTTTCTTTTGACATATCTGCACCAAAATAGCTGCATTTTTCATTTTTAATAGCAGATATTGTGTGTTGTAATCCTAATTCACCATAATCTAGAATATGATTATTAGCTAAATTAAATATAGAAATATTTCTTTTATTTAAATAATCAATACTATTAGCAGGACTTTTAATAGGTGTGTTGTAATTGTAAAATTTCTTAGAAGTTGTTGTAGGACCTTCTAAATTACCAATAACAAAATCAGATTTTATTAACTCATCAGTAATGTTCTTAGAAAAAATCTCTGCATTAGATTTAATTTTTTCTTTAAAAGAACCAGTAATACTTATATCTCCAGTAAATGTTAAAATCATAAATTATTTATATGCATTTCTGTTTACACTTTCAGTCTTAGAAATTTTAAAAAAGTAAATAAGAATAAAGATATTAAAAAAGACACCAACAGCTGAAAATAAAATTAATGATATTAAAATATCATTATAAAAATAATATCCAGCATAAAAGGCTAAAAAGCGAAAAGTTAAAAGGCATATGTCGTAAAAAAGTATAACTTTTTGTTTGTTTAAAATTACTATTAAAGAAGTTATAGGTGAACTTAAAAACATAATATATAACCATGGAATTAAAATTCTTAAATACGTGCCAACATCTGTCCATTCGCTTCCAAATATAAAATCTAAAAAGTAAGAAATAATGAATAATGGAATAAAGATTAATAAAGAAATTTTCAATAAATTAAAGCACGTTTTCTTTACAATATTTTGCAAATTTTCTTTTTTATTATAAACTTCAGTAGCTTTATTAAAGAATACTTGGCTTACAGAATCCTGTACTATTCCACTTGGAGCTCTTCCTACTTTAATAGCTAAACCATAAATACCTGCGGTTGAAAGTCCAAAATACTTGGTAATTAACAATACAGGTATTTCGTTAGAGAGTGTGTTTAAAAAAGTAATAAGTGTATTTAAAAGCGGTATATCTTTGTATTTTTTTATTAATATGAGCATTCTAGTATAAGAAATTTCATTTTTTAATTTATAAATAGATTTTGTAGACTTTTTTAGAAGAAATATAAGTTGTGCTATTTGTCCCAATAACATTCCTGGAATTAACCCCAAATAATTAGCAGCACTAAAGCCTGTTGTTATCTGGCCAACGCTCATTACTGCAGATTTAGTAATAGTACCATTAGCAATATTATTAAATTTTTTATTTCTATTATTCCAGTAATTTAAAGAGGTTATAAATCCCAAGAAAAGTGTACTAAAAGGAATAAAATAAATAAGAAAAGATAATTTTTTTATTTCAAAAAATGATAATATTGATCTTTTAAAAATTAATATGATGATAAATGTTAATAGGCTTAAAACTAGCGTTGCAAATATGGTTAAAGCAAATGTATTAATAGCATCTTCATCTTTCTGTGGTAAAATGATTGCTAATTCTAATTGTAACGTAATAATTGGTTTTAACACTAATACAGAAGAAGTGAATAATATATATACACCAAATAATTCAGGCGAAAAAAGTCTGGTAAGTAATAAAATAGAAGTATAAACAATTATTTGACCTAAAGCAGCTCCTGTTATTAATGTAAATACATTTTTAACAAACTCTTTTTTTAGAAAAGAAAATAGTTGCATATTACTTACTTAAAATAATGTATTCAAATATAATGTAAATGACACAGATACAACATGTCTTTTTTGATTTAGATCACACTTTATGGGATTTCGAAAAAAATTCTGATTTAGCCTTTCAGAAGGTTTTTACTAAACATAGTATTACTTTAAATATAGAAACTTTTTTAACTGTTTACAAACCTTTAAATTTTAATTATTGGAAATTGTTTAGAGAAGAGAAGGTTACTAAAGACAAGTTAAGATACGGTAGATTAAAAGATAGTTTTGATGCTTTAAATTATACGATTTCAGATGCTATTATTGATGAGATGGCAGTTGACTATTTAGATTTTCTGCCAGATTTTAATTATTTATTTGATGGAACTTTTGAACTTTTAGATTACTTAAAAGATAAATATAAATTGCACATCATTACCAATGGTTTTGAAGAAGTGCAAAATAAGAAGATGATGAGTTCTAATATTTATCATTATTTTGATAAAATTATTACTTCAGAATCTGTGGGTGTTAAAAAACCCAACCCCAAAGTATTTACGTACGCTTTAGATATCGCAAAAGCAAATAAAGACAATTCTATTATGATTGGTGATAGTTTAGAGGCAGATATAGAAGGAGCAATAAATGTTGGTATGCAGGCTATTTATTGTAATTTTGAAAATAATACTTCAGTAAAAGGAGATTTTTTTTCTGTTAATTCCCTTTTAGAAATAAAGCAATATTTGTAACTTATAAAGCGTTTTATATTTAAATAAAGAAAAGTTAATTTATATAGAAATCTATATAGTATCGTACAATTTTGCGATATTGCATTAACAAATAATAATACTGTAAAATTAGAAATCCAATAAATATTCAATTAAAATGATTAAAAAAATAACATTTAGTTTTTTGTTTTTAATAACAATATCGGCATTTAGTCAAGAACTAAGTATCAATAACTATAAATATGTAATTGTACCAGATAGATTTGAGTTTTTAAAGAGTTCAGATCAATACCAAACAAGTTCCTTAACTAAGTTTCTTTTAGAAAAAAAAGGATTTGAAGTTTTTTTAAGTAATGAAACATTACCATCAGATTTAATGACGAATAGATGTAAGGCTTTAACTGCAAATGTTATAGACGATTCTAGTATGTTTACTGTAAAAAGTAAAATACAATTACAAGATTGCAACGGTAAGGTTTTGTATACATCAGAAGAGGGTAAGAGTAAAGAGAAGGAATATAAAAAATCGTACCAAGAAGCTATTAGAAAAGCCTATGCTACTATGGAAGAATTCGAGTATACATTTACTCCATTACAAGCAGAATCTATTGTTAAAACAGTTGTTGAGGTTGCAGAAGTAGCGCCTGTTAAAATGGTTGCTACTAAAGAAGTTGCTCTGGCAAAAAATAATTTAGACGTTTTATATAGTCAGGTTAAAAAAAATGGTTTCCAGTTAGTAGATACTACACCGGCAGTTGTTTTTCAGATTCTTAAAACAAATGTAAAAGATGTTTTTGTTATTAAAGATAAGAATGGAATTATCTATAAAAATGGCAATAACTGGGTGGCAGAGTATTATGAAAATGATACCTTAGTAACAAAACACTACACAATTAAGTTTTAATCAATTCCGTACATTAAATTAGAAATACCTCAGATTGGTTTTCTAATTTTTTAGAGTCTTGTATGTATAATAAAAAAGAGGTCACTTAGAAATTGTTTCTAAGTGGCCTCTTTTTTATTATCATATATTTATATGATTAGATTTTAATAATTATAACTGTTTTTCCATCTGTTTTTTAAGATTTCTCTAAACTGATTTTCTCTAGCATTATTACCTGGTTCATACAATTTGGTTCCAGATATTTCATCAGGTAAAAATTCTTGTTCTACAAAGTTATTTGGGTAATTATGTGAATATTTGTAGTTTTTACCATAATCTAAGTCTTTCATTAATTTAGTTGGTGCATTTCTTAAATGAATAGGAATAGATAGGTCTCCTGTTTTTTGCACTAAATTTTGTGCCTCATTAATAGCCATGTAAGAAGCATTACTTTTAGCAGAATTAGCCAAATAAATGGCACATTGACTTAATATAATTCTAGATTCTGGATGGCCAACAACAGAAACTGCTTGGAATGTGTTATTTGCTAAAATTAATGCAGTTGGGTTTGCATTACCAATATCTTCTGAAGCAGAAATAAGTAGTCTTCTGGCAATAAATTTTACATCTTCGCCTCCTTCAATCATTCTAGCCAACCAATAAACCGCCCCATTAGGGTCACTTCCTCTAATCGATTTTATAAAAGCAGAAATAATGTCATAATGTTGTTCGCCTGTTTTATCATATCTAACAGTGTTTTTCTGAATTTTAGCGAGTACTAAATCGTTGGTAATTTCAATTTCATCCTCTGCAGAGACTAATAATTCAAAAATATTTAAAAGCTTTCTAGCATCTCCACCAGATACTTGTAATAATGCATCTGTTTCTTTTAAAGTAATTTTTTTAGTTGATAAAAGTTCGTCTTTCTCCATAGCTCTATGTAAAAGAGCAACAAGATCTGTTTTATCAAAAGAATTTAAAATATATACTTGGCAACGAGAGAGTAGGGCAGGAATAACTTCGAAACTTGGGTTTTCTGTGGTTGCACCAATTAAGGTTACCCAGCCTTTCTCTACAGCTCCTAAAAGTGAATCTTGTTGAGATTTACTAAATCTATGAATTTCATCAATAAATAAAATAGGATTTTTAACAGTAAACAACCCTCCGCTTTTTTTTGCCTTTTCTATAATTTCTCGTACATCCTTTACCCCAGAACTAATAGCGCTTAAGGTATAAAAAGGGCGTTTAGATTCCGTAGCAATAATATTGGCAAGTGTAGTTTTTCCAATTCCTGGAGGTCCCCATAAAATTAATGAAGGAATGATTCCTTTTTTAATTAAATTGGTTAAAACACCTGTTTTACCTACTAAATGTTGCTGACTGATATAGTCTTCTAGAGTTTTAGGTCTAATTCTTTCTGCCAAAGGTTCATTCATTCAGTAAAAATAATAAAGATTTCTGACAGAAATTGTAAAAATCGACATTGGTTCTATTTTTGTTAATTTTATACCAGATGAAAGAGGAGAATCATTTAAATATATCAAAATCAATTTTTTTAATTCCGGTTGTATACATTGTTGCAATTTGGTTTATTTATTGGATTGAAATACAATTTGACATTAATTTTAATAAATACGGTGTTTTTCCTAGAACTTTTGTTGGTTTTAGAGGTGTTTTCTTGACTCATTTTATACATAGTAATGTAAGTCACCTTTTTAATAATTCCATTCCCTTATTTGTGCTTTTAAGCAGTCTTTTTTATTTTTATAGAGAAGTAGCTTATAAAGTACTGCTTTTCGGCGGTTTTTTTACAGGTTTCATAACTTGGTGTATAGCAAGAGAGGCTTACCACATTGGTGCAAGCGGAATTGTTTATTTGCTTTTTAGTTTTGTTTTTTTTAGTGGAATTATAAAAAGACACTTTAGGTTGGTCGCATTGTCTTTAATTATAATATTTCTATATGGAAGTATGATATGGTATGTGCTCCCTATAAAAGAAGGTATTTCTTGGGAAGGACATTTATCTGGTTTTATAGTAGGATTTCTTTTTGCAATTACGTTCAGAAATAAAGGAATTATTAGAGAAGAACATCAATTTATAGAAACAGAATTCGATACTTTATTTGACGAACATGGTAATTTTGCACCACCAAAAGTAGAGGAGGAGTTGAGTGATGAAAGTGATAACTAATTTTTTTGTTTTCTCGCTTAAGTTAGATAAAAGGAGAATTAGAAAAAGCTGTATATAATTACTTACATACAGCTTTGTTTTAAATATATACTTTCTTTAATATCTAACTACCTACTACAATTCTTTGTCTTACCGCTTCATATAGTAAAACACCACATGCAACAGATACGTTTAAAGAAGCTATTTCACCTAACAAAGGTAATTTTGCTTTATAGTCTACCATTTTTAATATAGAAGGGTTTACACCTCTATGCTCAGAACCCATAATTATGGCAATTGGTTGTTTAAAATCGATATCATATACAGAGTCTTCTGTCTTTTCTGTAGCTGCGACTGTTTTAATATCTGATGCTTGTAATAAAAACATAGCATCTTTAATGTGATCTACTTTACAAATAGGAATTTTAAAAGCTGCACCTGCAGATGTTTTTATTGTTTCTGCATTTACCGGAGCACTTCCATTTTTTTGAATGATAATTCCGTTGACTCCAGAACATTCTGCTGTTCTAATGATGGCTCCAAAATTACGTACATCAGAGACTTGATCTAACAATAAAAATAAAGGTGTTTTATCACTCTCTACTGTTTTTTCAATCAATTCTTCTAAATCGTAAAATTCTACTGGAGATATTTGTGCAACAGCACCTTGATGATTACTGTTTTTAGATAATCTATCTAACTTTTCTACAGGCACCATGCTCGTAGTAAGGTTGTTTGTTTTGATTAACTTATTCAATTCATAAAACAATTCTCCTCTTAGTCCTTTCTGTAAGTATATTTTATTAATTGAAGAACCACTTTCTATGGCTTCAATTATGGCTCTAATTCCAAAAATATTGGTTGTTGGTGTACTTTCTGTTGTCATGCAGCAAAGATAAGGTAAATCAATAAGTTAGTTTTTATAAAATTATGTTTTTTGAGTTTATAGTAAACAAAAAAAATGCAACATTGATGTTTTATCATCAATGTTGCATTAGAAATAGTTAGCCTAATTATTATTTAATTAATAAAAGGATTATTTTGAATCTCTGATAATGGAATTTCTAAAGTAAGTCTATCGTCATTATATGGAATAGTTTCACCTACTAAATATAAATGATTACTACCTCTAGTTACATTAGCCTTGTTTCTTTTTAGTGCAAAATAACTTTTACCTTCTCCAAAAAATTCAATACGTGTTTGTAAATAGATTTCATCAACTAAAGCTTGTCCTGATAAAGCATCAACATAACTATAATCAGATGCAGAATCGAAACGGTTTGCTAAAATTTCCTTTAGACGATTTTTAGCATCTGCATCAAATCCTATTTTAGCATTCATTTCTGCAGATAACATATATAATTCATCTATACGCATGTAGATATAATCATCTTCAATAACTCTTTGTCCTGCAATAGCTCTACCATTGTTATAAAACTTATTAAAAGGAATTAATAAATCTTCATTTTCTAAATCGTTATCATTATTACCATCTGCCTGAGATGCGTCAATATCTGCTTGAGTAGCAAATTGAAGTTTTCTTTGATCAGTATTTTTAATTTGATCAAATAAACCTTTGTCAATAGCTTTTTTATCTCCAGCCCATTGATAACTATAAGTATATATATCCATTTGTCCCCACCATGAAATTAAGTCTAGTGATGTGTCTGTAGTAATGTCTGCACCCCATAACCAACTAGGAGAATTAACAGAGTTAAAACCACCAGTAGTTTCTGTCTTACTAGTAAGAGGTAATCCTGCATGTGCAATAACTTTTTCAGCTAGGTTTCTTGCTAATAAATTAGTTTCAGGAGTATTCATAGATCCATATACATATGCTAGTAATGTATTTGCTACATCATCATTAACCTCAAATAATTCAGTTCTATTATAATCTTTTAAAAGCAATGCTCCTTGCTTTAAGTCATCAATCATTTGATCATATACAACCTTAGTTTCACTTTGTTCTAATGCATCTCCTTTAGTGTCTATATATAAAGGTAATACTTTACTAGATGCAGAGTATTCTGTAATGTAAAGTTGTGTAAGGTAAAAATAAGCATAAGCTCTCATTGTTTTTGCTTGTCCCATAGTTACTTTATTTGAGTCAGTAATTACGGCATCATTACCACCTAAAGCATCTATAATTTTATTAGCAGATCCTATTACTCTGTAATAATATCTCCATGCTGAATAGTTTGCTCTAGTATATGTGTTGTCTACCGTTATTAATAATTGTGCAAAATTACTGTATCTATTGTAAGTATTACGAGTCAAAGCTAAATCTCCAGAAAGAAAATCTGTATAAATATCATAACCTTTTTGTCCAAAATCTGCATGATCTGTAGTTCCACCTGTTCCAGTTGTATACATAGAGTTAAATAAACCACTAAGTGTACCTGCTAATACTCCAGGATAAATTTGTCCCGTTTCACCAACATCAGATATTGAAATATACTGTGTTGGAGTTTCTTCTAAAAACTCCGAACTACAACTTGTAGTTAACGTTACTATGGCTATTGCCAGTAGTGATTTTATATATTTTGTTTTCATTTTATATGTTTTTATTAAAATTTAACTCTTACTCCAAATGTAAGAGTAGATAAAGGTGCATAAGAATAAGTAGATGTTGCTCCTGTTTCAGAAGTATTTGGATTAAAACCTCCTCTTTTACTATTAATAAAAAGATTGTCTCCAGACACCCATAAGCTTATTGCTGCAATATTATTTTTTGTAAGATACTTACTTGGTATATTATAACCAATTCTAGCATTATTTAAAGCTAAATAGTCTGTAGAAGTAATAAAACGAGTAGATATTGAGTTAACCTGTGTGTTTCTATCGCTAATTAATTTTGGTACATTAGTTATGTCTCCTGCTTCTTTCCAACTATTTCTAATATCGGTATGCCAGTTGTTCGATCCTATTTGATCGTTGCTCAATAATCTTGAATAAGCTCCATCATAAGCGTAACCTCCTACACTATACGCAAACTGAGTACTAATTGTAAAGTCTTTTATTCTTGCATTAATTCTAAAAGCACCTCTTACATCAGGGATTACTGAGTGTCCTGTATATTTTTGAGTAGCATCTGCATAAACATTAGTTGTTGTTTTCTTAATATTAGTGTTGTTTGGATTTGCATTTTTATATTCAGTTAAACTAGATATAGCTTCACCAGAATCTAAGGCATCATTACCATTAGCATCAAAATAATATTGATTCCAAAGTGGATCTCCATTATTTACATCTACTCCAGACCATTCTCTTATGTAAAAATCATATAAACTATGACCTTTAGAACGACCATAGTTTCCACTTTGATCAAGAACTTTAGCTAATCCTGTAGACTTTTCAATTGGCATTTGCGTTAATTCATTACTTAATACTTCTCCATTTAATGATAAATCTAAGCTATAATCACTTTTACTAATAATGTGTGTTGTTATGTCAAATTCCAAACCTCTGTTAACTAGAGCTCCATCATTAACTGTAATTAAAGCTTCTGAAGTTGATGGTGATAATCTTTTATCGAATACTAAATCATCAGTATTTTTAATGTAATAATCTATATTAGCCTCAAGAACATTATTAAAAGCTCTTACTTCAATACCTGTTTGAAACATTTTAGAGGTTTCCCATGTTAAATTTGGGTCTTGAATATTATTAGGAACTAAAGATATTTCTCCTAATAAATTATTTATAGAATAAGTGTTTTGACCACTGTAGTAATCTGCACCAGCTTCATCTCCAACTAATCCGTAACTAGCTTTCAATTTCAAGAAGTTAATTGATTCAACATTGCTTAAAAAAGATTCATTACTCATTACCCAAGAAGCTCCAACAGAACCAAATGTACCCCATTTGTGTTGAAAGAATCTTGAAGAACCATCTCTTCTTATTGAACCTGTTAAGTAATAGGTCGAATCATAGTTATAGTTAACTTGAGAAAAATAACTTTCTAAAGATCTTTTAAGCATATATCCAGTAGCAGGAGATGAGTTAACAACATAATTGTTAGCTTGATCAAGTCCGTTTTGTAAGTTCACTACATTTTGCTTGCTAATTGTACCATATTCGTATTGGTTTTTATTTGTTTCGTGTGCAGCTAATACATCAAAACTATGAGAACCTAAAGTTTTAGAATATCTAATAATATTTAATAAATTTTGTGTAATATCAGTAGTACTAACTTTAAATAAACTTCCGTTTTGTCCTGCTGCAGATCCATAAAAAGGATTATTTATAACACTTCTGCTTCTATTGTAATATTGAAGACCATAACGAGTTTCAAAAGAAAGGTTTTCTGCTAAATCTAATTTTAGAGAAAAGCTACCATTTACAGAGTGACGGTTATTACCATCTTTATCATATTGAGAATCTGCAATTGCATTTGTTAATGCACCGAAACCTCTACCTACACCATAATCATATTCATTTCCACCATATCTAGTATCAGGAATAAAATTACCGCTATCATCTCTCGAGTATAAAGGGTAAATTGAAGGAATATTATCTGAAAACCAAAATACACTACCAGAATCTTCAGATTGTCCATTTGCTAATGTCTCTCCATATGTATAACCTAAATTTGCTGATGCAGTTAGCCATTCTTTTGGTTTATGGTTAATATTTAACCTTGCTGAATAGCGTTTATATGAAGAATTTTTTAAATAACCTTTATGATCTAAGAAACCAAAAGATGAAAAATACTTCGTTTTTTCTGTACCACCACTCATTTTTAAGTTAGCTTCAGTTAAGAAAGAAGTTTGAAATCCATTATCAGACCATTTCTCAGGAGTATATCTTGTTGTTACACCTGAACGAATTTTTCCAGTTGCTGGATCAATTAATTCTGATACATTACTTACGTTGTAGTTGTTATATTTAGAGTTTATACCTCTACTAGAATATAAATTAGCATTTGCATAAGCGATAGGATCACTTGTTGGATCAATTGATAAAGCTCTATTAGCCATTGCCATCCATGATAACTCAGTATACTCATTTGCACTGTCAATTACATCGTATCTTGGTAACAATTGTAAATTTACACCTGTTTTTACATCAACTTCAATAGAGGAAGCACCACGTTTACCTGTTTTAGTTGTAATTAAGATTACACCATTTGCACCTCTAGCTCCATAAATTGCTGTTGCAGCAGCGTCTTTTAATACTGTTGTAGTTGCAATATCAGATGGGTTTATTGAATTTAAACTACCATTATCAAACCTATTTCCGTTAGAGTCGAAAGAAGATGTTGTCATTGGTACTCCATCGATTACATATAAAGGGTCTCTATTACCGTTAACAGAACCAAAACCTCTAACTCTAATTTGAGCTACTGTACCAGGTTGTCCTGAAGTGTTAATTACATTTACACCAGCAATTTCTCCAGCAAGCGCTTGAGAAACATTAGAGAAATTTTTAGCCTCTAATACTTCTGCTTTTACTTCCTTAATTGAACCTGTAAAAGCTTGTTTAGTTGTAGTTCCATATCCGACTACCACTACTTCATCTAATATGTTGTCTTCATCAACGGATAATTTTACGTTTACAACATTAGAAGCTCCTACTGTTTTTTGTACAGTATTAAATCCTAAGTATCTAAATACTAAAACATCCCCTTTTTTAACTTGTACAGAGAACTTTCCATCAAAATCAGTTTCTGTTCCTTTGTTTGTTCCTTTTACTGATATACTAACTCCAGGTAAAGGGCCCGAATTTTCTGTAACTGTTCCGGAAACAGTTTTGTCTTGTGCAAAAGAAACTTGCACTATTAACGCTAAGAGTAGCGTTAATATTCCATTAAACTTTGTCTTCATTGTATAATTATTTGAATTAATTAATTCCAAAAGTCTTAAATTAATCTTAATAAAACAATTTTTTAACATTAATAGTTTTAGGTTAGATAAGGTTGTATTTGAATACTCTTGCGTTAATCAGTTGTTTTTTAGTTATTTATGTTGTTTTTTTTTGAAATATGAGGATATCTTAATCTTTTTCCTAATTTATGTTAAAGTTTAGTTGTTGCTTTATTAAGTGTGTTTAAAGCTTTTTTTTCTCTTATTAATTATTTAAAAGTAAATGTTTTATAAAAATTAGTTCAATATATTTCGGTATCTCTTGCATTTTTATATTAAAAAAAAAGAGGTTGCCAATTATGGCAACCTCTTTAAAAGAACGTTTAAGGTATTTATTGTTTAATTTCAGCTTCTCCGAATTCAATAGATATTTCTGTTAAACTGGTTCCTCCATTTGTGGTAATAATATCAGCTATTTTTATCATACCATATGTAGTAACATTAGTGTCAGGTTTTCCTTCTTCTGTAACAATTCTAGTTATTTTATAAATATATAAATCGCCATTTGCTGTGTCGCTAACTTCTGTCAGTTTAGTTCCTGCATCATAAAGCCTTTTTGCAACTAGTAAGTCTTTTTCTGCATAAAGTTTATCTACTGTATTGTAGTAGTTACTTTCAGTAGATAAATCTCCAACTTTTACAAAATCAATATCTGTAGTTCCTTCTTTTTCAAAACCACTGTTATTTTTAAATTTGATTTCACCATCCTCTGTATTAGTGTCTGTGTAAAAAGTAGCGGTACTTAAGTTTAGTTTATTTTTAGTAAGATCTGAGCTTAATGTTACCTTATTGCTAGTTGCAAAAGTTTGACTTATTATTGGCATATAAGTTTCTAATGAATCAGTTAATGATCCACTTTTAGCTATAAATCTATAATAAAGAGTATCTTTTACTGCTAAATTGTAACCGTAAGAAGCATCGGTGAAATTAAGAAAGATAATTTCATCTCCTTCAACATTTAAATTAGATCCAAGAGGTGTAGTAGATGCATAAGTTCCAGCCTTTCCTTTTTTCCACTCTAAAGATACATTATCTATTGTTGCAGATTTGGTAGACGTTTTAAATGTTAATGTATCTCCAACAGTAGAGTTGTAAACAATAGCATCTAAACCTTTTTCTAAAGAAATTGCTTTAGTGATTTTTATCGTAAAATCTTTTGAATAAGGGTTACCGTTAGAAAGTGTAGTAACAGCGTTAACATTAACTCCATCTTCTTCTTGACCGTTTAATGTGCCTAATATAGAAGAATTAAAGGTTGCTTTTTCTCCTATTATTGATGCATTAACTGTAGTTGTTCCTCTTGTTAATTGCATGTCGCTTACAGTAACATCTTCTGCCGTTATAATAGAGAATTCCATGGTATGGTTTTCATCAAGGTTACTTATAGTAGCTGTATTTAATACAATATTTGCGCCTAAATTAGCATAATTTATTTCACTTTCATCTTCATTACAAGAAGAAAGTATGCTAATAGATAAAATAAAGAATATTTTAAGTTTTTTCATAATTTATATTTTTATGATTATTTTAATTAAAGTTTATCAAAAAATAGTTTTGTTTCTAATTCATCTCCGCCAATACTTGTGCTGGCAGCATTTAAATTAGTTTCATTCAAAGAAAGTTCAACCGTTGGGTATGTTAATCTGTAAGGAGGTTGGTTGTTGGTTGTTTTAGCATCAGCAGGAGCTGTTAAAACAGGGAAATCTAAACGTCTCCATTCTGTCCAAGATTCAAAACCTCTATTATACAAAGCTAACCATTTTTGAGTTCCTATTTTTTGTTTATAGTTACCAGTTGCGCTAGCGTATGCTACGCTTCCTTGCGCTAAGTATGTGTTAGCTTCTGCATCAGTTCCTCCCCAATATTTTATAGAAGCAGCAATTGCATTATTGTAATTAGTTTCTGCACTACCAGTAATAAAACCTCTTTCAATAGCTTCTGCTAATAAAAATTCAACTTCATAATAGGTCATCAAAGGAGCTTCTAATGTTGGGTCTTTTCCAATTTTATCAGAAACGTGTGAGAATTGACTGAATGAGTTTAATTCTCCGGAAATACCTCCTTTATAAACACCTTCGTATAGTGTAAAAAAGTCATCTCTACGTGGATCATTTAAGCTTGTCATCATATCTACAATAGTATTTGTAGGAACATAATCATCACGTCCAGATAATACTAGAGCAGCGTAAATGGGGCTTGTGTAAGGAGCAGCACTTTCAAATGCTATTTTCATATTATCTGCTGCAGAAGTAAATACACCGCCGGTTATTGCTGCGTTAACTACCGTTTTTGCTTTTGCAGGATCAGAATCAGCAATTAACATACCCATTTGAAGTTTCAAAGAGTTTGCGAATTTTAACCATTGTGAAATATCTCCATTATAAACAATATCTTCTGAAGAAGAAAAACCAACTTCACTAGTTATAAACTTAGAAATTACATTAGCATCAAGTCTATCAAGTAAATCATTATAGATTGTTTCTTGATTATCAAAAACTGGGTTTAATGTATTTATATCTAATGCTTCAGTGTATGGAACGTCTCCAAATGAAGTAACTAGAACATAATAGGTGTAAATCTCATAAAGTTCTATAGTTGCTACTTTATTTGTTTGTACATCTGGTAAACCTGATACTAAACTTTTAGATTCTTTAAAGTTTTTTAGTACATCTTTGTATAGGGTTTCCCAATGAAACTCATCAATATTTCTTGTCTTTAAATCATAATTTGCTTCATCTGTATAAGTAGTTTCTGTCCAGTTCTGCATTATAAGACGGAAAATATTCTCATTTACACTAGTTTCTGTTATTTGGTTAAATAACTTATACTGTGCGCTAGTAAAAAGAGATGCATCTGTAGTGATGGCAAAATCTTTTTTATTTACGTTAAGTTCTTCTAAATCTTTAGTACAAGAAAGTGTAACTAAAGCAAAAAGGGCTATTATTATATTTTTTTTCATTTTTCTATGTATTAAAATTGAAGTTTAACATTAAGTGCAAAATTTCTAGTAGTAGGTAAAGATCCAGAAGATAAACCTTGAATATTACCAGCACCAAAACCTGTTTCAGGATCTGCATCAGGTATGTTTTTACTGATGATCCATAAGTTAGAACCGACAAGTGTTAAAGATAAGTTATCTAAAGATAATTTAGAAGCAACATCTTTTGGGAAGCTGTAAGCTAAACTAACTTCACGTAATTTAACGAAAGAAGCATCATAAACAAACTCACTTAAAGGAAGTGTTTGATAACCTGTACTACCAAAACCACTTGCATCTAATCTAGTTGTGTTTGGTGTACCGTCTGCATAAACTCCTTCATAAATAAAACCACCACCATTTGCCAGTGTATTTCTTACAGGGTTGCCTAAGTCGTTAATGTAATCTGAACTAGCTAAAACTCCTGTAGCTTGCCCATAACGTTGATCTAAAGAAAACATTTCTCCACCATGTCTAATATCTATAAAGAAGCTTAGAGATAAGTTTTTGTATGAAAATGTGTTTCTAATTCCTGCTAACCAATCTGCGTTACCGTTACCAATAATCTGGTCAGAAGCGCTAGCTACAGGTATTCCGTTTGCACCTATTATTTTCTGTCCATTTTCATTATAAGTATAATCATTCCCTTTCAAAGAACCATAAGATTCTCCTACTCTTGCTACAACTTGTGCATTAAAAGAACCTAACAATAATTCATCTAAACCTTCTGCTAAAGATACAACTGTATTTTTGTTCTTAGACCAGTTAACGTTTAAATTCCATTTTAAGTCTTCGGTTATGTCAAACTCTGTAAAAGCAGATATTTCAATACCTTTGTTCTCTAACTCTCCTGCGTTTATAATTTTACTAGAATATCCAGTAGTTTCACTTACAGAAACAGGTACAATTTGATCTGTTGTATTTGTTTTGTAGTAAGCAACATCAAAACCTAGGTTTCCTTTTTCTAAAAACTTCATTTCTAACCCTACTTCGTATGATCTAGATATTTCAGGTTTTAAATTAGGATTCTTTTTAGAGTTACTAACAGCTGCGGCAGCGTTTCCTTGAAAAGAAGTTAAACTTGTATAAGTGTCATTTATTTGATCAAAACTTGTAGCATTTCCAATCTGTGCCCAGTTAGCTCTAAATTTACCAAATTTGATAAAACTAGATTCCATGTTCTGAGAAAATATATAAGAACCAGATACTGCAGGGTAGTAGTATGAGTTATTTTCAGTTGGTAAAGTAGATGTTTTATCTCTACGCAATGTACCTTCTAAGAATAAGAAATCTTTGTATCCTAGAGTAGCACCAGCAAAAAAACTTTGAACCTCTATAGTTTCGTCTCTTTCTTTAGGGTTAGGTAATGGATCGGTAGAGTTTTGAAGAGAATATACACCAGGTACTTTTAACCCACCATTTGTTGCAGCTGTAATCATGTTTAAAGTACTGTTTCTTATGTTTCCACCTAAGAATGCGCTAAAGCTTAAATCATCAGAGAAGTCTTTAGAATAGTTTATTAATGCATCTAAATTTGTTTCTCTAGAGTTAATGTTTCTTCTTAAATATCCAGAAGTTTGATCACTTCTATTGTAACTACCGTCACTTCCTTCGTTAATACCAAACGCAGTAGGTACAGATCCAATAGCTCTTCTTTCTTCTTGTATTTCGCTATACTGATCTACAGAAGCCTTACCTGTTACACTAAGGTTTTCTATAATTTCATATTTTAACTCAGCATAACCAGTAAATCTATTTCTACCGTCACTTTGAAAGTTTTCATAACGTGTCCAGTATGGATTATCCCAATATATTGGTGTTAAATCGGTAGGTGATTTAGGGTTCCATGTAATATTTTCACGTGTTAAAAAGTAAGCATCTTTTTGTTTTTTATAATCAACGTTATTTTGCCCCCATTGACGCATAAAACCTACAATATTGTCATTGTATCCTGTAGAGTTTCTACCAACCGTTGCTGTATTAATGTAAGTTGCGTAACCTGTTGCTTCTAATTTATCTGTTAACTTAGCAGTTGCAGCTAAAGAGAATGTGTTTTTACTCTGTGAGCTATTTGGTAATAAGCCTGTAGCATCATAATTAGAGTATGAAAGTCTAAATGAACCTTGGTCAAGTCTTTTTGACACAGAAACTGAATTTGTGTAAGAAGTTGGAGTTTCAAAGAAAGTTATTGGTCCATTTTTAGTTGCTGTCCAAGGAGAAGCAACACCATAAGTGTCTGGTAATTGAGGGTATAATGCATCCCATTGTATTAAATTTAAATTAGAATCAAATTTAGGTCCATAAGAAGCATCATCGTTTACGTTAGAGTAGTTATCTATAATACCATCACCATTAAAGTCTGATGGGGCAAAATTATACTGGTTTCCACCATAACCAGCACCGTAACCTCTTTGAAATTTTGGAAAAGTACTTTTATCTATACTTCCAGTAGTAACATTAGATGATATTGATACTGAGTAGTCTTTAGAATTAGATCCTTTACCTTTTTTAGTATTAATAACAATAACACCATTTGATGCTCTAGAACCATATAGTGCAGTTGCTGCAGATCCTTTTAAAACGTTCATAGATTCAATGTCATCTGGGTTAATGTCAGAAACAGGGTTTCCATAATCATAACCGGTAGCTCCTTGAGATTGAGTTCCTGTATTTGTGTTTCTGTTAGAAATTGGTACACCATCAATAACAAATAAAGCTTGGTTTGAACCGGTTAGAGACGTTTGCCCTCTAATAACAACATTGGTAGACCCACCCATGTTATTTGTTCTTTGAATAGAAAGACCTGCAACTTTACCAGAAAGTTGGTTAAGTACATTTGATTCTTTTACCGTTGATAGCTCTTCATTTCCAATTTCTTGTGTTGCGTATCCTAAAGATTTTTTACTTCTTTTAATACCTAATGCAGTAACAACAATTTCATCAAGAACACTAGCATCTTCTTCCATTGCTATGTTAATTATGTTGGTGCTTCCAATTGTTTTTTCGATAGTTTTAAATCCTACATAGCTAAAACTTAAGACATCTCCTTGTTTTGCTGTGATAGAATATTTTCCATCAAAATCTGTTTGTGTTCCACTGTTTGTGCCTTTAATGACTACACTTACTCCAGGTAGTGTGCCAGATGCGTCTGATACAGTCCCAGAAACCTTTTTTTCTTGTGCAAAAGAAATTTGCATCAGAAACGCTAATAGTAGCGTAAAAAATCCTTTAAACTTTGTTTTCATTATTATTTGAATTTGAATTATTTTACTCAAATATCTGTATTAATTATCTATTGTGCAATTGTTTTTCTTAAAAAATGTTAAAAGAAGGTTAATCGGAGTTAAGTTGTTGCGAATAATTAAAAATAATTTTTCCAGTTTATCGTTAGTTTAATGCTCTTAAGGTCTGTTTCTTGTTGTTTGGCTTTTCCTAAAGAAAGGCTCATATTTATTTGTGAGTTACTTGTATTAAATAAATAGCCTAAGCCTAATCCTATTAGATTTTGTTTTTTAGAGTTTAAATTTACTTTAGCCAAATCTGTTATGGTATATAGGTAAGATTTTTCTGATGTTAAGTATCTGTATTCTAAATTTACAAATGTGTATTTATTAGTAAATAGACTTTGTTCATTAAAACCTCTTATGGAACTTGCGCCTCCAATTCTAAATAGTTCATTATTAATATAAGAATCAGAATTTAAGTAACCTGTTTTGTTTTTGATAAAAATACTATTTCGTGAATTTAATTCCCATAAATAAGATGTAGATCCTTCAATTTTAAATTGGTTCGTAGTTTTGTTAGTTGTTTCTCTGCTACCAAAACTAGGGTTTATGTCTAGTTGGAATTTATTGTTTAAGAAATAATCATTTTTAGGGATACTATATTTTAATTGAACCCCTAAAAAATAATTACTATAGGTTTCAATATTATTAGATAATTTTTCTTTTAGATTTTCAGATTTTTCAGCATTATAAGTCAATGATAATTTAATTTTAGAATTAATGTGGTATCCAATCTTAGAATCAAACTTTGAGTTTATAAATGTAGAGTCTTGTTTATAGATAGAGAAAGTTAATTCTGGGCTAAATCTAGAGTTGAATATGTATGGTATTTCTGTATTTAATTTTAATTCTTGTTTTTCTTCACCAATACTATTCCAGAACAAGCCAAATTTTTCACCAGTATTTAAAATGTTGTTTAATTGTATTTCTAAATTCCCATTAAATAAGAGATCTCCATTTTCTTTAGATGCAAAACCTATAATTCCATCAAAACTATTATTCTGATGTTTTTTTAAATACATATATAATAATGTAGAGTCTTTTGTAAATAAAATTTCGGGAGATTTAATTTCCTTAATAAAATCTAAATTATTAGATGCTTCAGATATTTCTGAAATTTTTTGTTGATTAAATATATCTGACGATTTTATGTTAAAGTAATTTTTTAAATAGGATTTAGGGAAATTTTCATATCCTTTTATGATTACTTTATTTAGCGTTCTTTTTTTAGAAGGATTAATTATTAAATGGGCAAAAAGTGTTTTGCTTTTAATGGTGATGTTTTTTAATTTCACTTTAGAAAAAGACTTTCCTTCTAGTTCTAGGTTTGTAGAAATTTCAGAGAGTGTGGCTTGTAGTTTTTCTATTGGAATAGAAAATGTGTTTTCTTTTATTTTAAATTTTTCTAAATAAATTTCAGAACCTTTATTTGTTGTAATAATGGCACTGTCTATTTTACTATTTAGATTAAAGTAAACAATGTATTGCTGGTTTGTGTTTTTAACGCTATCTATTGTGTTTGTAAAATAACCTAAGTTTTTTAAATACTCAGAAATTCTATTAATTTCTAAGTCTAATAAAACGGTGTCTATGTGTTTTTTTTGATAATTAATTTTATTTAAAACGGCAGCTTCTGTTTTATTTATCGAAGTAAGTTTTAAAGAAGATGCTTGTGCAAAGGTTTCTGTATAAGAAAGCAGTGCAAGTAGCATACATATATAAGGAGTAATTTTTTTATTCAAAATGGATAAAATATAAGAATCAAAAGTAAAAGAAAATCCTAATAATTAACGAAAAAACAAACATTAAGAAAAAATAACTTGCTGATACTTGAATAATTAGAAAATAATTGTACATTTGCGGACTCTTAAAAAAGAGTAAAGGTTTAATTATAAACGAAAAACAGTAATAATTTAGTATGCCAACTATTCAACAATTAGTTCGTAAAGGAAGAACCAAAATAACTAAGAAGAGTAAATCGGCTGCTTTGTCGTCTTGTCCTCAAAGACGTGGAGTGTGTACTCGTGTTTATACTACAACACCAAAGAAACCTAATTCAGCAATGCGTAAAGTTGCCAGAGTTAGATTGACAAATGGTAATGAGATAAACGCATACATCCCAGGTGAAGGACATAACTTACAAGAGCACTCGATAGTATTAGTTAGAGGTGGAAGGGTAAAAGATTTACCAGGTGTTAAATATCACGTAGTACGTGGTGCATTAGATACAGCGGGAGTTGAGGGTAGAACCCAAAGACGTTCAAAGTATGGTGCAAAACGCCCAAAGAAGTAAGAGTTATCGGTAAAGGGTTATAGTGCTTTAAGGTGGTAGTTAGTAGTTTGAGTTTTTCTTGAGCTTTTAGCTGTTGGTTTAATGTTTTGTGACAAAGAGCTAGTAACAAATTAATTAACTTTTTTAATGTAAAAGACATGAGAAAAAGAGCAGCAAAAAAAAGAGTCTTATTACCGGATCCTAAATTTAACGATCAGTTAGTAACGCGTTTTGTGAATAACTTAATGTGGAGCGGTAAGAAGTCTGTAGCGTTTAAAGTGTTTTATGACGCTTTAGAGCTAGTAGAAGAAAGAAAAGGAGAAGACGAAGAGAAGTCGGCTTTAGAAATTTGGAAAGATGGTTTGTCTAATGTAATGCCTCACGTAGAAGTAAGATCTCGTCGTGTTGGTGGAGCAACATTCCAAATACCAATGCAAATTAGACCAGACCGTAAAGTGTCTATGGCTATTAAATGGATGATTTTGTATACTCGTAAGAGAAACGAAAAAACGATGGCACAGCGTTTAGCTGCTGAAATTTTAGCTGCGGCTAAAGAAGAAGGAGCTGCAGTTAAAAAACGTACTGACACTCACAAGATGGCAGAAGCAAATAAAGCGTTCTCACACTTCAGATTTTAATAGAAATGGCTAGAGATTTAAAATATACAAGAAATATTGGTATTGCTGCGCACATTGATGCTGGTAAGACTACAACAACAGAACGTGTATTGTTTTATACAGGTGTTTCTCACAAGATAGGTGAGGTGCATGATGGAGCAGCTACAATGGACTGGATGGAGCAAGAGCAGGAAAGAGGTATTACAATTACTTCTGCTGCAACTACTTGTACTTGGCAATTTCCAAAAGAAAATGCTGAAATACTTCCAGAGACTAAAGATTACCATTTTAATATTATTGATACTCCAGGTCACGTAGATTTTACTGTAGAAGTAAATAGATCATTACGTGTTTTGGATGGTTTAGTTTTCTTATTTTCTGCAGTTGATGGTGTTGAGCCTCAATCAGAAACTAACTGGAGACTTGCTGATAACTATAAAGTGCCTCGTATCGGATTTGTTAATAAAATGGACCGTCAAGGATCTGATTTTATGATGGTTTGTGGTCAGGTAAAAACTATGTTAGGTTCTAACGCTGTGCCAATTGTTTTAAACATTGGTGATGAAGAGAACTTTAAAGGTATTGTAGATCTAGTTAAAAATAGAGCTATTATATGGCATGAAGAAGGAATGGGTGCAACATTTGATGTTGTAGATATTCCTGAAGACTTAAAAGAAGAAGCTAAATTATTACGTGCAAACCTTATTGAAGAAGTTGCAAGTTATGATGAGAATCTTTTAGAGAAATTCATGGAAGATGAAAATTCTATTACAGAAGATGAAGTGCATGCTGCACTTAGAGCTGCTGTTATGGATATGGCAATCATTCCAATGATTTGTGGTTCTGCATTTAAAAACAAAGGTGTTCAGTTTCTTTTAGATGCTGTATGTCGTTACTTGCCTTCTCCTATGGATAAGGAAGGTATTATTGGTGTGAATCCAGATACAGAAGAAAAAGAATTACGTAAGCCAAGTGTAGATGAACCTTTTGCTGCTTTAGCATTTAAAATTGCTACTGACCCTTTTGTTGGTCGTTTAGCGTTTTTTAGAGCATATTCTGGTCGTTTAGATGCTGGTTCTTATGTTTTAAATAACCGTTCAGGTAAAAAAGAACGTATTTCTCGTATTTATCAAATGCATGCGAATAAGCAAAATGCAATTGATTATATTGAAGCTGGAGATATTGGAGCTGCTGTAGGTTTTAAATCTATTAAAACAGGAGATACTTTAACTGCTGAAAAATTCCCTCTTGTATTAGAGTCTATGGATTTTCCAGATCCAGTAATTGGTATTGCTGTTGAGCCTAAAACAAAAGCGGATGTAGATAAATTAGGAATTGGACTTGCTAAGTTAGCAGAAGAAGATCCTACTTTTACAGTGCGTTCAGACGAAGCTTCAGGACAGACTATTATTTCTGGAATGGGTGAGTTGCACTTAGATGTACTTGTAGATCGTTTAAAACGTGAGTTTAAGGTTGAAGTTAATCAAGGACAGCCTCAAGTTGAATATAAAGAAGCAATCACTGCTGTAACTGATCATAGAGAAGTTTATAAAAAGCAATCTGGTGGTCGTGGTAAATTTGCTGATATTGCATTTACAATAGGGCCTGCAGATGAAGGTGTTCAAGGATTACAATTCGATTCTGTTATTAAAGGTGGTAATGTTCCTAGAGAATTTGTTCCTTCTGTAGAGAAAGGATTCAGAGAAGCTATGAAGAATGGTCCATTAGCAGGATACGAAATGGATTCAATGAAAGTTACTTTAAGAGATGGGTCTTTCCACGCAGTGGATTCTGATGCATTATCTTTTGAGTTAGCTGCAAGAATGGGGTATAAAGCTTCTGCAAAATCTGCAAAAGCAAAAATCATGGAACCTTTAATGAAGGTAGAAGTGTTAACTCCAGAAGCTAACATGGGTGATATCGTTGGAGATTTAAATAGAAGAAGAGGTCAAGTTAACGACATGAGTGATCGTGCTGGATCTAAAGTTGTAAAAGCAATTGTTCCTTTATCTGAAATGTTTGGATATGTTACAGCTTTAAGAACTATGTCTTCTGGTAGAGCAACATCTACTATGGAATTTTCACATTATGCAGAAACTCCTTCTAATGTATCGGAAGAAGTAATTGCAAAATCTAAAGGTTAATCTACTTAATATTTACAAGATGAGTCAAAAAATTAGAATTAAATTAAAGTCTTACGATTACAATTTAGTAGATAAATCTGCTGAAAAAATTGTAAAGACGGTAAAAAGTACTGGTGCTGTTGTAAACGGACCAATACCATTACCAACACATAAAAAGATTTTCACTGTATTACGTTCTCCACACGTAAATAAAAAATCTAGAGAGCAATTTCAATTAGCTTCTTACAAAAGATTATTAGACATTTATAGTTCTTCTTCGAAAACTATTGATGCTTTAATGAAACTTGAGTTACCAAGTGGTGTTGAAGTAGAAATTAAAGTTTAATTAAACTTTAATTAAACTTTAATTGAAGTTCTCATGAAAGTGAGACTCTCTAAAAAAAAAGTAATTTTATATTAACTTTCGGTTTAATTTTGTTAAACCGAAAGTTTTTTATACTTTTGCAACCCGAAATAGAGTAGGGTGACGCTGTTTTTTGAGTAAAATTAAGAAATAGTAACATGTCCAGAGCGTTTCGCGAAGGAAAAACGGAAAAAACAAAATCAGCGTTGAATTTGTTTGCGCTGTTTTTTTTGGTCGAAATTTAAAGGACGAAAATGAAACAATTGTTTCAAAAAATAAATTATTAATATAGACGCGCTGGATAAATAGATCTATCGTCTAAAATTTTAACTAAATGTCTGGGTTAATAGGAAGAAAGATTGGGATGACCAGCTTATTCGATGAGAACGGGAAGAATATTCCTTGTACTGTAATCGAAGCAGGTCCTTGCGTTGTCACTCAGGTCAGAACCGAAGAGGTTGACGGCTATAGTGCGTTACAGCTTGGTTTCGATGACAAAAAAGCAAAAAGTTCTAACAAAGCGTTAGATGGCCACTTTAAAAAAGCTGGTACCACTGCTAAGAGAAAAGTCGTTGAATTTCAAGGATTTGAAGAGAGTTTTAAATTAGGAGATTCTATTACAGTAGGTCACTTTGAAGAAGGCGAGTTCGTTGATGTATCTGGTGTATCTAAAGGTAAAGGTTTTCAGGGTGTTGTAAAACGTCATGGTTTTGGTGGTGTAGGTCAAGCTACTCACGGACAGCATAACCGTTTAAGAGCTCCGGGTTCTATTGGTGCTGCGTCATATCCTGCAAGAGTATTCAAAGGAATGCGAATGGGAGGCCGTATGGGTGGAGATAAAGTGAAAGTACAAAACTTAAGAGTATTAAAAGTAGTTGCTGAAAAGAACTTACTTGTTGTTAAAGGAGCGATTCCTGGACACAAAAATGCTTTTGTAACTATTCAGAAATAATGGAAGTAGCAGTTTTAGATATTACAGGAAAAGATACAGGTAGAAAGGTTGAGCTTTCTAAAGATGTATTTGGAATAGAACCTAACGATCACGCAATTTATTTAGATGTAAAGCAATATTTGGCTAACCAACGTCAAGGAACGCATAAGTCTAAAGAAAGAGCAGAAATTACTGGTTCTACAAGAAAGATAAAAAAACAAAAAGGAACTGGTACTGCAAGAGCAGGATCTATCAAGTCTGGTGTTTTTAGAGGTGGAGGGCGTATGTTCGGTCCAAGACCAAGAAGTTATTCTTTTAAATTGAATAAAAACTTAAAGCGTTTAGCACGTAAGTCTGCTTTAAGTATTCAAGCAACAGATAATAACTTAGTAGTTATTGAGGATTTTGAATTTGATAGTCCAAAAACAAAAAACTTCACAAATTTATTAGGTGCATTAGCTTTAGATGCTAGAAGATCTTTATTTGTTTTGAACGGATTAAATACGAATGTGTATTTATCTTCTAGAAACTTAAAAGGTACTACAGTAATAAATGCTGCAGATTTAAATACTTATGGTATTTTAAATGCTAGTAAGATTATTATTACTGAAGGTTCTTTAGAAGGAATTAATACAAATTTAACCAAATAGGGATTCATAATGAGTATTTTAATAAAACCTATTATCACGGAAAAAGCAACAAATGATAGCGAAGTATATAATCGCTTTACATTTATTGTAGATAAAAAAGCTAATAAATTAGAAATCAAAGGAGCTGTAGAAGCAACTTACGGTGTTTCTATTTTAAGCGTTAAGACTTTAAACTATCCAATACAAAGAAATACTAAGTTTACTAAAAAAGGTTTAGTTACTGGTATTAAAAGTGGATACAAAAAGGCTGTCGTTCAAGTAGCAGAAGGAGAAAGCATTGATTTTTATAACAATCTTTAAGAAAAGACAAAAATGTCAGTTAGAAAATTAAAACCAATAACACCAGGTCAGCGTTTTAGAGTTGTAAATGGGTTCGACACCATAACAACTGATAAGCCGGAGAAAAGTTTACTTGCTCCGAAAAAACGATCTGGAGGTCGAAACAGTCAGGGTAGAATGACAACACGTAATATAGGTGGTGGTCATAAACAAAGATATCGTATTATCGATTTTAAAAGAGATAAAGCAGGTATTCCCGCAACAGTTAAAACTATAGAGTACGATCCAAATCGTACTGCATTTATTGCTTTACTTAGTTATGCTGATGGAGAAAAGCGTTATGTAATTGCACAAAACGGTTTAACAGTAGGTCAAACAATTGTAGCAGGTAGTGCTATTGCTCCAGAAATTGGAAATGCAATGTCATTAAGTGAAATTCCTTTAGGAACTGCAATTTCTTGTATTGAATTACGTCCAGGTCAAGGTGCCGTTATGGCTCGTTCTGCTGGTTCTTTTGCTCAATTAATGGCAAGAGACGGTAAGTATGCAACAGTTAAGTTACCTTCTGGTGAAACAAGATTAATCTTGTTAACATGTATGGCTACTATTGGAGTTGTATCTAATTCAGATCATCAATTATTAGTATCTGGTAAAGCAGGTAGAAGAAGATGGTTAGGTAGAAGACCAAGAGTTAACGCAGTAAGAATGAATCCTGTCGATCACCCAATGGGTGGTGGTGAAGGTCGTGCTTCTGGAGGTCATCCAAGATCTAGAAATGGTATTCCTGCTAAAGGATTTAAAACTAGATCTAAGACTAAAGCTAGTAATAAGTACATTATAGAACGTAGAAAGAAATAATAAGTTATGGCAAGATCATTAAAAAAAGGACCTTACGTTCACTATAAATTAGAGAAAAAAGTGTTAGCTAATGTAGAAGCTGGTAGCAAAACTGTAATTAAAACTTGGTCTAGAGCAAGTATGATTACTCCAGATTTTGTAGGACAAACTATTGCTGTTCATAACGGACGTCAGTTTGTACCAGTTTTTGTAACAGAAAACATGGTAGGGCATAAATTAGGCGAATTTTCACCAACTCGTTCTTTTAGAGGACACGCTGGTGCAAAAAATAAAGGAAAAAAATAGTAGGATATGGGAGTTCGTAAAAAAAACATGGCAGATCAGTTAAAAGCAGATAGAAAGCAACGTGCTTTCGCGAAGCTTACTAACTGTCCTACATCACCGAGAAAAATGCGTTTAGTCGCAGATCAGATAAGAGGAGTTGAAGTTGAAAAAGCTTTACAAATCTTAAAATTTAGCCCAAAAGAAGCTTCAATTAATTTAGAGAAATTGTTGTTGTCTGCAATTGCAAACTGGCAAGCTAAAAATGAAGAGGCATCTATAGAAGAGGCTAAATTATTTGTAAAAACAATTTGTGTTGATAGCGCAGGAATGTTAAAGAGATTAAGACCAGCTCCACAGGGGCGTGCACATAGAATTCGTAAGCGTTCTAATCACGTTACTTTAGAGTTAGGTAGTAAAAATTTAAGCAATTAATCAAAGTAGAAATGGGACAAAAAACTAATCCAATAGGAAATCGTTTAGGAATCATCAGAGGTTGGGAATCTAACTGGTACGGTGGTAATGACTACGGAGATAAATTAGCTGAAGATTTTAAAATAAGACAGTATGTAAATGCTAGATTATTTAAAGCAAGTGTTTCTAGAGTAATTATAGAGCGTACTTTAAAACTTGTAACCGTTACTATCACTACTGCACGTCCAGGTATCATTATTGGTAAAGGAGGTCAAGAGGTAGACAAGTTAAAAGAAGAGCTTAAGAAAATTACAGGTAAAGAAGTTCAAATTAATATTTTTGAAATTAAACGTCCAGAATTAGATGCAAAATTAGTTGCAGTTAGTGTTGCACGTCAAATTGAAAATAGAATTTCATACAAGAGAGCTACTAAGATGGCTATTCAGGCTACTATGCGTATGAACGCTGAAGGAATTAAAATTCAAATTTCAGGTCGTTTAAACGGAGCTGAAATGGCACGTTCAGAACATTATAAAGAAGGAAGAATTCCACTTTCTACTTTTAGAGCTGATATTGACTATGCACTTGTAGAAGCTCATACTCAATACGGAAGACTAGGTGTTAAAGTATGGATTATGAAGGGTGAAGTTTATGGAAAAAGAGAATTATCTCCATTAGTTGGCTTGTCTAAAAAACAAGGTGGTAATAAAGGTGGTGGTGATAGATCTAAACGTCCTCAACCTCGTAAAAGAAAATAATTTTTAAAATTAGAAATTAAAAATGTTACAGCCAAAAAGAGTAAAATACCGTAAGGTACAGAAGTCGAAAGGAAATATGACTGGTATTTCTGGTAGAGGAAATCAACTTTCTAATGGAATGTTTGGTATCAAATCACTAGACCAGAATTTATTAACTTCTCGTCAAATAGAAGCAGCTCGTATCGCGGCAACTCGTCATATGAAAAGAGAAGGTCAGTTATGGATTAAAGTATTTCCAGACAAGCCTATCACTAAGAAACCTTTAGAGGTACGTATGGGTAAGGGTAAAGGAGCACCAGATCATTTTGTTGCAGTTATTAAACCAGGTAGAATTTTGTTTGAAATCGGTGGAGTATCGATAGAAGTAGCAAAAGAAGCTTTACGTTTAGCAGCTCAAAAACTTCCTGTAAAAACGAAGTTTGTAGTAGCAAGAGATTTTGATATTAACGCATAATTCTAAATAAAATGAAACAATCTGAAGTAAAAGAATTATCTATAGCTGATCTTAATGAAAAGCTTGGAGCGTTGCAAAAGAATTATACTGATCTTAAAATGGCTCACGCAATAACTCCTTTGGAGAATCCATTGCAATTGAGAGGTTTAAGAAGAACTGTAGCAAGAATTGCAACAGAATTAACAAAAAGAGAATTACAATAATTCTATAGTCAGTTTTAAAGATGGAAAAAAGAAATCTTAGAAAAGAGAGAATTGGTGTTGTTTCTAGTAACAAAATGGAAAAATCTATTGTTGTTGCAGAAACTAAGAGAGTAAAGCACCCAATGTACGGTAAATTCGTATTAAAGACGAAGAAGTATGTTGCACACGACGAACAGAATGATTGCAACGAAGGAGATACTGTTAGGATCATGGAAACAAGACCTATGAGTAAATCTAAACGTTGGAGATTAGTAGAAATCCTAGAAAGAGCTAAATAATATGTTACAGACAGAATCAAGATTAAAAGTCGCAGATAACACTGGAGCAAAAGAAGTTTTAGTGATTAGAGTTTTAGGAGGAACAAGAAAACGTTACGCAAGTATTGGAGACAAGATTGTAGTAGCTGTTAAATCTGCAACTCCAAACGGAACTGTAAAAAAAGGTCAAGTATCTAGAGCAGTTGTTGTGAGAACGAAGAAAGAAGTAAGACGTAAAGACGGATCATACATCAGATTTGATGATAACGCTTGTGTACTTTTAAATCCTACAGAGGAGATGAGAGGAACTCGTGTATTTGGACCTGTTGCACGTGAGCTTCGTGAGAAACAATTCATGAAAATAGTATCATTAGCACCTGAAGTGCTTTAAATCATTATACAAGATGAAGAAGTTCAAATTAAAATCAGGAGATACTGTAAAAGTAATTGCAGGAGATCATAAAGGATCTGAAGGAAAGGTTTTACAAATCATTAAAGAGAAGGATAGAGTTTTAGTAGAAGGTGTTAACTTAGTTTCTAAGCACACTAAACCTAGCGCTCAAAACCCTCAAGGTGGTATTGTAAAGAAAGAAGCTTCACTTCATATATCTAACTTAATGTTAGTAGAAGATGGTGTAGCTGTGAGAGTAGGTTATAAGGTTGATGGAGATACTAAGACTAGAGTCTCTAAAAAAACTAAAAAATAAGAATAATCATGAGTTACGTACCAAGATTAAAAGCAGAATACAAGGAAAGAGTTATAAGTGCTCTTACTGAAGAATTCAGTTATAAGAATGTAATGCAAGTGCCAAAATTAGAAAAAATAGTTGTTTCTAAAGGTGTTGGTGCTGCAATTGCAGATAAGAAATTAATAGATTATGCTTTAGAAGAGTTGACTAAAATTACTGGTCAAAAGGCTGTTTCTACAATGTCTAAAAAAGATATTGCTGCATTTAAATTACGTAAAGGAATGCCAATTGGTGTTAAAGTTACTTTACGTGGAGATAAAATGTATGAATTTTTAGATAGATTAGTTACCGCTTCTTTACCACGTGTAAGAGACTTTAACGGTATAAAAGCTAATGGTTTTGATGGAAGAGGTAATTACAATTTAGGTATTACTGAACAAATCATCTACCCAGAGATTAATATTGATCAAGTTAAAAAAATTAGTGGAATGGATATTACATTTGTAACATCTGCAGCTACTGATAAAGAAGCTAAATCATTATTAGGAGAATTAGGTTTACCATTCAAAAAAAATTAAGAAATGGCTAAAGAATCAATGAAAGCGCGTGAGCGTAAGAGAGCAGCAACTGTTGCAAAATATGCTGAAAAGAGAAAAGCTTTAAAAGAAGCTGGAGACTATGATGCATTGCAAAAATTACCTAAAAACGCTTCACCAGTTAGAATGCATAATAGATGTAAATTAACTGGACGTCCAAAAGGATATATGAGACAATTTGGTTTATCTCGTGTTACTTTTAGAGAAATGGCCAATCAAGGTTTAATACCAGGTGTTAAAAAGGCATCTTGGTAGATAATTTTAAATAAAGCTCAAATATAAAAATAGAATGTGTATCTTTGCACGCTCTATTTTTTTTGAGTATAAGAATTTTAACTGATTATAGGTTCATTTATCACAGAGAAATCTGTAGCATAAATAGAGATATTTGAAAACCGTAATCGCAATTTTATATAAATATGTATACAGATCCAATCGCGGATTTTCTTACTAGAGTAAGAAATGCAATCGCAGCAGGACACAGAGTAGTGGAAATTCCGGCTTCAAACTTGAAGAAGGAAATGACTAAAATTTTGTTTGATCAAGGGTATATTTTAAGCTACCAGTTCAATGACGATAAAGTTCAAGGGACAATTAAGATCGCTTTAAAGTACGAAAGAGAAACAAAAGAATCAGTAATTAGAAAGATTCAACGAATCAGTACACCAGGTTTACGTAAATATGTTGGCTCTACAGAGATGCCAAGAGTATTAAACGGACTTGGAATTGCTATTGTTTCTACATCTAAGGGTGTAATGACAAACAAAAAAGCACGTCAAGAGAATGTTGGAGGAGAAGTTTTATGTTATGTTTATTAATCTATAGAAATGAGTAGAATTGGAAAAAATCCTGTTAGCATTTCACAAGGTGTAGATGTTAACGTAAAAGACAATGTTGTTACTGTTAAAGGGAAATTAGGTGAGTTAACTCAGACTATTTCTAAAGGAATTACAGTATCAATTGAAGATGGTATTATCACTTTAGATAGAGCATCAGAAAGTAAAGACCATAAAGCACAACATGGTTTAATGAGAGCTTTAATCGCAAATATGATTGAAGGTGTAAGTAAAGGTTGGACTAAAGATTTAGAATTGGTAGGTGTAGGTTATAGAGCATCTAATCAAGGACAAAAATTAGATTTAGCTTTAGGTTTCTCTCATAATATTGTTCTAGAGATAGCTCCAGAAGTTAAAATAGAAACAGTATCTGAGAAAGGGAAAAACCCGATCATTAAATTATCTTCATTTGACAAACAATTAGTTGGTCAAATAGCTGCAAAGATTCGTTCTTTCAGAGCACCAGAGCCTTATAAAGGTAAAGGAGTTAAGTTTGTTGGTGAAATATTAAGAAGAAAAGCAGGTAAATCTGCATAATATATAGCATTATGGCATTATCAAAGCTACAAAGAAGAGCTAGAATTAAGCGTAGAATTAGAAAAATTGTTTCTGGTACTGCTACTAAACCAAGATTATCGGTTTACAGAAGTAACAAGGAGATTTACGCTCAATTAGTAGACGATGTAAACGGAGTGACATTAGCTTCAGTTTCATCTAGAAATAAAGAAATAAACGCAAGTACTAAAATCGAGGCAGCTACAGCAGTTGGTAAATTAATCGCTGAAAAAGCTACTAAAGCAGGAGTTGAAACAATCGCTTTCGATAGAAACGGGTATTTATATCACGGTAGAGTTAAAGTATTAGCAGACGCTGCAAGAGAAGCGGGTTTAAAATTTTAAGAAATTATGCAAGGATATAAAAACGTAGAAAGAGTAAAACCTAGTGGGTTAGATCTTGTAGATAGATTAGTAGGAGTACAACGTGTTACTAAAGTAACAAAAGGTGGTAGAGCATTTGGTTTCTCTGCAATCGTAGTTGTTGGAGATAGTAATGGTGTTGTTGGACATGGTTTAGGTAAATCTAAAGATGTTGCATCTGCAATTGCAAAAGCAATTGAAGACGCAAAGAAAAATTTAGTTAGAATTCCTATTTTAGATGCAACTTTACCTCATGAACAAAAAGGTAAATTTGGTGGAGCTAAAGTTTTTCTTAAGCCTGCATCTCATGGTACTGGAGTTATTGCTGGTGGTGCTGTAAGGCACGTACTAGAGTCAGTTGGTATTCATGATGTATTATCAAAATCTCAAGGATCATCAAATCCTCATAACGTAGTTAAGGCAACTTTTAATGCTTTATTACAATTACGTAGTGCAGCAGGTATTGCTAAACAAAGAGGGATTTCTTTAGACAAAGTATTTAACGGATAAACCTAAGAACGATGGCAAGAATAAAAGTTACACAAGTAAAAAGTCAAATCGGACGTCTACAAAGTCAAAAGAGAACTTTAGAGGCATTAGGTTTACGTAAAATGAACCAAACTGTAGAGCATGAGGCAACTCCTTCTATAGTTGGTATGGTAAATACAGTTAAACACTTAGTTTCTTTCGAAGAAATTAAATAAGATATTTAAAAAAATGAGTTTACATAATTTAACACCGGCAGAAGGTTCCATTAAAAAAGGAAAAAGAATTGCAAGGGGTGAAGGATCTGGAAAAGGTGGTACCGCTACAAGAGGTCACAACGGACAGAAATCTCGTTCTGGTTATTCTAAAAAGATTGGTTTTGAGGGAGGGCAAATGCCGCTTCAAAGACGTGTACCAAAATTTGGTTTCACAAATATTAATCGTGTTGAATATCAAGGTATCAATATCGATAAATTACAATCTTTAGTTGATAGTGGAAAGATAACAGATACAGTTACTTTAGATACTTTAATTGCTAATAGATTGGCAAGGAAAAACGACTTAATTAAAATATTAGGGAGTGGTGAGTTAAAAGCTAAATTAAATATAACTGTACATAAATTTACAGCAACAGCAAAAGCAGCTATCGAAGCGGCTGGAGGAGAAGCTGTTACTTTATAACATCCCGTAAATGATGAATTTTATTAATAGATTAAAAGAGATTTTCAGTATTGAGGAGTTGAAAAATAAAATTCTTCTTACAATCGGTTTAATAGCTGTGTATCGTTTTATGGCTTCTGTTCCATTACCAGGAATAGATCCATTACAACTTTCAGCTTTAAAAGAGAGTACTTCTGGAGGTCTTTTAGGTTTATTGAATGCATTTACAGGAGGAGCATTTGCTAGAGCGTCAGTAATGGCACTTGGTATTATGCCTTATATTTCAGCGTCTATTGTTGTTCAGTTAATGGGAATTGCGGTTCCTTATTTACAAAAACTTCAAAAAGATGGCGAAAGTGGACGTAAAAAAATTACACAAATAACAAGATGGTTAACAATAGGTATTACGTTAGTGCAAGCACCTACGTATATTACTGCTATTAAAACTCAATTTGGTTTAGGACCAGAGGCTTTTTTAGTAAGTGGAGCTACTTTTTGGGTATCATCAATTATCATTTTAACCGCCGGAACAATTTTTGCAATGTGGTTAGGTGAGCGTATTACAGACAAAGGTGTTGGTAATGGTATTTCATTATTAATTACTGTAGGTATTATTGCTAACTTTCCAGCTGCATTTTTACAAGAGTTTGTTGCTAAAACAACAAATGCGGGTGCAGGTGGTATTATGATGGTTTTAATAGAAATGATTGTTTGGTTTGTAGTAATTTTATTAACTGTGCTATTAGTTACTGCGGTTCGAAAGATTGCAGTTCAATATGCTAGAAGAACAGTTGTAGGAAATGTTCAAAACGTTGCAGGTTCAAGAGATTATATTCCTTTGAAGTTAAATGCAGCAGGTGTTATGCCTATTATCTTTGCTCAAGCAATTATGTTTTTACCAGTTGCTTTGGCTCAGAGATTTCCAGCAATTGCTAGTTTACAGGATATGAATGGTTTATGGTACAATGTTATTTTTGCATTGTTAATTGTCATTTTTAGTTATTTCTATACTGCTATTACTATTCCTACGAATAAAATGGCGGATGATTTAAAAAGAAGTGGTGGTTTTATACCAGGAATTAGACCAGGAAAAGACACAGCAGATAGATTAGATTCTGTATTATCTAGAATTACGTTCCCAGGATCGTTATTTTTAGCAGCATTATCAATCTTACCATCAATTGTAGTTCAGTTTGGAGTACAACAGAGTTGGGCCATGTTTTATGGTGGTACATCATTAATAATTATGGTTGGAGTTGCAATTGATACGTTGCAACAAATTAATTCGTACTTATTAAATCGTCATTATGATGGTTTAATGAAAGCGGGAAATAGCAACAGAAAATCGAATAAATAATATGGCTAAACAATCAGCAATTCAGCAAGACGGAACAATTACAGAAGCATTATCTAATGCAATGTTTCGTGTAGAATTAGAAAATGGACATATTGTTACGGCACACATTTCTGGTAAAATGCGTATGCATTATATCAAATTATTACCTGGAGATAAGGTAAAATTAGAAATGAGCCCATACGATTTATCAAAGGCAAGAATTACTTACAGATACTAAAAAAACAAAACAGATGAAAGTTAGAGCATCAGTTAAAAAAAGAAGTGCCGACTGCAAAATAGTTCGCAGGAAAGGTAGATTATACGTGATTAATAAACAAAATCCTAGATTTAAACAAAGACAAGGGTAATGGCAAGAATAGCAGGTATTGATATTCCAAAGAATAAAAGAGGTGTTATCGCATTAACTTACATCTTTGGTATAGGAAGCAGCAGAGCAATTAAAGTTCTAGCAGAAGCAAAAGTAGATGAGAGCATTAAAGTTCAAGACTGGACAGATGATCAAATCGCAGCAATTAGAGAACAAGTAGGATCTTTCACTATTGAAGGTGAACTACGTTCTGAGGTACAGATTAACATCAAACGTTTGATGGATATCGGTTGTCAAAGAGGTATTCGTCATAGACTTGGTCTTCCTTTAAGAGGACAAAGAACTAAGAATAACTCTCGTACAAGAAAAGGTAAGAGAAAAACTGTAGCTAACAAGAAAAAATAAGTTAGATAAAGTAATAAAGATCTAATAATAGTCTTGACTATAAAGTTAGAAAACTAAATTACTAAAACTGAAAAATTATGGCAAAAGCAAGTTCAAAAAAGCGTAAAGTAATAATTGATGCTATTGGAGAGGCGCACGTAACTGCATCTTTTAACAACATCATTATTTCTTTAACAAATAAAAAAGGTGACGTTATTTCTTGGTCATCTGCAGGTAAAATGGGTTTTAGAGGTTCTAAAAAGAATACTCCATATGCAGCTCAATTAGCCGCAGAAGATTGTGCAAACGTTGCAAAAGAAGCAGGTTTACGTAAAGTAAAAGTGTATGTAAAAGGACCGGGTAATGGTAGAGAATCTGCTATTAGATCTATTCATAATGCAGGTATTGAAGTAACAGAAATTATTGATGTTACACCTATTCCTCATAATGGATGTCGTCCACCGAAGAGAAGAAGAGTATAATTTAATTTTTTAACTTGATAGGAACAAGATTATCGAAGGAGAAAGCCTTAATTCATAATCCCTATCTATAACAACAAAAGAAATGGCAAGATATACAGGACCAAAAACTAAAATTGCTCGTAAGTTTGGTGAAGCAATTTTTGGAGAAGATAAAAACTTCGAAAAAAGAAATTTCCCTCCAGGACAGCATGGAAATGCAAGAAGAAGAGGAAAGAAATCTGAATATGCAACTCAATTAATGGAGAAGCAAAAAGCGAAATATACTTATGGTATTTTAGAGCGTCAATTCAGTAACTTGTTTAAACAAGCACAAGCTGCTTCTGGGATTACAGGTGAAATCTTATTACAATTATGTGAATCTCGTTTAGATAACGTTGTTTACAGAATGGGTGTTTCTAACTCTAGAAGTGGAGCTCGTCAATTAGTTTCTCACAGACACATTACTGTTAATGGAGAAATAGTTAACATACCTTCTTATAGTTTAAATGAAGGAGATGTTGTAGCTGTAAGAGAGAAATCTAAATCTTTAAGTGCTATTGAAAATGCATTAGCTTCTAACAGCAATGTTTTCGAATGGTTAACTTGGAACACAGATACTAAATCTGGAACTTTTGTAAAAGCACCAGAAAGATTACAAATTCCAGAAAACATCAAAGAACAATTAATCGTAGAATTATATTCTAAGTAATAAATTAATCACATTGAAATTCGGCCAAAGGGTTTATAAACATTTCTTCACGTTTATAAACCGCGCAACCGAGTAACAATTAAAACGAAGAGAATGGCAATTTTAAATTTTCAAAAACCAGATAAGGTTATTATGATTGAATCTACTGATTTTACAGGTAGATTTGAGTTTAGACCTTTAGAACCAGGTTTTGGTTTAACAATAGGAAACGCTTTAAGAAGAGTTCTTTTATCTTCTTTAGAGGGGTTTGCAATTACATCATTAAGAATTGATGGTGTAGAGCATGAATTTTCTACTGTATCTGGAGTTGTAGAAGACGTTACAGAAATTATTTTAAACTTAAAACAAGTTCGTTTTAAGAAACAAATAGAAGAAACAGATAGAGAAACTGTATCTATTTCATTATCTGGTCAAGAGCAGTTTACTGCAGGAGACTTACAGAAATTTATCTCTGGTTTTCAAGTATTGAATCCAGATTTAGTAATTTGTAACATGGATAAGTCTGTAAAGTTAAATGCAGAAATTACTATAGAAAAAGGTAGAGGATTTGTGCCTGCAGAAGAAAATAAAAAAGCTTCAGCACCTATAGGAACAATCTTTACAGATTCTATCTACACACCAATTAAGAATGTAAAGTATGCAATCGAAAATTTTCGTGTAGAACAAAAAACGGATTATGAGAAATTAGTTTTCGATATCGATACTGATGGATCAATCAATCCAAAAGATGCATTAACTGAGGCTGCAAAAATATTAATACACCACTTTATGTTATTCTCTGATGAGCGTATCACTTTAGAGGCAGATGAAATTGCACAAACAGAAACGTATGATGAAGAGTCATTACATATGCGTCAGTTATTAAAAACTAGATTAATCGATATGGATTTATCTGTTAGAGCTTTAAATTGTTTAAAAGCTGCAGAAGTAGATACATTAGGAGATTTAGTTTCTTTTAACAAAAGTGATTTAATGAAGTTTAGAAACTTTGGTAAAAAATCATTAACAGAGCTAGAAGAATTAGTGATTGTTAAAGGTTTAAGTTTCGGTATGGATTTAACAAAATACAAATTAGATAGAGATTAATTTTTCATAATTTGCTCCTCATAACGAGTTGATGCAAGATGAAATTATAAAACAAAGGTCATGAGACACGGAAAAAAGCATAATCATTTAGGAAGAACTACTTCACACAGAAAGGCAATGTTAGCTAATATGACATGTTCTTTAATAGAACATAAACGTATTAACACTACAGTGGCTAAAGCAAAAGCATTAAGAGTTTTTGCAGAACCATTAATAACAAAGTCTAAAAGTGATACTACTCACAACAGACGTGTTGTATTTTCTCACTTACGTGATAAATATGCAGTTACAGAATTATTTAAAGAAATCTCTGTAAAAGTTGCAGATAGACCAGGAGGTTATCTTCGTATTATTAAGTTAGGAAATCGTCAAGGGGATAATGCTCCTATGGCAATGGTAGAATTAGTTGATTACAACGAAATTTACAATCCTAATGGTAAAAAAGCTAAGAAAACTACACGTAGAGGAAAAAGCAAAAAAGCAGATACTCCACAGGTAGAAGGAACAGCAACAGAAGAAAAATCTGAAGAATAAAAAATGAAAATTTTTTAATTTATATAAAGGGATAAGCGTTTACGTTTATCCCTTTTTTTATATTTTTGTACTAAGAAACACAACAACTATCAATGAAATATCAAACACGAAAAAAGGCGCTTGTCTTATTAGCAGATGGAACAATTTTTTATGGTAAATCCGTAGGAATCGAAGGAACTTCTACTGGAGAAATCTGTTTTAATACAGGTATGACAGGATATCAAGAAATTTTTACAGACCCTTCATATTTTGGTCAATTAATGGTTGCAACAAATGCTCATATTGGTAATTATGGGGTAAATGATAATGAAGTTGAATCTGATGGAATAAAAATTTCAGGTTTAATTTGTAGAAATTTTAGTTTTACACATTCTAGAGTAGATTCTAATGGTAATTTAAAAGATTGGTTTACAAAGCATAATCTTGTTGCTATTTCTGATGTTGATACTAGAGCATTAGTAGCTTATATTAGAGATAATGGAGCAATGAATGCTATTATATCTACAGATGTAGATAATATTGAAGCATTAAAAAAACAGTTATCTGCTGTACCTATTATGGAAGGCTTAGAGTTGGCTTCTAAAGTATCTACAAAAGAACCTTATTTTGTAGGTGATGAGAATTCTGAAATTAAAATATCTGCTTTAGATATTGGTATTAAAAAGAATATTTTAAGAAACTTAGTAAAAAGAGGAGCTTATATAAAAGTGTTTCCTTACAACGCTAAATTTGAGGATTTATCTGCTTTTAATCCTGATGGTTATTTTATTTCTAATGGACCTGGAGATCCAGAACCATTAATTGAAGCGCAAGAAGTGGCTAAAGAAATTATAAAAAGAAATTTACCATTATTTGGTATCTGTTTAGGTCATCAGGTGATTGCTTTAGCTAATGGAATTTCTACCTATAAAATGCACAATGGTCATAGAGGAATTAATCACCCTGTAAAAAACTTATTGACTGGTAAAGGAGAAATTACTTCTCAAAATCATGGTTTTGCTATCAATAGAGAAGAAACGGAAGCTAATAACAATGTAGAAATTACACATGTACATTTAAATGATCATACTGTTGCTGGTATTCGTATGAAAAATAAGAATGTTTTTTCTGTACAATACCACCCAGAAGCAAGCCCAGGACCGCACGATTCTGAGTATTTATTTGATCAATTTATAAAAAATATTAAGGAAGCTAAATCAGTGATAAGTTAACATTCGTTAATTTGATTCAACTGAAAACGTTTTCGTAAGTAACTATTTAAAACCACTCATTTATGAGTGGTTTTTTGTAAATTAGCAGTATAAATTAAAGACATAAATTAATTAAATAATAAATATAATGAGTATAATAATTAGCGTTCACGCACGTCAAATTTTTGATTCAAGAGGTAATCCAACAGTTGAAGTAGATGTAACTACAGAAAATGGAATTTTAGGTAGAGCAGCAGTTCCTTCTGGAGCTTCTACAGGAGAGCACGAAGCAGTAGAATTACGTGATGGTGGTAAAGATTACATGGGTAAAGGTGTTTTAACAGCAGTATCTAATGTAAATAATATTATTGCACCAGAATTGTTAGGAACTTCTGTTTTTGAGCAAAATACTATTGATCAATTAATGATTGATTTAGACGGTACTCCAAATAAATCTAATTTAGGAGCTAATGCTATTTTAGGAGTTTCTTTGGCTGCTGCTAAAGCTGCTGCTAACGAGTTAGGAATGCCTTTATATAGATATGTAGGTGGTGTTTCTGCTAATACTTTACCATTACCAATGATGAATATCATTAATGGTGGTTCTCATTCTGATGCTCCAATTGCATTTCAAGAATTTATGATTATGCCAGTTAAGGCAAAAACATTTACAGAAGCAATGAAAATGGGTTCTGAAATTTTTCATAATCTTAAAAAGGTTTTACACGATAGAAATTTATCAACTGCTGTTGGAGATGAAGGTGGTTTTGCACCAAATTTACCAGGAGGTACAGAAGATGCTATTGAAACTATCGCATTAGCAGTTAAAAATGCTGGTTATGTTTTTGGTGAAGAAATTAAAATTGCATTAGATTGTGCTGCTGCAGAATTTTATGTGAATGGTAAATATGATTACACAAAATTTGAAGGTGATAAAGGTGTTATCCGTTCAAGTAAAGAACAAGCAGATTATTTAGCTGAATTGACTGTAAAATATCCTATTATCTCTATTGAGGATGGAATGGATGAAAATGATTGGGATGGTACAAAATATTTAACAGAATTAATTGGAGATAAAGTACAATTAGTTGGTGATGATTTATTTGTAACTAATGTAGAACGTTTATCTAAGGGTATTGAAAACGGTATTGCAAACTCTATCTTAATTAAAGTAAACCAAATTGGTAGTTTAACAGAAACTATTGCAGCTGTAAATATGGCTAAAAATGCAGGTTATACTTCAGTAATGTCTCATAGATCTGGTGAAACAGAAGATAATACTATTGCAGATTTAGCAGTAGCATTAAACTGTGGACAAATAAAAACTGGTTCTGCTTCTCGTTCTGATAGAATGGCAAAATACAACCAATTATTACGTATTGAAGAAGAATTAGGAGCAACTGCTTATTTTCCAGGTTTAAAAGCTTTTAACCTATAAAAATATTTTTTTTAAATATAATACTACCTCATAAGAAATTATGAGGTTTTTTTTGTTTTATATTCATATAAATTACTTTTATTTTAAAATTTCTAAAATCTATTACTAGACCCTTTTAAAATGCTCGAAAATTTGGTATCTTCGTCAAACTTAACAATACTAAAAAATCATCATTAAATGTCAGATACAGCTAAATTACAAATTGGAGATAAATCTTATGAATTTCCACTTGTAAAAGGAACAGAAAATGAAGTAGCCATAGATATTAAAACTTTAAGAGGAGTAACTAATGGAGTGATAACTATTGATCCTGGTTTTAAGAACACAGGTTCTTGTGAAAGTGCTATTACTTTCTTAGACGGTGAAAAAGGTATTTTACGCTATAGAGGTTATTCAATTGAAGAATTGGCTGAAAAAGGAGACTTTTTAGAAGTATCTTACGCTTTAATATTTGGAAATTTACCAACTAATGAACAATTAGAAAAATTTCATAAAGATATTAGAGATCATTCATTAGTAGATGATGATGTTAGAAAAATATTAGAAGCTTTTCCTAAAACAGCACATCCAATGGGTGTTTTGTCTTCTTTAACAAGTGCATTAACAGCTTTTAATCCATCTTCTGTGAACATAGAGTCTACTGAAGATATGTACAATGCTATTGTGCGTATTATGGCTAAATTTCCTGTTTTAGTTGCTTGGACTATGCGCAAGAAACAAGGAATGCACTTAAATTACGGAAAAAAATCTTTAGGGTACGTTGAGAATTTAATGTACATGATGTTTAAACAACCTAATGAAGATTTTGTAATTAACCCAATTGTTAAAGATGCTTTAGATAAATTATTAATTTTACATGCAGATCATGAGCAAAACTGTTCTACGTCTACAGTAAGAATTGTAGGTTCTTCTCATGCAGGATTATTTGCATCTCTTTCTGCAGGAATATCTGCACTTTGGGGACCATTACATGGTGGAGCTAATCAGGCTGTTTTAGAAATGTTAGAAGGTATAAAAGCTGATGGTGGAGACACTAAAAAATACATGGCTAAAGCAAAAGATAAAAATGATTCTTTCCGTTTAATGGGGTTTGGACATAGAGTTTATAAAAACTTTGATCCTAGAGCTAAAATTATTAAAGCTGCAGCAGATGAAGTTTTAAATGATTTAGGTGTTACAGATCCTATTTTAGATATCGCTAGAAGTCTAGAGCAAGAAGCTTTAAGTGATCCTTATTTTGTAGAAAGAAAATTATACCCTAATGTAGATTTCTATTCAGGTATAATCTACAGAGCTATGGGAATACCAACAGAAATGTTTACAGTAATGTTTGCTTTAGGACGTTTACCAGGTTGGATTGCTCAATGGAAAGAAATGCGTCTTAACAAAGAACCAATAGGTAGACCACGTCAAATTTATACAGGTGAAAATTACAGACCATTTGTTGAAATAGAAAAAAGATAAATTTTATTACATTTACAAAAACAAAGCTTCATATTTTATGAAGCTTTTTTTATCCATATTATCTATGTTAGAACTAAATATTAAAAACGAAACCTCAAGATTAAGGGCTGTAATTTTAGGTACTGCCAAAAGTAATGGAGGTGTGCCAAGAGTAGAAGACTGCTATGACCCTAAAAGTATAGAGCATGTTTTAGCGGGTACATACCCTAAAGAATCTGCAATGAACTTAGAGATGGAAGCTGTTGCTGAAGTTTTAAAAAAGTATAATGTAGAAGTATTTAGGCCAGATATAATTGAAAATTACAATCAAATATTTTCCAGAGATATTGCTTTTGTTATTGATGATACTTTTATAGAAGCTAATATTCTTCCAGATAGAGAAAAAGAGTATAAGGCAATAGATAAAGTAATATCACAAATAGACCCTTTAAAAGTGGCTGTTTTACCTAAAGAATGTCATATAGAAGGTGGTGATGTAATGCCTTGGAATGAGTATATTTTTGTTGGGACATATTCTGGTAGCGATTATTCAGATTTTATTACAGCACGTACTAATATGGACGCTGTAATTTCTCTTCAAGAATTATTTCCTCATAAAAAAGTAAAATCTTTTGAGTTAAGAAAATCAAATACAGATGCAAAAGATAACGCATTGCATTTAGACTGCTGTTTTCAGCCAATAGGAAAAGACAAAGCTATTCTTCATAAAAATGGTTTTTTAATTGAAAGAGAATATGAATGGTTAGTAGATTTCTTTGGAAAGGAAAACATTTTTGAAATAACAAAAGAAGAAATGTATAGCATGAATAGTAATATTTTTTCAATTTCTGAAGAAGTAATTATTTCAGAAAAAAACTTTACAAGATTAAATACCTGGCTTAGAGATAATGGTTTTACCGTAGAAGAAGTATCCTATTCGCAAATAGCAAAGCAAGAAGGATTGCTTAGATGCTCTACATTGCCTTTAATTAGAGATTAAAGAATATGTTTCAACTACTTATAATTGTTCTTAAAATGCAATCATTTTTTAGATAAAAGAAGTTTGAAATGTATTTACTATATTTTAAAATTGACTGTTTGTCACTTTTTAAAACTAAAAAAAACGAGCAATTTGCTCGTTTTTTTTAGTTAATAGAATAAAATATTTTCACTATTTTTCTTTGATTGAATTTAAGTATTCTTGAAAACGTATTCCGTAATCAGAGTTTTTTACTTTATCAGTTAAAGAATTGTTTACCGTATCTAACATTTTTAAACTAGCATCATACATTTCTGTTAAGCCAATGTAAGGCGCTACTTCTAAACCTGCATTTGTAATTGCAAAATTAGTAGTATATAGAACTCTTCTTTTTACAAGATTCTGATAGTCTCTCTCTAATTGAGTAACTAATTCTTGGTCGTTTGCTTTTTTAGCATCAAAATCTTTTTTGATGAATTCTAATCGCTGATCCTGAAATTTATTTTTAATTATATTATAATTATCTAAAATTTCTTGATTTTTAGAGCCTGTTATTTTTGGAGCGTAACCAAAATTTTCTACATTATCATTAATGGTAATAATTCCTTTTTCACCAAAAAATAAAATCCTTTTATCACTTGTATTTCCATCAAATGTTAAATAATATAATACAGGAGATTCTACATTATCAATTAAAGTAAATTTATCACTACCTAATAATTTTACAGAATCTACAGATACTAATAATGTATCTTTCATTTTTTGAAGGTATAGAGTTCCTTTTTTAAGACCTTTAATTTGACCTTGTACAGTCATATTTCCTTCTTTTTTAGAAGAACATGCCGTAATTAAAATTGATAGGACTAAAAGCGTAATAATTTTCTTCATAAATCTATATTTTTCGTATGCAAATATGCTCATTTTTTTTAAAGTGTTGCTGATAATTCCATTAAAATAGTACATAAAATTGCACCAATTGTCCCTATTGCGTACCCAAAAACGGCTAACAAAACACCAACAGTAGCTAAAGAAGGATGAAATGCTTGTGCTACAATTGGTGCAGAAGCTGCACCACCAACATTAGCTTGACTACCAAGTGCTAAAAAGAAATAAGGAGCTTTAATTAATTTGGCAACTATAATTAATAATCCAGCATGAATAGACATCCAAACAAGGCCAATAGCAATTAAACCTACATTATCAAAAATCATTGCTAAATCCATTTTCATACCAATGGTAGCAACCAAAATATAAATAAATACACTTCCAATTTTGCTTGCACCTGCACCTTCGTAATTTTTTGCTTTTGTAAAAGATAAAAGTACTGCAATAACTGTAGAAATACTAATTAACCAAAAGAAACTAGAACCTAAGAAAGTAAAGATGTTTCTCCAAGTTTCAGATTCTATACTAGCAACTAATTCACTGAAAAAAGCACTTAAATATGCTGCAGTAAAATGACCTAAACCAACGGTACCAAATGCAATAGCAAGAATTATCATAAAGTCTGTTACAGAAGGATTCCTTTTTACTTTTTTAGTAAATAAAGATACTTTATCTTTTAGATCTTCAATGGCAGAAGTATCTGCACCCAACCACTTGTCTATTTTATCTTTTTTACCAATTCCTATTAATAAGATAGCCATCCAAACATTAGCGACTACTATATCTACAAAGACCATTCCTCCATATTTTGCAGGGTTGTATTTATAAATTTCTAACATGGCTGTTTGGTTTGCACCACCACCAATCCAACTTCCTGCAAGTGTAGATAAACCACGCCAAACAGCATCAAAGTCAGAACCTCCAACCGTTTCTGGAGAGAAAATTGAAATTAGTAGAATTGCTATTGGTCCTCCAATAATAATACCTACAGTACCCGTAAAAAACATAATTAATGCTTTAGAACCTAGGTTAAAAATAGCCTTTAAATCGATGCTTAAAGTCATTAAAACTAGGGCAGCAGGCAATAAAAATCGACTAGAAATATAATACAATTGCGATTTTCCTTTTACAACTTCTCCCGCAGTGTTTAAGGTTTCCCATTCTGGGGATATGATGCCGGCAGTAGTAAAAATTGCAGGAATAAAATAGGCCATAAATAAACCAGGTACAATCTTATAAAACTTATGCCAGAAACCACTTTTTATATTTTCTGTATAGAAAACGAAACCGAGTGATAACATTAAGATTCCAAAAACGATTGCATCATTTGTAAAAGTGGGTGTTGTCATACTTAAATTGTTTTTTAAAGTCTGTTTTTAAAATAATTTCTACTTGCAACCTATAAAGATTACTATTTAAAAATTTTGTGTAAAAATAGCCTAATTTTATTCTTAGGCTTTCATTTATTTTTTTAAGGATACTTATGCTTGTACTGGTTGATTATAAGTCTTTTAGTTGATTTTTGTAAAAAGTTAGCTAAAATAGTTACATCTTGACAAAAGCAGTATTCATGCAAACCAGCAGCAATTTTTTTGTAATATTTATCTGTTATAGAGTAAATATATTATAGCTTATATAATTAAAAGCCTAAAACTATAAATTAATTAATAATTTCTTGTTTTGCATAATTATACCCTAAAAATAGGTTTTACCAAACTTTTATCAAATAGGCAATATACAAATTACTAAACGCTCAATATAAATTGAGCGTCTATTATTAATATTTAGGTTGTTTTAATCCTTTGGTTAAAGGAAATGGTTCTGCTTAGGCTTATAATAAGGGAATATTCTTGTTGATGTTATATTTGCTTAGTACTTTTCAAAGACCTACTTTTAATCTTCTTTTTTGGTGGGTTCTCTTTTTGCATTTTTAAGTGCTTGCATAAGCATCCATTCTATTTGTCCGTTTGTAGAACGAAATTCATCTGCAGCCCATTTTTCAATCGCTTTTATCATGTCTTCATTAACTCGCAACGCGAATGCTTTTTTCTTTGCCATGTTATCTTTTTATAAATAAACTGATGGTTTTAATTAGTTTATCTGAGATTTGGTATTCCGAAGAATAGTAAGATTTCATATTGTCTTCCTCTTTTTGAATGTCTTTTAAAACATGGTTCATGTTTTCTATAATCACTAATTTAGAATTTGTATTTGCTGCATGTAATATTTGGGCATCTTCTATGGATACTTGTAAATCTTTATCACCATTAATAATTAAAACAGGAATAGTTAGTTTTTTAATCTCGGTTTTGGGGTTTAACTGCATCCAATCGTATAAAAAAGGCTGATTTGGTTTGCCAAATATGCTCATTAAAAACGGGTGAACAGTTTTAATTTTACCTTTTACTCTTAAAGTATCAAATTGTTTCCTGGCAGCAATACCTAGTGGAGCATTGTTTTTTGTAATTTGTTTTATAATGGTTTCATCAATCTGTTCTCCCGCTCCAGCAATAGAAATATATTTATCAACTTCTTTAGCAGCCATCATTGCAATTAATGAACCTTGACTATGGCCAACTAAAATAATTTTAGAAAAACGGTTATTATTTTTAAAATAAGAAATTACTTTTTCTGCATCCAAAGTGAAATCTGTAATTTTTGTATGTGCTAATAACTTGCTATTATTTTTGTTTGCCGTTCTTTTATCATAACTAAAAAATGCAATATTTTCTTTATTGATAGAATCTCGAAATTGTTTAATATAGTTTGCTTTTACATTTTGTGCAGGCTGATTTCCGTTTCTGTCTATAGGGCCAGATCCATGAATCCAAATTACTAAAGGCGTGTTTTCTTTCGTAAAAGTTAAGGTTCCCGGAAGCTCTATTGCTCCATTTTTTATTAAAATTTCTTCAGATTTCACTTGTGCAAAAGAAACTGATATTCCAAAAAGGGTGATTACTAAATAGGTAATTATTCGAATCATATTAATTTATTTTTAAACTATAAGTTTTTAAAACTCTTTTTGCTTCTTCTTTTAATTGAGTTCCGATTAATAATTTTCTTCCATCTTTTAGTATTAATTGAATGCCAATATCACCAGAAACATTTACCGCTTTTTCTTTTCCTTTATTAAAGAAAAAACCACCTCTTAAGCCCCAACCACCAAATTCTGTAATAGGTTGATAGTTTCTTACATAGGCTTTAGAAATTGTATTCCAAGGAATTGATTTTATTGAAAAATGTAAAGGAAAAAATTGATAATGAATTCCTTTTTCATCAATTCTAGTGGTTAGTTTAAAAAAGAAAATTAATGAAACGGATAATACAATAACCCCAATTGTAATTAAAAACTCTTGAGTAGACAAATTTGCATCTTCTTTTAAGTATTTTTTTATCATCATTGCTACAGGAACAATGGAAGCGATAATTAATACTACAATTAACCAAGTTTGTCTAAAACTTTGTTCTTCTTTAAAAACTTTCATTTTATCTGTTTTTGTCTTTTTCCAAAACGGCATAAACGCCACCATTGGTATTTGCATATACATTAATTACGCGCCAACCTTGTTTAGCGTGTTCATTTATTTCGTCTTCAAAGTTTTTCTGGCTGTTAGACCAACTTATTTTTTGTTTTAAAAATTTGTACTCTTTCATATTTTAGTTTTTTAGGCTTCTATTTAGATATATGATATTTTAATGACTCAAAGTACCTGCATTTACAACCGGAGACGCTTCTTTATCTCCACACAAAATAACTAATAAATTACTTACCATTCCTGCTTTGCGTTCATCATCTAACTCAACAATTTGTTTTCTACTTAATTCGTTTAAAGCCATTTCTACCATTTCCACAGCACCTTGTACAATTTTATGTCTTGCAGCTACAATTGCAGTTGCTTGTTGTCTTTTTAACATGGCAGAAGCAATTTCATTAGCATAGGCTAAATACCCAATTCTTGCTTCTAAAACTTCAATACCTGCAATTGTTAAACGTTCGTCAATTTCTTTTTCTAAAGCTTCAGAAACTTCGTTAACACTAGAACGTAAAGTAATGTCTTCGTCATGGCCTTCATCTGCAAAATTATCATACGGATACATACTTGCTAATTTTCTTACAGCAGCATCTGTTTGTACTCGTACAAAGTTTTCGTAATTATCAACATCAAAAGCAGCTTTATATGTATCTGTTACTCTCCAAACCAAAATGGTAGAAATCATAATCGGATTTCCTAATTTATCGTTTACTTTTAAACGTTCAGAATCGAAATTACTAGCTCTTAAAGAAATTGTTTTTTTCTTATAAAGAGGATTTGCCCAATACAATCCATTCGCTTTAATAGTACCTACATATTTACCAAATAGTAAAATTACCTTAGAAGTATTTGGGTTTACAAGAATAAATCCGAAGAAACCAATAAAGCCAATTAGACTAACAATCATATATACAATTGTTTCTTCCATTGCAGATAATACAATTCCGCCAATAAATAATAGTAGTACGATTAATAACATTAAATAACCGTTTGCTGGTTTAATAATTTTTTCTGCTTTCATATAGATTTATTTAAAGTGATATTAAAATGATATCGTAAAGATATAGTATTATTTTTAAGATTTACAAATTTGGTGAAGAATAATTTTATAAATTTGTTGAAACATAATTTTAAAAACACAAAATGAAGATTAAAGTACTTTTTATACTATCGATATTTTTATTCTCAAATTTTTCAGCAGAAGAAACTGTTTTTTGGGGACCAACAGGACATAGAACTACGGGGAAAATAGCTGAGAATCATTTAACAAACAAAGCCAAAAGAAAAATTGATAAATTGTTAAAAGGACAAAGTTTGGCATTTGTATCCACCTTTGGTGATGAAATAAAATCTGATAAAAAATACAATGAATTTTATTCTTGGCATTATGTAAATATGGGCTTAGATGAAAAGTATGCAGATGCAGAAAAAAATCCGGCAGGAGATATGGTTACTGGTATCTATAAATGTATAGAGATTTTAAAGGATGACAATAGTTCTGAAGAAGATAAAGTTTTCTATTTAAAAATGTTGGTACATTTAGTTGGAGATTTACACCAACCAATGCATGTTGGACAAAGAGAAGACAAAGGTGGTAATACTATACAGCTTCAGTGGTTTGGTAAGGGTACAAACTTACACTCGGTTTGGGATTCTAAAATAATAGAAGAATATAACATGAGTTATATTGAATTGGCTGAAAATGCAAAAGATTTATCAAAAGCAGAAATTAAAGCTATTGAAAAAGGAACTGTTGTAGATTGGGTAGATGAAGTTCATGAGGTTACAAAAGAAGTTTATAAATCTGTAAAAGTTGGTGAGAATTTAAAATACAGATATTCTTATAATCATTTAGGAACTGTAAGAACTCAATTGCAAAAAGGAGGAATTCGTTTGGCAAAAATTTTAAACGATATTTTCTAGTAAAAACAATATTTCTAATAAAAGAGGCTGTTTAAAAAGGGCGTTTTTTGTCAATCTGAATTTATTTCAGATTCTTATGAATTTTGAAATTCAGTACGTTGAGATACTGAAACAAGTTCAGTGTGACAATATATAATCCTTTTTTAGACAACCTTTTTTTTGTTAAGGATTAGTTAATTGTTTTTTAATAAGATATCTTCTTTGTAATTTTATAAAATGCTAAAAAACGGTTTCTATACTTTGTTATTTTTCTCCCTTTTATTTTCCTGTAAAAAAGGAGAAGTAAAAGAAGTATCACAAAAAGTAAGCTCAGTAAAGTCTTATACATATAATGAGTTAAAGCCTTTGTTAGAAAAAAATGATGGTAAAACGTATGTAGTAAATTTTTGGGCAACTTGGTGTGCGCCTTGTGTAAAAGAATTACCTGCATTTGAAAAATTAAACCAAGAATATGCAGCTAAAAATGTAGAGGTTATTTTGGTGAGTTTAGATTTTCCTAAACAAGTAGATAAAAGATTAATTCCTTTTATTAATAAACATAATTTACAGTCTAAAGTGGTTTTATTAAATGATATAAATGAAGATGTTTGGATTAAAGCAATCGATTCTACTTGGTCTGGAGCATTACCTGCCACATTAATTTACAATGCAAAAGGTAGAAAGTTTTACGAACAATCTTTTGATTATGAAAAACTAGAGTCTGAATTAAAAACGATTTTATAAACGAATAAATGAACGATATGAAATATACAAAATCAATTTTAATATTATTTGTAGTTTTATTAGCAAGTGCTTTTACTATAAAAACTGCAGATGGTTACCAGGTAGGTGACACTATAGAAGATTTTAAGTTAAAAAATATTGATGATAGAATGGTTTCTTTATCAGATTATTCTGATGCAAAGGGATTTGTTATCATTTTTACGTGCAATACGTGTCCGTATTCTATAGCTAATGAAGATAGAATAATTGCTTTAGATTTAAAATATAAGAAATTAGGTTTTCCTGTAATTTCAATTAATCCAAATGACCCAAAAGCATCTAAAGGAGATAGTTTAGAAGACATGAAGGTTAGAGCAGCAGAAAAAGGATTCATGTTTCCTTATTTGTTAGATGAAGGGCAAAAGGTATATCCTAAATTTGGAGCAACAAAAACACCACATGTGTTTATTGTAAGCAAGCCAAGTATGAAAGTTGAATATATTGGTGCAATAGACAATAGTTCTAGAGATGAAGATGCTGTAACAGAAAAATATGTAGAAAATGTTATTGATGCTTTATTGTTAGGCAAAAAACCAACAAAAACAACCACAAGAGCAATTGGTTGTTCTGTTAAGGTATTATAAGAGAAATGATTTAGAGATTAATTGAACTTTTTCCTCTATTTACAAAAAATCCCAAGTTTTCACTTGGGGTTTTTTATGCTATAATTTTAAAAGGTGGGCTAAGTTTAATACCAACGTTTTTTATTCTTCTTAGAAGCTTCAGACTTTCTTCCTTTGTTATGTTTGCTTTCCGTGTTTGGTTGTTTTTTTCTGTGTTTTGGAGGAGCAATAGGGTAAGGATGTTCTGCAATAATTTTAATTCTTTTTTCAATTAAAGTTTCAATTAATTTAATATATGCATTTTCATCTGGAGAGCAGAAAGAAAATGCAATTCCAGATTTACCAGCTCTACCAGTTCTACCAATTCTGTGAATATACGTTTCTGGTATGTTTGGTATATCAAAATTAATAATGGCATCTACATTTGTAATGTCAATTCCACGCGCTGCAACATCTGTCGCAATTAAAATATTTGCTTTTTTATCTTTAAAATCTTCTATAGCTTTGTTACGTATAGCTTGGGTTTTATCACCATGAATACTCGTAACTTTATACCCGTTTTTAAGTAGTGATTCTTCTAATTTATCGACACCAAACTTTGTACGTCTAAAAATAATTATTTTCCCGTTTATGGTGTTTCTTAACAAATGCAAACATAAATCGGTTTTGTTTTTCTTTGGAAGATAATACAATAACTGACCAATATTTTTTGCGGTAGTTTCTTCTGGATTTATTTCAATCTTAATAGGACTTTTTAAAATCCTTTTAGCCAATTCATCTATTTTTTCTGGAATTGTTGCAGAAAAAAGTAATGTTTGTTTTTGCTTAGGACATAATGCTTCTATTTTTTTAACATCGGCAATAAAGCCCATGTCTAGCATTAAATCTGCTTCATCTAAAACAAAAATTTCAATAGCACTTAAATCGATGTTTCCTTGTAATTGTAAATCAATTAATCTACCAGGAGTTGCAACCAAAACATCTACACCTTCACCTAATATTTCTTTTTGAGGTTCTAAAGATACACCACCAAAAACAGCAGTAGTTTTTAAATCGGTGTATTTGCTGTAGCTTACAAAATTTTCTAAAATTTGTATTGCCAACTCACGAGTTGGTGTTATAATTAATGATTTTATCTTCTTTTTAGCTTTTTTATCCTCTTCTACTTCTTTATCTAATAAAAGCTGAATTATTGGCAAAGCAAAAGCAGCAGTTTTTCCAGTACCTGTTTGTGCAGAAACAATTACGTTTTTTTTAGCTAAAACTAAAGGAATTGCTTTTTCTTGTACTTGTGTTGGTCTGTGAAATCGCTCTTCAGCAACTGCTTTTAAGATAGATTTATGTAAAGGTAATTCAGAAAACTGCATTGATTATTTTTTATGCAAAGATAGTTTAATTGTATCAATGCATTTTGTATTTATAAAATTTTGAATAATGAACGTTTTATTTACATATATAAATGGATTTCACTTGAAATGGATTCTTGTTTTATAGCTTTTTATATTTGTAGATTTTTAATATCTATAATAAAAAGATGATTAGAATGATGTGTCTATTTTTAGTCTAACCAATTCTTACCCGAAATTTAACTGGATCTAAAAAAGACGTTATCAAGCTAAGCTTTTGTACAATTTGATGCTAATCCGGATAAAGTTGATATCTTAGTAGCTGTTTAACTTCTATAAATTAGAAAAGTTGCAGAAGGCAAATTGACCTTAAAAAGTTTAGAAAAAAAAATGAAGTTATAGATTATAAGCAAAAGCCAAATTTTAATGGTTTTAAAGTGGATTTATTTAGATCATTTTATAGGCGGAATTATAATATAATTAACCTATTAAACTTTGTAGGCATCCTTAGAAATATTAATATTGGGGCTTTAAAAAAAGGGGCTCACTATTTATGTAAAACGTAATTAGTAAGACCTTATTACTCTCCTTTAACTTAAAAGTTTTAAAAATAAAACTGATACCAAATAGAAACAGATGAAGAAAATAATTTTAATTTTATTATTAACACTTGGGTTTACATCACACGCTCAGGTTTTTGAACCTGTAAAATGGACTACTTCTGTAGAAAAAGTATCAGAAATAGAATACAACCTTGTAGCAAAGGCAAGTATAGATAGAGGTTGGCATTTATACTCACAAAATGTACCAGAAGACGGACCAATACCTACTTCATTTACTTTTGAAGAAAATGAAGGTTATTCTTTAATAGATAATGTTGTAGAAGAAGAGGGACATACAATAGATGATCCTGTTTTTAATATGGTTATTAAGTTTTTTGAAGACAGTGCAACTTTTAAACAAAAAGTAAAAATTACAAGTACAGAACTTACTGCAATAATAGGAGAAGTAGAGTTTATGGTTTGTGATGATAGCAAATGTCTTCCGCCTACCTATGTAGATTTAGAATTTAAGTTAAAAAATACAACGGTTACAAAAGATATCTCAGCTGCAAGTATAACATCAGAAAAAGAAAGTGTTATAAAAAGTACCACGACAAACACACCAAGTGAAGACAATAATCAAAGAGGTTTAATTTCAATCTTTTTAATTGCCTTTATATCTGGTTTTGCTGCATTGTTAACGCCTTGTGTGTTCCCGATGATACCAATGACGGTGAGCTTTTTTACAAAACAAAGTAAAACAAAGGCTGCAGGAATTAAAAATGCAATTATTTACGGACTTTCAATTATTGTAATTTATGTTTTATTAGGTGTTTTAGTCAGTCTTCTTTTCGGAGCAGATGCATTAAATGCACTTTCTACAAATGTGTGGTTTAACGTTATCTTCTTTGTTTTATTATTGGTTTTTGCAGCCTCTTTTTTAGGTGCTTTCGAAATTATGTTACCAAATTCTTGGGCAAATAAAGTAGATTCTCAAGCAGATAGAGGAGGTTTAATTGGAATCTTTTTTATGGCTTTGGCACTGGCTATTGTATCCTTTTCTTGTACAGGCCCTATTGTTGGTACTTTATTAGTAGAAGCTGCAGCCGGAGGAAGTCAAATAGGTCCAATTGTGGGCATGTTAGGTTTTTCTTTAGCAATTGCTTTACCATTTGCATTATTTGCAGCTTTTCCTGGTTGGTTAAATTCTTTGCCAAAATCTGGTGGTTGGTTAAACACTGTAAAAGTAGTTTTAGGATTCTTAGAACTTGCTTTGGCTTTCAAATTCTTATCGAATGCAGATTTAGTGCTTCAATTACATTGGTTAGAAAGAGAAGTGTTTATTGCTATTTGGATTGCCGTTTTTGGAGGGTTAACTTTATATCTTTTCGGAAAAATACAATTACCACATGATTCTCCGATAAAACATATTTCTGTTGGTAGATTAGGTTTGGGATTATTTTCATTAACTTTTACATTATATATGTTACCAGGTTTATGGGGAGCACCTTTAAATTTAATTAGCGCTTTTCCACCACCACAGCATTATAGCGAATCTCCTTACGGAGTAGGTTATATGAAACTAGGTTCTGGAGATGCTTCTCAGACAGAAATTCCTGATGGAGCACATTTAATGCCTCCACATAATATTTTATCATTTAATGACTATGATAAAGGTTTGGCGTATGCTAAAAAAGTAGGGAAGCCAGTAATGATGGACTTTACAGGACATGCTTGTGTAAATTGTAGAAAAATGGAGCAAAATGTTTGGGTGCAACCAAATATTTTAAAAATGCTTAAAAATGACGTAATTTTAATTTCTTTATATGTAGATGATAAACGAAAGTTAGCGGATGATGAAGTGGTAGAAAGCAAATTAAGACCTGGTAAAAAACTAAAGTATATTGGTCAGAAATGGAGTGAAATGCAAACCATTAAGTACAAGACTAATACGCAACCTTTTTATGTTTTAATGAATCATGATGAAGAAGATTTAAATGCGCCAGTAGGATATACGCCTAATAGCGATGACTATTATAATTGGATGAAAGAAGGTGTTAAAAAATTTAAATAATTTTAATTATGATTTCAGCAAATAAAAACAACATAGTAAAATCTGATTTAGAAAATTATTTTAATCAGTTTAAAAAAAATATTGTTGGTATTAACCAAACTTTTCAATCTCCGTATGGGGAACAAAAATTAATCTATACAGATTGGACTGCAAGCGGAAGATTATATCGACCAATTGAAGAAAAGTTAATAAATGAATTTGGACCGTTTATAGCAAATACACATACAGAAACCTCTACTTCTGGTGCTGCTATGACTCTAGCGTACCATGAAGCTAGAAGTATTATTAAACGTCATGTGAATGCAAATGATAATGATGTTTTAATTACTTCCGGTACAGGGATGACAGGTGTTGTTAATAAATTTCAGAGGATTTTAGGTTTAAAGGTTTCAGAAAATTTAAAAGAACATACTCATATTCCAGACGAAATTAGACCTATTGTTTTTGTTTCTCATATGGAGCATCATTCTAACCATACATCTTGGATAGAAACAATTGCAGATGTTGAGGTAGTTCCTTGTGATGATGAAGGTTTGTTATGTGTAAAGAAATTTGAAGAATGTATTAAGAAATACGAGCACAGAAAAATAAAGATTGCTTCTATAACGTCCTGTTCTAATGTTACAGGAATTAAAACAGCGTATCATGAAGTTGCAAAACTAATACATAAATACAACGGACTCTGTTTTGTCGATTTTGCTTGTTGTGCTCCTTATGTAGATATAAATATGCACCCAGAAAATGAAGACGAACAGTTAGATGCGATTTTCTTTTCTCCTCATAAGTTTTTAGGAGGTCCAGGAACTTCTGGAGTTTTAGTTTTTAATAAAAAATTGTATAAAAACGTGGTGCCAGATAACCCAGGTGGAGGTACAGTAAGTTATACAAATCCTTGGGGACAGCATGATTATTTTGTAGATGTAGAAACAAGAGAAGATGGTGGAACACCAGGATTTATGCAGGCTATAAAAATTGCACTTTCTATTCAGTTGAAAGACAAAATGGGAGTTGTAAACATTAAGAAAAGGGAAGATGAAATAAATGCAGTAGTATTTGAAACTTTAGAAAGCCTTTCGGGAGTAAAAATATTAGCACCAAACCATAAAGACCGACTAAGTATTTTTTCTTTTTATTTTGAAAAACATCACTTTAATATGGTTGTGAAAATATTAAATGATAGATTCGGAATTCAAACTAGAGGAGGTTGTTCTTGTGCAGGAACTTACGGACATTTTTTATTGAATGTAGATCAAGCAACATCTAATAGAATAAAAGATGAAATATTGCTGGGTTGTAGTACAGACAAACCAGGTTGGATTCGCTTGTCAATTCACCCAACAATTACATCAGAAGAGTTAAGCTTTATTTGTAATTCTTTAAAAGAACTGTCAGAAAATATTGAAGAATGGTCTAAAGATTATAAGTATGATAATCTAAAAAATGATTTTTTACACAAGACTGTTCCACCTATTGAAAAAGAGTTGGTAAAAAAATGGTTTTCATTATAAAGTGATCACGTTAAGCGAGGTGTTTAATCAGAAAAAGTATTAATATTAAATTAGTAAATTAGTAAATTATCTATTTTCATCATTTCTAAGAATATAAAAAAGGGATTGTAGCAATACAATCCCTTCCTTTTTTCGTGAATTAATTTCATCTATTTGATTGATTTAGTGTATTTTAATTTATTTACTTTATCAGGAAAGTTTAAAGCACTATTTTTTTGCTCAAAGAGATTTTTGTTAAATCGATTAATTCTCAAGGTTTTCTATAATAATAGCAACGAATACTTAATAGATAGATCTGCTTTATTTACTTTAAAAACAGCTTAAAGCTTACCCACGAGGAACTAATTTGGGATCTTTCTTTTTCTCTCTAATTAAGTAAATTCCTATTAAAATTAGTGCGCCACCAAAAACATACCAAAAAGTAAATTTTTCTCCATCTAAAATGCCCCAAATCACCGCAACAATTGGCAGCAAATAACTTACGGTACTTGCAAAAACGGCAGAGGTATCTTGTATTAATTTAAAATATAATAACATGGCAATTGCGGTAGCAAAAACGGTTAAAAAAGCCAAATAACTTAAGGGTTCTGTAAATTCTGGTTTCATTTCAAAATTTTGAACAAAACCAGTAAAGTATAAAATGACCAAAGATGGAATTGCCCAAATAGAATACACAGCAGCAGTTAATTTTATAGCATTTAAATTCGGGATTCTTTCTTTTATAACTACCGCGTTTACACCATAAGATGCGCCAGCGAGTACAACCAACATAACATACCAGAAATTAGAATCTTCTGCATTTGCTTCAGAAAAATAGATAATACTTGCAGCTCCTAAGAAACCAATTACGGCACCAAGCATTTGTGTTTTTTTACTATTAATTCCAAATAATAAAAAACTAAAAATCATTACAAAAATGGGTACTAAAGAATCTAAAATTCCTGCCAGAGAACTACTTACTTGTGTTTGTGCAATAGGGAATAAATACATCGGTAAGAAATTACCGAAGAAACCAGCAATTGTTACCCATAAAATTGTTTTTTTCGACATTTTAAAAAGTGCAGGAATACCAATAACGCCTAATAGTAACCCAGAGCCAACAACTCGTATTGCTCCAATTTCATAAGGTGTAAAAACTACCAATGATTTTTTTATCAACATAAAGGAACTTCCCCATGTCAATGCAATTACAAGTAATAAAAACCATTTATTATTTACAAAATTTTTCATAATATTAAAGTAATAAAGCAGTTTTTTCTAATAACTATTTCTTATAAATAGCACATTTTATAAGTCTATATAGTAGATGTTTGAATAATTATTTCTATAGTATCTTTCTAATTGTAATAGATAGACATTAAATCATTTTTTAATTCAATTGAAGTTTGTTGGTTTAGCTATTTTTTAGAGTCATAATAATTCTTTTTTCATTCTCTAGAAAATAGTCTTCTATAATTGTTTCGCCTTTAAAACCTAGCTCTTTATAAATATTAATTGCTGCAGCATTATCAGGATGAACTGTTAAGCATATTTCTAAACAATTTTCATCTTTTAAAAGGTTGACCAACTTGTTCGTTAGTTTCTTTCCTATTTGTTTAGCCCTAGCTTCTGGATGCACACCTAATGATAGAACCCAAGCTTTTTGGTTATTGGTGTTTAACGCACCTACTGCAAAGCCTAAAATTTGATTATTTTCTTTAGCTACTATAAATAAACTGTTAGAAATGTCAAACAATTGACGAATTACAAAGGCAGGGTAACTACCTGCATTAAAAACAAGTTGCTCAAGTGCTAACACATCTTTTAAGTCTTCTTCTTTTACGGCTTTAATAGTAATCATATTCTTTTTTTTATGTTGCTGCTTTTATAATTTAAAATACTAGTTATTACCTGCATGCAGAAGTAAAACAAAATTAGTAAAGATTCTTATAAAACGATTATACTTCTAAAAAGAAAAAAGAGACTTATTAGTAAAGGAAAATGTGAATATTTACTAGTTTTTTAGAAATGAAAAGGAGTAAATCAACCAAAAATCTACCATATTATAAATCATTTAAAATTGTTTAACAATGCTATAAGGGTAAATGTAACTATTACTAATTTAGTTTTTATAAGTTTAATTTAAAAAAACACAAATATGGTATTGGTTTGCAATGTGGATAAGTAAGAAGAGGTAAAGTATTGCTGCCGTTTTATTTTACTAAAATGGCTATAACTCCTATCTTTTAAAATTTAATCTTTTAAAAACATAGTTCTATACTGAGGTTACAAGGTTTTTTTTAGAGGAATATAATTCATAGATTTACAAATTAATCTTGTTGTTAAATTTGATTGAATTAAAATAATCTATTAAAGTAAACTTTTTCAACAAAATCAATTTATCTTATGAAAGTTCGTGAATATTTTATAATTATATCTATTCTAATAGCAACTGCTGTTATTGTTATTGCACAATTTTGGTTTCCAATTATTTGGTCTTTTTTATTAATTGGTCCGTTAATTATTTTGGGGCTTTTTGATGTTTTTCAAACAAAACATACTATTAGACGTAATTTTCCTTTAATAGGTAGGTTTAGGTATATACTAGAATCTATTAGGCCAGAAATTATGCAGTATTTTGTAGAAACGGATACACAGGGTAGACCTTTAAATAGAATTTTAAGATCTTTAGTTTATAGAAGAGCAAAGGGAGAAAATGATACAGAACCTTTTGGGACTCAGATGGATTTGTACCATTCTGGTTATGAGTGGTTAGAACACTCTATGTATGCTAAACATAATCCAAAAGAAATTGAAGAATTTCCAAGGTTATTAATTGGTGGTAAAGATTGTAAACAACCTTATTCTTCTAGTTTACTTAATATTTCTGCAATGAGTTTTGGTTCTTTAAGTAAAAATGCTGTTTTAGCATTAAACAAAGGTGCAAAAATGGGGAATTTTGCACATAATACTGGTGAGGGAGCAATTAGTCAATACCATTTAGAACATGGAGGAGATTTAATTTGGCAAGTTGGTACAGGATATTTTGGATGTAGAAATGAAGACGGAACTTTTAATGAAACAACTTTTAAAGAAAATGCGACTAAACCATCGGTTAAAATGATAGAAATTAAACTATCACAAGGTGCTAAACCTGGTCATGGTGGAATTTTACCAGCTTCTAAAAATACAGAAGAAATAGCAAAAATAAGACACGTAAAACCAGGTATTGCTGTGCATTCACCTCCATCTCATTCAGCTTTTTCTAACCCAATTGAATTTATGCATTTTATAAAAAAATTGAGAGAACTTTCTGATGGAAAACCTATTGGTTTTAAATTATGTTTGGGAAGAAAACAGGAGTTTATGGATTTTTGTGAAGCAATGATTTTTACAGGAATACAACCAGATTTTATTACTGTTGATGGTGGAGAAGGAGGTACCGGAGCCGCGCCTGTAGAATTCTCTAACTCAATGGGAATGCCGTTGCGTGAAGGTTTAATTTTTGTACATGATACGCTAATTGGTTTTGGATTAAGAAAAGATATTAAAGTAATTGTAGCGGGGAAAATTATATCAGGATTTCACATGGCTAGAGCAATTTCTTTAGGAGCAGATGGTTGTAATAGTGCACGTGCAATGATGCTTGCCATTGGTTGTATACAAGCGCTACAGTGTAATTCTAATACTTGTCCTGTTGGTGTAGCAACTCAAAATAAATCTTTAGTAAAAGGATTAGTTGTAGAGGATAAAGCACCAAGAGCAAAAAGATATCACGACGCGACTATTCATAGTTTTTTAGAACTGGTTGCGGCTGCAGGTTTAAATGAACCTAGTGAGCTAACAAGAGATCATATTAGTAAAAGAGTAGGTTTATATAATGTAAAAACTTACGAAGATATTTATCCTTACTTAAAAGAAGGGTGTTTGCTTGATATAAGTACGATTCCTTTAGATTATAAAAAATTCTTTCATCTTACAAGAGTTATGAGTTAGATAAACAAATACGTAGTATAAAGGTGATATTTTCTAATTAGGAAGTATCACCTTTTTTTATTTATAATGTGATGAAAATTCTTACATACTAAATTATAGAAATTCTTTGTTTTTATAATTTACCCTTTTTATCGCTTTGATTTACTTGAAGAATCTGAGAAAAGAGGACTAAAAATAGTGTCTTTTCTAAAAATCTAAAAGGATAGCTTAAAAGCAGCCATTGACGATTTTTTTATCTAAATTAGGAGTTGAAAATAAGAAATTAAAATCAAATTTTATTCTGATGAAAATTTATAAGCTAGAAACGGTAAATGACCATATTTTAAAAGCATTTATAAAGTTAATTCCACAACTTAGCACTAGTTGTATATTACCTAGCCAAAAAGATTTGGAAGATATTGTTGGCTCTGATAATACGGTACTTTTTATAGCCGAAGAAAATAGTAATATATTAGGTACGCTAACTCTTGTTTTTAATAAGATACCTACCGGTAATAAAGTTTGGATAGAAGATGTAGTGGTTGATAATGCTGCAAGAGGTAAGGGAGTTGGAGAAAAATTAACTCAATTAGCTATAGAATATACATCTAATAAAGGTATTAAAAACATCAATTTAACATCGAGTCCAGATAGAGTTGCAGCTAATAAATTATATCAAAAACTAGGTTTTATCAAAAGAGAAACAAATGTTTATAGACTAACAATTGAATAGTTTTTTGTTAAATACTCAATAAATGATTTAAGTAACATCATTTTAGTTTTTTATTGTTTGAGATATTTCCTTGAATGAGACATTGACTTTTTTAATATAGAAGAACCTCAATGTGAATTATTTTAAAATTATCATAGAAAAGTTTAACTTATTCCTGAAATAAAATGAAGTCAATTTTACATTTAAGTTTTCCTTTATTTCATACTTCATTTAAATCTTCTGAAGAAAAGTAATTTTAAAGAAATATTTTAAGTTTTGTTACTTATATTAAAGATCTTAATATAGAAAAGACACTCAATAAAAGAAGTATATTTTTTCTAACTCATTATAGATTCATTATTATCTTAAAACAGAAAAACTTTAGTATTTTTATTGCCTTATTAAACTTCCATACGCCAATGTTAAAAAAATATTGCTTCGCTTTTTTACTTACATTTTTTTGTGTAATTAGCTTTTTTTCTCAAGAAAAAGAAATTGAGTATGCAAAAAAAATCACTATTTCTGATGGTTTAGCGCATAATGGAGTTACCTCCGTTTTAAATGACAGCAATGGTTTTTTATGGGTTGGAACTTATGAGGGGATTAATAAATATGATGGTTACAAGCTAGTTACTTTTAAAAATACTATAGATAAAGATATTCTTACAAGTAACAGAGTTAGGTCTATTACAGAAGATCACAAAAAAAATATATGGATTGGTACCGATCAGGGTGTTACCATATATAAGTCTTCTCAAGAAAAATTTATCAAATTATATTCCAATAAACTTATTGGTAAAGACAATAGTGGTCCCATAATAAGAAAGGTTTTTATCAATAAGAAAAACAACAAGATTTACTGTTTAACAGAAGGTAATGGAGTCTTTCTCTTCGATGAAGATTATAAGTTAATAAATCGATTTGATCCAAAAGTAAACGAACCTAACAGTTTAAAATTTTACGATGTTTTAGAGTTAAAGGATGAAAATTTAGTCTTTATTACATCAAATGGGGTGTATTTTTTTGACACTTTAAAAAATAGTTTTAAAAAGATATTAGATAAAAATATCAATTATGCTACCGGAATTACTAGGGTAAATGAATCTCTATTTTTAATTAATTTAGAGTATGGTTTAGGAGTGGTTTGCTACAATGCAGCAAAAAACGAATTTACTTTTAAAGAACAAATATTATCAGAAAAGCAGTTAAATAACTTATCTATAGATGATAATGGAGATTTATGGGTTGGTACCTTAAATAAGGGGATTCTTAAAATTAATGACATTAAAAAGAACCTAACCTGTAATAGTGTAAAACCTTTTAAAATACAATATTTTAATGATGGTTTAGATAGACTAAGAATTAGTAGCATAATTTCTGCGGCTAATAATATTTGGGTTGGTACTTTTAATAAAGGTTTATATCAGTTTGATATTAAAGAAACTCCCTTTAAGAAGTATAATAGAAAAATGGATTATAAGTATGGTATTGCTTCTAATTCGATTACTCATTTTTCTAATTTAGATAGTCAAAGAGTTTATATTACGGGCGTTTTTGGGGGCATTTCTTTGTTTAATACAGAAACAGAACTATTTGAACCCTTACCTTTTAACATACCTGAAAATTATTTATTAAGTGTTTCATCTGTTTTTGTAGATTCAAAAAAAAATACTTGGTTAAAAATTACGGGAGTTGGTTTTTTTAGGATAAAACCAGGAAGTAAAAATCTAGAGAAAATAACATCTAATTATTTTATAAATAGTCCATTACAAGCTTTTAGGTCTTTTACCGAAGATAGATATGGGAATATTTGGATTGGTGCTAGTCAAGGTGTTTTTAAAATAACTATAGATAATTCAAATACAATTAAAAATATAGAATCTTTAAATGAGAACCCTTATTTTGATTCTAAAAAAATTGCATTAGCAAGATATATTTATGCAGATCCACAAAAGAATTTTATCTGGATCGGAGTAGATTCAGACGGATTGTTTAGAGTTGATAATCTTAAAGATACACCATTAGAAGAGTTAAGTATTCATCAATTTGTAAATGATAAAAATGATAAAACCTCAATATCAAGTAATTTTGTAACATCAATTTTAAGGTTGCCAAATGGCGATTTATGGGTTGGAACAGAGAGTGGTGGAATTTGTAAAGTAGAAACAAAAGATAATGGATTAGCCTTTACTTCTTTTACCGAAAAAGATGGACTTTCAAATAATGTTGTAAAGAGTATATTGGCTGATAATGAAAATAGTTTATGGGTTTCTACCAATATTGGTTTAAATAAATTTGATTTAAAAAGTAAGGTTTTTAGAAAGTTTAATTTGGTAGATGGTTTGCCTTTTGAAGACTTTTTATTCTCTTCCGAAAAATTGAAGAATGGTACACTTCTTTTTTCTGGCGTAGATGGATTTTGTTATTTTAATCCGGATAAGATTATTAATAAAGAAGAATTGCCTAAAGTTCAATTAGAGAATTTAAAAATATTTAATCGTGCAATTTCTCCTGGAGATACTATTAAAGATAGGGTAATCTTAAAAAGTAGTTTGTCAGAATTAAAAGAGATAGAACTACAACATGATGAAAACGTATTTTCTTTTGATATTGCAAGTCTACATTTTTCTAATCCTAAAAACCATTCATTAAGGTATAAGTTACATCCAATTAATAAAGATTGGGTAGTAACAGCATCAAATAATAATGTTGTTAATTATAGTGGTTTACAACCAGGTGATTATGAATTAAGTTTTATGGCTTCGAATTCATTAAATGAATGGACAGTACCTAAAAAGCTAAAAATTGTAATTGTTCCTCCTTTTTGGAAAACCAACACTGCTTATTTTATTTACGCATTGTTAATTTTACTAATACTTTATTTAATTATTTCTACGATCACTAAAATTCAATCTTTAAATCATAATGTAGCCATAGAGAAATTAGAAAAAGATACTGTAAAAGAATTAAATGAATCGAAATTGCGGTTTTTCTCTAATATTTCTCATGAAATTAAAACGCCAATAACACTTATTTCAGGGCCTGTAGATGTTTTATTAGATCGGTATAAGAATAATTTAGATGTGTCGGAAAAATTAAGTTTGGTGAAACGTCAAACTAAAAAAATAAAACAATTAGTAGATCAAGTTCACGATTTTAGAAGGGCAGAAGCTAATTTGTTAAAAATGCATTATACGCGTTTTAACTTTAATGATTTTTTACAAGAATTAGCAAACGATTTTATGTTTTTGGCAAGTAAAGATCAGAAAGAATTTCAGCTTGTTGCTAAAAACAAAAATATTATAGTCTCTGGTGATAAGAGTAAAATTGAAAAGATTTGCAATAATTTAATTAATAATGCTTTTAAATATACCAAGGCAGGAGACACTATTAAAATTGAATTTAGTTGTGATGAGAAAGACTTAAATGTGTCTGTTATAGATACAGGAATGGGAATAGATGAGGTAGATTTAGAACATGTTTTTGAAAGATTTTATCAATCAGAATCTACTCAAAAAGAGCATATTGCTGGTTCTGGTATTGGTTTGGCTTTTTCAAAAAAATTGGTAGAGATGCATTATGGTTACATAAATGCAACGAGTACCGTAAATGAAGGAACTACTATAAGTTTTCAATTACCAATAGTAAAACAACAGGTAGAAGAAGATGAAGTTTTAGATAAAAAAACGGTAGAGCTACCAAAAGAAAAAGAAATTGTAATTGATAAACAAATTGTAGAAGAAGATTTAACAACGGTAACTGTTAGTGGCGAATTTTCTGATGCTTTGGTTTTTTATGCTGAAGATAATTTAGAAATGAGAACCTACGTTACGGGTATTCTGTCTAAGTATTTTACAGTTAGGGCTTTTAGAGACGGACAAGAATGTTTAGAGGCTTTAGAAAATAATTGGCCAGATATAGTAATTAGTGATGTGCAAATGCCACAGCTAAATGGCTTAGATTTATGTATTGCAATTAAATCTGATTTAAAAACAAGTCATATCCCTGTAATTTTACTTACAGCATTAATAAATATAGAAGATCATGTTAGAGGCTTAAGAGATGGAGCAGATGCCTACATAAAGAAACCTTTTAATGTACAGCGTTTAATTACAAATACAGAAGCGTTACTTAATAACAGAAAACAATTAAGAGAAAGGTATCAGGTTGGTATTCCGTTAACCAAAGAAAATAATAAGAATAATAGAAATGACAATGCTTTTTTAGAGAAGCTTTATAGTATTATGGAAGAGAATCTAGATAATCAAGATTTTGACATTAATACACTAGCCAAAGAATTGTATTTGAATAGAACACATTTTTACCAAAAAGTAAAAGTATTGACCAATCAAACTCCTTTTGAGTTGATAAAAATGTATCGTTTAAAAAAGGCAGCACAATTTCTGGTAAATCAAAAATTATCTGTAAACGAAGTTTTTTTAATGACAGGTTTTAAAAGTAGAACACATTTTACAAAAATTTTTAAAGAAAAATACAACGTCTCACCAAGTAAATATGGGGCAGAGAACGATAATAAACTTTCATAATAATTAATTTATTCTTTTAATTAAAAGTGTTGCTGTTAAGAAAACTTAATCCACAAAAGGCGCAAGCTTCTAGTGCAGCTCCAGAAGCTCCTGGGCTGGATTTTAATTTTAAAATAATATTATAAATGAAAACGCTACATATTTTATGTGGCGTTTTTTTATTATCTAGATTTACGCATGCATACTTTTAATATATTCACAAGTACAAGTAGAAACTTTTAAATAGCTTATTTTATAGTAAGTTTAAAAACGAACCATATATGAATCAAATTCTTAAAAAGTCTTTACTAATTGCAGTTACGTTATTAGTGAGTTTTAACTGTTCATCTAATAAGCCAAATACGATGAAGGATGATAAAGCAATCGTTAGTATAGAAACGGTACTAACCATATTAAAAGTGAGAACGGCTATTAATAAAGGAAGTTCTTATATAGTAGCAAACAGTTATGAAGGAACTTTGTTAGGGGTTTCTTTTGATGGAAAAATTCTTTGGAAAAATGCTTTGTCTGGTTTTATGAATCATGATGTTTGGGTACGAGATTTAGATAATGATGGTAAAGATGAAATTTTAGCAGCAAATGCTGATGGGAATATTTATTGTTTAAATGCTGAAGGAAAATTATTGTGGAGTTTTAAAAAGAATGATGCACCTATGTTTGCAGTTACTGCAATTAAAAAAGACAATAAAATGTATGTTGTAGCTGGTGGCTTTGATAAGAAAATCTATTACTTAGATGCAAAAGGGAAGGAAGTAAAAGAAATTGAAACGTCCACTTTTTCAATTGAAAAATCATATAAAAAAGTTGGTCAAAAAAGAGCTCCGAATAATGTGAGCATGACTAATTTTATAAGAGTTGTAGAGAACAAAGACCAGACCGAAACTTTAGTAGTTTTGGGTACCAACAATCACATGCAGAATGTAGGAACTTTGTACTTTTTTAATCCTTTAGAAAATCTTCCTTTTAAAAAGAAACCAATTCAACAAGATAAATCTGTAAAGGGAAAACTAAGAATTAGACCCATAGGAGATTTAAAAATTGTTGATTATGATAATGATGGTGAAAAGGAAATTTTATTGGGTGCATCTGCTCATGTAAATGATTTGTTGGTAACCTTGTACAGTATTAAAGAAGATACATTTACTTTTCATGAATTAGATAAAATAAGTTTTGGTTATGATATTGCACATTCTGAAGTGATTAAACAAAACGGAAAAGATATTTTATTATCAAGAGCCGGAAGTCAAATTCATTTATATGAAAAAGGGAATTATAAAACTTCTGTAGAAAGATTGGTAAGTACCTATGCGTATAATGATTTATGGAAAGACCCAACAACAAATAATATTATTTTGGCAAGTAGCCAAAGTGGAGGAAGTCAGATTCATATTATCAATACAGAAAATAAAAATTGGAAAAAGGAATTTAAAAACTTACATCCTCAAGGTAAAATTGCTTCCATTTTAGAGAACACAAAAAGTATCAGAAATAATTTAGATCAGTTTCAGAAACCAAATTATCAAGAAAAATCGCAACCGGTTTATTTTATGACCGAAAAAGTACCGGATAATTTAGTAGGTTTAAAAAATGAAATTTCTAAAAATTATGATTCGCCAGTTTTCTTAAACTCATTACACATGAGAGAAGTAGAAAATTGGGATCGTTCTCAAGTCACCAATGAAAAATATAAAAATTCTAGAGATAGAAGAAAGAAATATACCTTAACTAGTGATGAAGCTTTAGCACAAATAACCAATCAGTTTAACGGAGAACCAGGTATTGCTTATTGGGCAGGTCATGGTAATGATCCGTATATGTTTCATATAAACACAACAAAGAAAGTTGTTGATATGGCTAATGGTAAAAAAACAGTTTTAATTTATCCAGAAATGGAAGATCATTCAGATAATTTAAACTTTTTGGTTAATGACTTAGTGTATCCTTTGGCAAAATATGTACAAGGAAAAAATGCCAATATATTTTTAAGGTCTAAGCATGTTTCTTGGTTGGGTAGTAATTATAACAAACCTTGGTCTCGTTTAATGTCTGGCGAGTTTGCAGATGTTTTTGTGCCTTCTATGGAAGAAACTACAGATAAATCTATGGAACTTAGTTTGGCAGGTAGAACTGGTATGTGGGCAAGTGGAGCAGTAAATTCTTGGGGAACAAGGTCTGTGCCAGACAATGCTTCTTTTGATAGATCTAGACAATTAGGATACCAGAGGTTGCCAAATCATTTCTTAAGAATGCTAATTTTTCATACTTCTTACGGAGCACAATACATTAATAACTTTGAGGTAGATCAAGATTATTTAAGTGTTTATTGGGAGTTGATAGCAAAGGGAGCTTTATATGTGCCAAAAAGAAATGAAATTTTAAGTTTTTCGCCAGTTCATGTAAGCATGAAAGAACCAGATCATCATTATATAGATGAAGGTTCTAATGTAAAATGGAGTATTTTTTATGATGAAGAATTTGAAAAAAATAATCCGTATGCAATTAGTAGATTAAGTGGTTCTTGGCCAGGAGCAGCAGTTACAGAATGGGACTTTTCTAGATATGCTGCAGGAGTAAAAGAAAGAAGATTAAACTTTTTAGCGCCTTATGAAAACGGATTGGTATTAATAACACCACCTCAAAAAGGAGTTTTTGCTCAGAAAAATGTAGTAAGAAAATCACTTTCAGAAAATTTACACCCTTTTTATAAAAACATTTTAAAGGAATATATTACAGACGGACATAATTATTATTCAGCGGATGGAAGTCAAACTTATAAAGCCGATGAATATTACAAAATAATAGAAAAAGAGATTAAAGAAAGTGCTAAAAAGCTACCTGTTACTGTTTCTGGTGATGTTGCTTGGGTAGTTGCACAAACCTCTCCAAAACATTTAAGATTAACCATTTTAGATAATGGGTACATCAACCCAGAAGAGAGTACTGCAATTGTGAGTTTTAATAATATTAAGATTAAAAAAATCACAGATATTTTAAGTGAAGAAGCATTTAAAGTAGAAAATTCTTCGGTAAAAATAAATATTCCGTTAGGTGCTTTTAGATTTATAGATATAGAGTTAGAGAAGGCGTTTTAAGAATAAATTATTGGTAGATACAAGAAATGTATTCTCAAAAACAAGCGCTGTACGATTGTTTTAGAACTTTACAGTAGTTACAAAGTGTAAAATTTACAATGAGGTTTTAGATGAAATATTTTGGTTGTTTTTTCTTTTTTAATAGATATTAAAGAGTAAAAATCAATCACTAAAAAAAGATGTTTCCATATAAACCTTAGAATTTATTTTGTAAAAATGACTAATACTAAAAGTTCTCTAACTAAAAAAAATGATAATCAATTATGTATTTAAAAAGGACTAATTATATAAAAATACTATTTGCAATAGTTGTATTGGGGTTTACTGCGTGTAAAGAAAAACAGAAGGAAGTTGCGCAGGTATCAAAAAGTAATCAACCAAATATTATTTTATTTGTTGCAGATGATCACGGTACCGATGCCATTGGTGCGTATGGAAATCCGGTTATTAAAACTCCAAATTTAGATCAATTAGCATCAGAAGGAGTAAAGTTTACAAACGCCTATTGTACCAGTGCAAGTTGTGCGGCAAGTAGATCTGTTATTTTATCAGGTAAATTTGGTCACGCAACAGGATCTTATGGTCACGTGCATGATTATCATCACTTTAGTACGTATGATACAGAAACGTCTTTACCTGTTATTATGGAGAAATCTGGTTACGAAACTGCAAGAATTGGTAAATACCATGTAGCTCCAGAAAAAGTGTATCACTTTAATCAGGTTTTAGAAGCAGATCCTAGAAATACCGTTGAAATGGCAGATGCTTGTGCCGATGTTTTAAAATCAGACAAACCATTTTTCTTATACTTCTGTACAGATGATCCTCATAGAGGACACCCTTTTGAACCAGAACAATGGGATACACCGAATAGTTTTGGAAATAAAAAAGAAGGTTATAAAGATGTAGAAACTGTAATTTATAATCCAGAAGATGTTTTAGTCCCTTCTTTTTTACCAGACACAAAACAGACTAGAGAAGAAATTGCACAATATTACCAGAGTATTTCTAGAATAGACCAAGGTTTTGGTAAGTTGATGAAAATGTTACAAGAAACGGGTAAGGCAGATAACACTATTGTTATTTATATTTCTGATAACGGAATGGCTTTTCCAGGTGCTAAAACTACCGTTAATGAACCAGGAATTAAATTGCCTTGTATTATAAAAGATCCAACAAAGGGTACAAAAGGGACAACAAATAAAGCGATGATTTCTTGGGTAGATTTAACACCAACCATTTTAGATATGGCAAAAATTGAATTTAAAAAAGAGCAATTTCACGGAAAATCGTTCAACTCAATTTTAAATAAAACAAATCCTGAAGGTTGGGATGAAATTTATGCTTCACATACGTTTCATGAAATTACTATGTACTACCCAATGAGAGTGGTTAGAAGTAAAAATTACAAGTTAATTTGGAATATTGCTTATAGGTTAGAGTATCCTTTTGCATCCGATTTATGGGCATCTTCTACTTGGCAAAGTATTTATAGAAACAAAATAGAATATTTTGGACCTAAAAAAGTACAAGATTTTCTATTTAGACCAAAATTTGAATTGTATGATTTATCAAAAGATAAAAATGAGCTAGATAATCTTGCATATAAAGAAGAATTTAGTGATGTCTTAGAGTCGATGAAAAGTAAGATGAAAAAATTTCAAAAAGAGACCTCAGATCCTTGGATGATTATGTGGGGGCATGATGCATCTTTACAAGGTTCTGGAGTTAATTTATAAAAAGCGATTATGATAAACAGTTTATATAAAATAGTAGCAGTATTTATTTTTTTTGCAACGATCAATAGCAATGCAACTGAAATAATTAATATAAAGCACAGCAAAGGAGATATGACTTTGGTTGTGAGAGAAGCAATTGAAAATGCAAAAACCAAAGACATTAAATTGGTGTTTGAAAAAGGAAATTACTTTTTTAAAACAGATTATGCGGTTGGTAAATTCTTGTATGTTACCAATCATGGAAATGGGTTTAAAAAAATCATTTTTAATTTTGAAAAATTTAATTCCGTTGAAATAGAAGGAAATGATTCTGAATTTATTTTTAGAGGTCAAACGTTGCCATTTTTATTTGATGGATTAGATAAAGTTGATGTAAAAAACATCACCATAGATTGGGACATTCCTTTTTCTTTTCAAGGTGATGTTACCGCAGTAAATGAAAAAGAACAATGGTATGAGCTAAAACCATATACAAAAGGGTTTTCATGGAAACTTAGTAAAGGAAGGATTGAGTTCCCTGGAATCAATCATTTTAATTTTACTTCTTTAGGCAGTTCTTTGCCACACAATAAAGAAACAAAAGCAGTAGATTATGGAGCTTGGGATGCAAGCTTAGAATCTAATTTTGTAGAAAAAAGACCGAATGGAATTTTACGTTTTTATGATAAAAACCTTAAAAAATATCCAAGAGTAGGTTCTGTATTACAATCTAAAGGAGATAAATTAAACAATAGATATGCTCCTGCTTTTTTAACTAGAAATTCTAAAAACATAGAGTTTAATAATGTGACCATTCATCACGCTTTAGGAATGGGTTTTTTGTTTGAAAGATCTGAAGATATTAAAATTTTAAATTCAGGAATTTATATTAGAGAAGGTTCAGACAGAGTAATGTCTATCGTTGCAGATGCAACTCATTTTGCAAACTGTAAAGGTGATATTTTAATTGAAGGTTGCCGACTTGAAGGAATGTATGATGATGGAACAAACGTACATGGAACCTATGTTGAAGTAAAAGAAATTCTAAATGATAAAACCGTTAGAATCGCCTTAATGCATGACCAACAAATGGGATTTGAGTTTGCAGGAATCAATGATGAGGTTTGGTTTATAAAACAACCAAATCCGCAAAGAGCGGAAATAAATACGGTAACTGCTGTAAAAGTAATTAACGATTATTATACAGATGTAACTTTTAAAAATGAAATTCCCGCAGGTTTAAAAACTGGAGATCTATTAGAAAACAAAACATGGAATCCTACTTTTACCATGCGAAAAAATATAATTAGAGATCACAGAGCAAGAAATATCATCATTAAAACACCAAAGAAAATTATTATAGAAGACAACGATTTATCTTCTATGATGTCTTCTATAATGTTAAGAGGGGAAACTTTTTATTGGTTTGAATCTGGTAATGTAGAAGAAGTAATTATCAGAAATAATAGATTTGTAGATTGTGCAACAGGAGGCTCTGAACATGCAATCTTAAAAGTATCTCCAAGATTAGGAAAAACGTTTGATGATACGATTACGTATGATAGAAATATCACTTTCGAAAACAATTTTATTGAAACATTTGACAATAGAATAATTTGGGCAGATAGAGTAGATGGATTAACAATTAAAGGAAATACCATTAAACAAACGCACACTTTTAAAGTTCAGTTTCCGGATGCTTATATGTTCGATTTGATACATTGTAAGAATGTAGAAATTTCTAAAAACTCTTATTCAGGCGACAATAAAAATATTTTAAAAGCAGATGAAGCGTCTAAAAAAGAGTTGAAATTTAAGAGTAATAAAGGTTTAAAATAATAGGTAATGAAACAGGTTCTTTTTTATATAATTTTAGTTTTATCGGCAAATATAGTTCAAGGACAATCTTTAGAAACAGCAGCGAATTCTAAAATTAAAATTTTAGAAAAATTAGTTAAAAAGGCAGAGAAAAAAAACATTGATGTTTTAAAGGAAAAAACGACTATTAGAACTGCAGAAGTATTTTTAAAATATGCCAATTGGGATGAGAAAAATATAAAAACCAATGAATCTTTATATAAACTAGTCCCTTCTTTTAAAAATGAAGCGGTTAAAATGGCAGAAGATTTACCAAATTTCGAAAGGAAGGAAGTGAGTTTAATGTTAGATAAAGCGATTTCCGAAATTGAGTCTTTACTAGCTGAAAAGACGTTTAGAAAAGCGAGTCCGAAAGTAGATTGGACAAAAGTTACCGTAGAAAATGACCAGTTAACGTTTAATAATCGACCTGTTTTTTTAGCTGATTATACTTGGAAACCTAAAACAAAAGAACTTACTGAGTTTCATGGAAATCAAGATGGTTTCTTTATAACGCCTACTTATGTTTCAAAAGAAGATGGAACGATCAATAAAAAAAGAATGGACTTATTGAACGAAAAAACGGATGGTTCTTTAGGTTTTATTTTTATGAATCATAAAGGTGTTCCAAAATGGGCAGAAGAAAAATATGGTCCAAATTTTTCTATGAGAGAAGATACCTATACTGCGTATGATATAGATAATCCTGGGGCAAGAGAAATTCAAACAAAATTATTAGAAGCTTTTATACCAAAAATAGCAGGTAAAAAGTTCAGTCAGTTAGGATATATGTTGGTTAACGAGCCTCATTTTTATACTTATACTGATGCTAAAAAGAAAAAATTACCATGGGCTTCTGGTGGTGTTTCTCAATTTACAATTGAAAAGTTTAAAGTTTGGTTATCAAAAAAACATCAGAATATAGCTGCTTTAAATGCAGTTTGGAACACCAATTTTAAAAATTTTAATAATGTACAAATTGATATTCCTATTGATATCAGTTTAAAAGGATCTCCAATTTGGTATGATTGGGCTGCTTTTAATATGGATAGAGTTACAGATTGGTATGCCTTCTTAAAAACAGAAATAACAAAACACGATGCAGATGCAAAAGTGCATTTAAAAATTATGCCAAATCTTTGGACGAATAACCAAAGAGTGCATGGAATAGATTTAGAAGCGTTAACAGATTTAAGCGGAATAATTGGTAACGATTCTGGTGCCGATCACACCTATACTTGGGGGAAACCTCATGAATGGCAAAAACATTATGCTTTTGAATGGAGAGAATTGTGTATGGGATATGATTTTATGAAATCTGTAAGTCCTAATAAAATAAACTTTAATTCTGAATTACATTATTTATCAACAGTAAGGTCTCGTAAATTAGATTTAGACCCAAATTATGCAAGAGCTAGTTTTTGGTTGGCGCATTCTTACGGTATGACTGCAAGCCAGATTTGGTATTGGCCAAGAAACGCAGATGGTTCTATTTCCAATAAAGCAAAAAAGGATAAAGGGTATGCTGGTTCTAACAATCAGCAACCAAGAGTAACTAATGAAGTTGCCATGACGTTAATAG